>JBBSCG010000016.1:0-37880 GCA_038250515.1 Candidatus Limnocylindria bacterium
ACGAGTGCACAATGCCGGCTCACCCTAATCCAATAGTAATGCCCGAGTCCGGGGGAGAACCTGTTGCGCCTACGTGCCCTCGCGGCGCTCACTGCCGCTGTTCTGCTTGCCTCCACCAGCCCGATCGCCGTCGGGGCAAGGATCGGTGCCGGCCCCCATGCGCCTGCGCAGGGTTACCTGCGACTTGTTCGGCTGATCGAGGCCGGTGATATCGGCCTGAGAAGCCCTCGTGGACTGGCCTACACGCCGGAAGCCTCCAGCCTGATCATCACCGGGGCCGCGGCTGACGGCAGTGCAGTACTCCGCTCCATCACCCTGCTCGAGAAGCCGCTCGGAGAGCAGGCTCTCCCCGCCGGTCTGCCGGCATCACCAAACGTGGCCTATGACGCCGCCCATGATCAGCTGGTCGGCGCCGCATCCACCGGTGCCGTCGTCACTGTTCCGACCCCCGGGGGTTTGCTCAAGATCGGCGCGACGGCGTCGTCGGCGCCTGTCCAGGGCGGCTCGGCCAGCGACCTGGCGACTGGTCTCGCCTCCAATGCTATGGGCGAGAGCCTGGTCCTCGATGCAAGCGGCCGGATCTCGGTCGTCTCCAGGGCCGCCGGCGCGCCGCGCGTGGCGCGCGGCCTGTCATTGTCGGCGGCGGGTGAG
Organism: Candidatus Limnocylindria bacterium; assembly: GCA_038250515.1. Classification (GTDB taxonomy): domain Bacteria; phylum Chloroflexota; class Limnocylindria; order QHBO01; family QHBO01; genus JAICUY01. The sequence goes on from JBBSCG010000016.1 coordinate 652, forward strand.
GCGCTTCGCGGTTTGGCGGTGGCGCCCGATGGCCACCTGTTCAGCATCGGTGCGGCCAGCCGCACGCTCTACGAATTCGACGCTGCCGGCACGCTGCTCGTCAAGCGCAACCTCAACGAGCTCAACGTGCGTTCGCCGCAGGGGCTGGTGGTCGCGCCGACCGCCGACACCAATGACGCCTCGAGCCTGACCAGCCTCTACCTGGCCGATGCAGGCACGCCCGCCGGGACCGGTGCCGGCATCATGGAGATCGCCTTCAGCGAGCCCGTTCTTTCCGCGGCGACGGCCACGGCTGCCCAGCCGACGGTGACGCTCGTCAAGACCACGAACACCGGGTCCGGCAGTGCCCTGAACCCCGACAGCCCGGATCCATCCGGCCTGGCCTACATCCCGGCCAGCGAAACCGAAGTGCCAGCCAGCCGGCGCGACCGGCTGGTCATCGCCGACGGCGAGGTCGAGGAGACCACTGGCGCCGGCTTTCACAACGTCAACGTGTGGTTCGCCCCGACAAACATCGGCCTGCAGTCGGCCACATTCAACACGACCGTGTCGCCCACCAACCCGGTCAACAAGGAGCCCGTCGGTGCGGCCTATGACCCGGCAACGAATGAGCTGTATATCGCCAAGGACGGCAGCAACGGCCGGATCTGGGTCTACAACGCGGTGAACATGTCGCAGCTCCGGAGCTTTGACGTCACCGTGGCGCCGTACAACGACGCCGACACCGAAGGCCTCGCGTTTGGCAACGGGATCCTCTACATGGTCGACGCCATCGACAACGACCTCGTGAAGGTGCTGCCCGGACCAAACGGCGTGGTCGGAACCGGCGGCGACGACATCGTGACCAACTATGACCTCGAGCAGTATGGCCAGACCGAGCCGGAGGGGCTCGATGTTCATCCGGACACCGGCAACATCTGGGTGGTCAGCAACCGCCTTTCGCCGACGAACGGCCCCGACCCAATGATCGAGGTCACGCCGACCGGCCAGCTGGTGTCGACCGTCTCGATTGCCGCTGCCAATCCGAACTCGGCCGCCGGTCTGGCCATTGCGCCGCCATCGGCCGGGGGTGCCGGCTGGAACATCTACGTCTCCGATCGGATGCTCGACAACAGCCAGGATCCGAACGAGAACGACGGCAGGATCTACGAATTCTCCGTCGGTGGAGGAACGGGGGCTCCCGAGACGACCATAGACAGTGGACCCTCCGGCACGGTGAGCTCGCCCGATGCGACCTTCACCTTCTCGGGCAGCGCCGGCACGACCAGCTTCGAATGCCGGCTCGACAGCGCCGACCCCAATGCGTTCAGCGCCTGCACGTCGCCAAAGGCGTACACCGCGTTGGCCGATGGGCCGCACACCTTCGAGGTGCGCGCGCTGGCCGGTACGACAGCGGACCCGACGCCTGCCTCGCGCACGTGGACGATCAATACGCAGACCTCGGCTCCCGAGACGACCATTGACAGTGGACCCTCCGGCACGGTGAGCTCGCCCGATGCGACCTTCACCTTCTCGGGCAGCGCCGGCACGACCAGCTTCGAATGCCGGCTCGACAGCGCTGGGTGGGCCGCGTGCACGTCGCCGAAGGCGTACACCGGGTTGGCGGATGGGCCGCACACGTTCGAGGTGCGCGCGCTGGCCGGTACAACAGCGGACCCGACGCCTGCCTCGCGAACGTGGACGATCAATACGCAGACCTCGGGTAACCTGCTCTCCAACCCGGGCTTTGAGCTGGATGCGAACGGCGACACCATCCCCGACAACTGGGGGACGAAAACGAAGTTCACCCGCTCGTCGGCCATCCCACCGCACGGCGGTACGTACGAGGGACGCCACTTCGCGACCAATAACTCCGGCTACTCGATCTTCCAGCAGGTGACCGTAACAGCCGGCACGAATTACACGTTCAACGGCTACGTCAACGTGCCCGCCACGGTCGACGCCTTCACCTTCCAGGTGAAGATCAAGTGGATGAATGGCTCAACAGTGCTCAAGACGACCAAGGTCGCCCCGGTGACCAGCTCGACCGCGGGCTGGCAGCTGATGAGCGTATCCACTCCGGCGCCGAGTGGAGCGACATCGGCCCAGGTGATGATGACCGTCAGCAGCCTAAACGGGGCGATCTACGTGGACGACTTCTCGCTCGCGGCAGGCCCGTAGCCGGCATCCACTGCTCCTGATGGCGCGCGTCCCATCCGTGGCGACTGACGCCCGCAGCGCGGCAGGCGAAGCCGAGTCCATCTTTGTGGTGGGTCTCAGCCGAAGCGGCACGACGTTGCTGCGCAACATCCTGAACCAGCACGACGCGGTGGCGATCGCGCCGGAAAACCATTTCCTCGGGCACCTGCTGAGTCGCGAAGGGGTCCGCCATAAGCTGCGTCGCTTCGGCGACCTCTCCGATGATGAGCGGCTGCGGCGAATGATCGCGTTCCTGTACGACGGCGGCCTGCAGCGTGCCACCACCTGGCGCGAGCCAAGTCGCTTCTGGGCGTGGCTCGTCAAGCGCGTGCCGCCAGAGGAGCTGCGCACCCGTCTGGAACCAACCGATCGCAGCGAGGGCGCCATCTTCGGCGCGATGCTCGACGCCTACGCCGAGCGCAAGGGGAAGCGAATCCGGGGTGAGAAGACCCCAGCACATCTGCGACACGTGCCGACCCTGCTCGCCTGGTACCCCGGCGCACGGGTGGTCCACATGATGCGCGACCCGCGGGGCATTTTCGTCTCGGAGCTGCGCCGGCGTCGTGCGGCGCGCGGCGGCTTTCCGTACCGCCTTCTCGGGCTCGCCCCGCCGCTGCTCACCGCCTTCGTCCTGCTCGAGACGACGGTGATCTGGGCGGAGGGCGCGTGGCGCGCCGGGCGCTACCGGCGCGCATATCCCGACCGGTACCGGATGGTTCGCTTCGAGGACCTGGTCGGACAGCCTGAGGAGGAGCTACAAGCACTCTGCGGCTGGCTTGGAATCGACTTCCAGCCGGCGATGCTGGAGCAGCGGGTGGTGAGCGTCGGCGCGCTACTTGGCGAGCGGGGGATCGACCACGAGGCTGCGACGCGGTGGCGCGCCATGATCCCCGACTGGGCTGATCGCTGGTTTCGGACCCTGCTGGGGCGTCGGCTGCGGGCGCTCGGCTACAGAGAGAGCTGAGGTCCGGGTTCATCCAGCACCAGGCGGCGGCAGGCTCAGTCGCCATAGCCGTACCGTGCCATCTCGGCGCCCAGGGCCCCACGCAGGAACCGGGCGGCGAGCGGGTGGATATGCTCGCGCCATCGATCGGCCGCCCGGGCATCCAGCCCCTCGCCGCTGTGCCGATCCGACGAGTAGCTCGATCCGGTCATCCGCACGTCAAGCAGCGAGGGATTGAATGGGATGCCCAGAAAGCCGCAGACGCGTCTGAGCTCGGCCTCTGGATTCGCCACGAGGTGTTCGAAGCGGACCAGCAGATACCTGTCACCGAGCGTGCGTCGGTACACCGCGTCGAGGGCTGCCGCTCTGCGCCACGCGAGCGCGGTGTGGCCAGCCTCGAGGGGGGCCAGCATCGGGTCGATCACAGCGCCCGGTAGCCAGGGGAGCAGCTCCTTGATGCCCCAAGCCCCCGCCCGCCGCCGCCGCAGCTCCGAGACATAAATGGCGCGTGGGTCACGGAAGGTGTGGATGAAGCGAGCCTCGGGGAACCAGCTCCGCAGCTGTGGCACGAAGGCCAGATGCTCCGGCGTCTTCTCACCGAGGATCGGCATCTCGCCCATCCTGCAGCGGCGCTCGGCGTAGATCTGGATTGCCAGGCTGAGCAGTCCACGCGGCGTGCGCTCGGCAACCAGCAGGCGCCCGGCGAACTCGTCGGCCGGGACGTTGTGGCGGAGCCAGTTCCAAAGTCCCTTGTCGCTGAAGCGGTCACGGGTGTAAAGCACCTCGACCACAGCGCGCAGCCTCTCCGAACTCCTTGCCTCTCGCAGTCGCCGTGCAAGCCGGAGGTGACGCGCGCGGCGCATGAAGTGGGACTCCGGGGCCAGGCAGACCCTAGGTGATCGGTTGAGGAGATGCTGGAGAAGGGTGGAGCCCGTCCGCGGTCGGCCGACGACGAAGAGCTGCCCGCCGCCGACGGACGCCTGCTCAGCCGTCAAGGCCGTGGTCGCTGCGCTCGGCATGTTCGGCGCTTCGCCGCGTGCCGTGATGACGGCCCCTGGCGCGACCGACGAGACGTGGTCGCACGTGGCGCCAGTAGACGCCCGCGACCGAGCTGACGGCGGCGTACTGCAGTTCGTGCCACCTGCTGGGGGGCTCGAGCCCCCACTCGATGGGGAAGCTGTAGCCCCACCGGCGCATGTATGGCCCGAAGACGCGCCGCGCGTGTCGACGCGAAACCTCGTCGTAGTACGTGGTGAAGTCTCGGTCCCGCGCCGCGGTCTCGTTGGCCACCGGCAGCGGCCGCTCCGGCTCGATCCCGATTCGGCGCAACGCCTCGGCGAAGTCGTCGCTGAGCCGCTCGAAGCGCATCACGTAATCGAATCGGTGGTGCGACAGGCTGGCCCACGTATCGAATGGGAGGGGGTAGTAGCGACGCAGGAAGCTCGGGAAGTCGGTCCGGCCAGCGCGGACGAACCGAAAGGCGCTCTGGTCCAGGATGCGGTTGAGGATCGGCTTGTGCCTCGAGCGGCGGGACGGATCGGTATACCGGCCCTTGTGGTCCGTGAGGAATTTGAAGTACCGGCTTACCGCGTCGTCGACGGGGTTGCGAATGGTTGAGAATACGAAGTACCCGCGCTCATCCTCGGTCGCGATGGCGCAGAACTCCTCGTACGTCGCGTGCTTGTGGAGGATCGGCTTGCCTTCGTACAGCGCGCGCAGCTCGGTACGCACGGCGGTAGAGCCGGTCCGTGGGAGCTCCACAAAGACGTATCGGTGCTTGTGACTGATTATCATGACGCTCGAGGATGGGTCGAGTGGGGCGGCAGGCACAGGACGATAGCACGCTCACATGCGGGCCATCGAGATGCTATGGTCCGCTGCCATGCGGGGCGCCCGCTGGGAGCGCGCGGCGCCGCCATGAGTTACCCGGGTGATGGATGGAGAGTGAGCGGGATATCACGGTGCTGCAGGTGGTGGCCAACCTCGACATTGGTGGCGCCCAGGAGGTCGTGCGAACGCTTTCGCGCTTTCTCCCCGAGTTCGGCTGCCGCCCCGTCGTGGTGACCCTGCGAGACGGTCCTCTGCGCGGTGAGATCGAGCGGCTCGGAGTTCCGGTCGAGGTCGTGTCTGGGCGTCGCCACTCCCTCGTTGCCTGGAGACGCGCTGTTCCTGAGCTCGCGCGTCTGCACGCTGATCTCGGACGGGCGGTCGAGCGGCACGCCGCGTCGGTCGTGCAGACACACCTGCTTCGCACGCTCGACTTCGTGGTGCTGCCGCTGCGTCGCCGCGCCGGCGTGCGGAGCGTGTACTGGACCGTACACAACGCTCGCCTCGACCTGCGCGCCGATCAGCTCCCCGGCCAACCCTGGCTGCTCTCCCCCAAGGTGCGGGCGCACCGTGCTCTCTACCGGATCGGGGTCCGAGCAGCCTCTGGTTTCATCGCCGTGTCCGAAGATGCGGCGCGGGCCGTGCGCGACCAGTTCCGTCCGCCCCCCGACAAGCTGTTCACCATCCCGAACGGCGTCGACATCGACCGGTACGGCCATCCGGTCGACCGCGCCGCGATGCGTGCTCGGCTGGGCGTACCGGCAGACGCTCGTCTCGTCACGATCGTGGGCAAGCTGATGGAGCAAAAGGGGCATCGAGTGCTGCTTGATGCGCTGCCCACCGTGGCCGAGCGGCATGCGGACCTGCACGTGGTCCTGGCCGGCGAGGGACCGCTGCGCGACGAGATCGTCGGCCGCGCAGCTGCGACCGGGCTCGGGGGACGGGTCCACCTCGTCGGCAACCGGTCCGACGTCGCCGACCTGCTTGCGGCGAGCGACCTGTTCGTCCTCCCATCGCTGTGGGAGGGCCTGCCGATGGCGCTGCTTGAGGCGATGGCCAGCCGCCTGCCGGTCGTTGCAAGCGCCGTGTCAGGCAGTCGGGAGGTCGTGATCTCCGACGAGAGCGGGCTGCTCGTCCGGCCTGGTGATCCGTCCGCGCTGGCGGGCGCCATGCTCGAGCTTTTGGGCAACGCCGATCGCGCCGCGCGTCTGGGCCTCGGTGCGCGAGCCCGGGTCGAGGACCGCTTCAGCGCGCGGACCCAAGCGCGACGCCACGCTGCCCTCTTCCGCCATGGCGCCGGCGGATTGCGCCGGTCGCGAGCGGAGGAGGCGGCATGACCACCGCCGATGCGCCGTCAGCGGCGCTGGCCGAGCGTGAACGGCTGCCGCGGCTGACGTACCTCATCGGTCGGTACCCGGTCCTCACCGAGACATTCATCGACCGTGAGATTCTCCGCCTGATCGATCGCGGCGTGGACCTGCGGATCGTCTCGATCCGGCAGCCGGACGCGAACCTGTCGCCCCGCCAGGAGCGTCTCCGTGAGCGGGTGACATACCTGATGCCAATCTCGCCACTCCGCCTGGTTGCGGCGCACCTCACGGCTGCCGCCGGACGCCCGCGTACCTACTTCGGTACGCTGGCCTGGTTGCTGACGCGGCACCATCCGGCGGGCACGCGGCTCCGCACGTTGCTCCATTTCGCGACCGGAGTCTATGCCGCCTGGGTGCTTCGTGATCGGCGCGGCGCGCACATCCATGCTCACTTTGCCGACCGCGCCGCCACGGTGGCGCTCGTCGCCGGCCGTTTCCTCGATGCCACGTACAGCGTCACCGCTCATGCCCGTGAGATCTACGTGGCGCCCGTCCTGCTCCCCGAGCGGATCAGCCATGCAGCGTTCACCGCGACCTGCACCGAATACAATCGACGCCACCTGTCGACCCTTGTCGATCCCGCGACGGCGAATCGGGTCCTGCGTCTCTACCATGGCCTCGACTTGAGCACCTTCGAGGAGGCGGCTCGCCCGAGCGAGGATCCCGAGCGTCCACTCCTTCTGTCGGTGGCACAGCTCTGGGAGCGCAAGGGGCTCGAGGATCTCGTTCGCGCCTGCCGTCTGCTGGCCGATCGCGGACTGCGGTTCACCTGCCAGATCGTGGGGGAGGGGCCCCTCCGCCCGCGCCTCGAGGCGCTCATCGCCGAACTGGCTGTGGCGGACCGTGTGACGCTCATCGGGCCGCTGGCTCACCCGCAGGTGGTGGCGCGGCTGGCCGCGGCGCGCGCGTTCGTCCTGCCTTGCGTCGTGGCGCCTGACGGCGATCGGGACGGCATTCCGAACGTCATCCTCGAGGCGATGGCCTCCGCTCTACCGGTCATCTCGACCCCGGTCTCGGGCATTCCCGAGGTCGTGCGCGATGGCGAGACAGGCTTCCTCGTCCCCGAGCACGATCCGGCTGCGGTGGCCGATGCTGCCGAGCGACTGCTCGTCGATCCAACGCTTGCAGCGCGTCTCGGGGCGGCGGGCCGCACGTTCGTGCGGCGGGAGTTCGACCTGCGCCGCAACGTCGACCGTCTCATCGAGCGCTTCGCCGAGTTGAGCGCGTGACGCGGGTTGTGGCTGAGCCGGGACAGCGCCTGCCGGGCTTGACGAGCTTCATCGTCTGGGCGCCGCGCCACCGCGGCACGCGGAGCGCCTGGCTTGCCGCGGAGCTCGGGATCGACGACCTCCACTACCTTGGCGCCAGCCGCGGGCGCGGACTGCGCGCCGCCCCATTGAAGTACCCGCTCCAGTTGCTGCAAACGGCGCGAATCCTTGCGGCTCGGCGTCCACGCATCGTGTTCGTGCAGAGCCCGCCCAGCTTCGCCGGCTGGACGGCGGCTGCGTATTCGGCGGCGACCGGGGCGGCGGTGGTCATCGATGCGCACAGCGATGCGTTCGAGCGGGCGATCTGGACGCGGCCCGCATGGATCACGCGCTGGGCGGCTCGCCGCGCGGCGGCCGTGCTCGTGACTGATGAGCACTGGGCCGACGTGGTGCGCCGCTGGGGCGGGCACCCGATCGTCGTTTCCAATGTTCCCACGCATCTCGAGCCTGGGTCTCCGCCCCCGCTGGACGAAATCCGCCCGAACGTAGCGGTGGTCAACACCTGGGCCCCTGACGAGCCCCTGCGCGAGGTCCTCGCCGCGGCTGAGGCGATGCCCGAGGTCGCCTTTCACGTAACGGGGCGCAGCGACCGGATGGCGGAGTTGGCGAGGCCCATCCCGGAGAATGTTCGCTTCTCCGGCTTTCTCGATGAGCCGACCTACCTCGGGCTGCTCGCGGCGGCCGATGCCGTGGTCTGTCTTACGAATCGTGACCACACCATGCAAAACGGCGCGGCCGAGGCGCTGACGCTCGGCACACCGATCCTGACTTCGGACTGGCCGATCCTCCGCGCCTACTTCTCGCGGGGCACGGTGCACGTCGACAACACCGCTCAATCGATCGCGGCGGGACTGCGCCGGTTGCTCTCCGAGCGCGACGCGCATCGATCTGCGATCCTCGAGCTTCGTGCCGAGCAGCGGGCCTCCTGGGACGGCACGCGGGAGCGGCTGATCCAGCATATCCGGCAACGGCTCGGCGCGCCGCCGCCAACTGAGCAACGTACCAGCATACGGCCATCGACAGCGAAGGAGAGTCTCGAGAGGTGACACGCATCAGCATCTTCGGCCTGGGATATGTCGGCTCCGTCTCGGCAGCCTGCTTGGCCGACCGCGGCGCGACGGTTGTTGGCGTCGACGTGAGCGATCTCAAGGTCGAAATGATCAACGCTGGGCGCAGCCCTATCGTCGAGGAGGGGCTCGGCGAGCTGGTGGCGGCTGTCGTCGCCGCCGGGCGTCTCGCTGCAACCTCTGACGTGGCAGCGGCGATTGCCGATACCAGTATGTCGCTCATCTGCGTCGGCACGCCGAGCCACGGGAATGGCGGGCTCGACCTGACCGCCGTGCAGCGGGTCTCCGAGAGCATCGGCCTGGCCCTGCGCGGCAAGGAGGGGCCGCACACCGTCGTGGTGCGCAGCACGATGCTTCCCGGCAGCACCGAGTCGATCGTGATACCGGCCCTCGAGCGGACCTCAGGACGGACCGTTGGTGACGGGCTGGCGGTGTGCTACCACCCGGAGTTCCTGCGCGAGGGGAGCTCGATTCGGGACTTTCAGAACCCCCCGTTCACCATCATCGGAGGGGACGACGGTGGGGCGATCGGCCAGATCGCCGCGCTCTACGGCGGGATCGAGGCGCCACTGCTGACGACTGGCTACCGGGTGGCCGAGATGCTCAAGTACGCGTGCAACGCCTTCCACGCCCTCAAGATCACCTTTGCCAACGAGCTCGGCCGCGTGTGCAAGGAGCAGGGGATCGACAGCCACGAGGTGATGAGCATCTTCGCCCAGGACACCAAGCTGAACATTTCGACCGCCTACCTACGCCCGGGCTTCGCCTTCGGCGGCTCGTGCCTGCCCAAGGACCTTCGCGCGCTCCTGCACCACGCCCGCCGCAACGATGTCGAGCTGCCGCTCCTCGCATCGCTGCTGCCGAGTAACGACCGGCAGATCGATGCGGCCTACGACCTCGTCACGGCCGGCGGCGAGCGGCGGGTCGGTGTTGTGGGACTCAGTTTCAAGCCAGGAACGGACGATCTGCGCGAAAGCCCGCTGGTGACGCTCGTTGAGCGTCTCATCGGCCGAGGTCGCGAGGTGCGGGTCCACGACCCGAACGTGGCGATCGCACAGGTCCACGGCGCCAACCGGGCCTACATCGCGCAGGAAATCCCGCACATCGTCTCGGTCATGACCGACTCGCTCGACGAGCTTCTCGCAGACAGCGAGGTGATCGTGCTCGGCAACGCGTCAGTCGAGGCTGCCGAGGCCGCCAGCCGGGCGCGGCCGGGGCAACGCGTCATCGATCTGGCGCGGGCGGTCAACCAGACTCCGGCGGGGGTCGAATACGAGGGAATCGCCTGGTAGGGCGCCCAGACGACCTCAGCAGGTGTCGTCAGTCAGGGTAGAGCTGGCGGTACGCTGATCCGCCGATCGCTGTAATCCGGGATTGCTGCTCCGCGCTCAGCTCGATTCGCCAACGCTCGTCGAGCGTGATCTCGGACCAGGTTGCCAGGCGGCGTTGGTTGCCGATGAGGTGCTGCTCTCCTCCGCCCGCAAGCGGAGCGGCGGCGCGCTGGGGATCGACGCCGCAGAAGGCGTACAGGCGTTCCATGGTGGCCACTGGGTCGCGGCACAGATCCTCGTAACGGACCATGGTGTGGTGCTCCGATGGCAGCTCGGCGAGGTGCCGCAGGATGGTCCCGTTTGTTGCCTCCCAACCGTGGGCGGCGGCCTCGGTCCCGGCGCCTGCCTGGCTGGCGTGGTGAAGCGCCGACGCGGCGACACCGCGCACGTCGCGCACGAGGTGGATGACCCGGAGCGGCATCGGCATGTTCCGCTCGAGATGCCGAATCCGCATCCGCTCCTTCGATGCGTCGACGAAGGCCACCGCGCCGCTCAGTTTCATAACGGCCGCGGCAAAGTCGGCGTTCCGGCGCCCAACCGTCGCCATCGCCGTTGCCCGGCCTCCGACGTGCTTCAGCGCGGCATCACGCGTGTCCTCCAGCCAGGTCCAGTGCAGCGAGCCGCTACGGAGCCGCTCACGGAGCGTGCCGGGCGCGCGGTCGAAGCCCAGGCGAAAGTGGTCGAGCGCAAAATCGGTGTAACCGCGCCCACGCATCTCGTCACGAAGACCAAGCCAGAAGGGGCAGTCGTGCATGACGCGTCCGCACGAGCAGCGGTAGGTCGCCATTCGTCCTTCGCGTCGGCCACCGGATGCCGCACTGACGGTGGCGATCTCCGGATGGCCGCCCAGGACGTACGAAAGAAGTGTCGAGCCCGAGTAAGGGCTGGATGCGAGGAAGATGTACATCAGGTTCTGGGCAATCGTCGGGAGGGTCGCCGACTATAACGCACTTGGCTGACGCCAGCCTGACATGGCGCGCGTATCATACCTGGGTGGTCCGAGCCGCGCGAAAAGGCCACGCGTCCTTCCGTCCGAACAGGGTGCTCGATCATATGGCCTCCCGATCCACCGGCGTTGACCGCCAGATACCCACTGCTTTGCGTCGCCTGCGAGACTGGCGCGTCGTCGCGTTCATCGTGACGATTCTGTTGGTCGGCACCGTTGTCGCGGCTCGGTGGCCGTTCGGCAGCCACTCGGGGCCGGGGGCCGCGGTTGTGCAGGCCACCCCCGGTGTGTCCGTATCCGGTTCTCGCGCCACATCGTCGGGATCTGCGCAGTCGTCGGCCACCGCCAACGCAAGCGGCACGTCGACCGCTTCGCCAACCGCCACCGCGAGCGGTAAGTCGACCGCTTCGGCAACCGCCAGCCAGGGAATCAGTCCAACGCAAGGCCCGACGCGTCCAACGCAAGGTCCCACGCATCGCCCGACCGCCTCGTCTCCCTCGGTCGCGGTCATCCCATCGGGACTGGTTGCCGGGTATGGGCGTGCGACGGTGGGTGGCGCCGGCGGGCGGGTGATCCAGGTCCGCTCGATTGGTGAGCTGACCGCCGCGCTCTCGGCCTCGGGGTCGCGGCGTGTTCGGCTGGTTGGGGGTGGTGTGTGGGATGCGAATGGGGCCGAGATCCGGATCAGCAACCCCTACATCACCGTGGACGGGTCGGCATGCACCTGCCAGATCAAGGACGGCTGGATCAAGGTGGCTGCTTCCCAGGTGATCCTGCGCTACCTGCGAGTGCGGACGGGCGACGGATCGGTCCTGGCCGTGGATGCCGACGCGATCAGTATCAATGGTGGCACCGTGGGAATCAGCCACGTGGTGCTTGACCACGTGGAGGCGATCTGGGGGCCCGACATCGGCGGGGTGGCGATCCTCAACCGCGTCAGTGACGTGACGGTCCAGAACTCGATCATGGGCGAGGGGCTCTATCTGTCGCGCCACCCGGGAGGGATCGCTGCTGATCTTGGCCACTCGTACGGGTTCAACATCACCACCCTCGACGGGCCGAGCGTCGCACAGCGGGTGACCGTTTACCACAACCTCATCACCACCTCCAGTCAGCGCAACCCGCAGATCATCGGTGCGGTCGCGGTCGACGTGGTGAACAACGTGATCTACAACGCCGGGCTGGACTGGGCCTACGGCAACCCCCGTTCGGTGAATATGGTCAACAATCTCTACCGCGCCGGACCGGAGACGGCGACCACCGACGAGTGGCGCAGCCGCACGAATCCCCACATCACGAAGTTCTTTCCGGGATCGGTCTACCTGGCTGGCAACGTGGCCGATGGCTTCAGCTTCACACGGGACGTGCAGAATGGCGTGTTGGCCGCGAGCGCTCCGGTCCCGCTCAGCGTCCGCCCCGAATCCGTCACCGGGCTGCTCGGCCGGATCCTGGCCAGCGTCGGTCCACGGCCCGCCGATGCCACCACCCAGCGGCTCCTGAACAATGCCCGGAACCGCACAGGGGTCTTCCGGAACGGACTCGGCAAGCCGCCGCCAAATCCGACATGGCCCTGAGCTCGACGGAGCGTGCTGGGTGACCCGCGCTCTCGTCACGGGTGGTGCCGGCTTCATCGGCAGCACGCTGGTCGAGAGGCTTCTCGGCGACGGCTGGGACGTCGCTGCGCTCGACTCCTTCGACCCCTTCTACCCTCGGTCGCGAAAGAGCCGTAACCTGCAAGCCGTTGCCAGCCATCCGGCGTTCCGGCTGATCGAGGCCGATACGCGCGACGCCGATGCGCTGACCGCGGCGTTCGACGCCACCCGTCCACAGGTCGTCTTCGACCTCGCCGCACGAGCAGGCGTGCGGCCGTCGATCGCCGATCCTGCGGGCTATATCGACGTCAACGTCCGCGGACTGCAGACGTTGCTCAGCGCCGTCGCGACCGCCGGCGCGCGTCTGGTCTTCGCCTCGTCCAGCTCGGTCTACGGCGACGATGACCGGCGTCCCTTCACCGAGTCGCAGGCCCGCGGTCGCCCCGAGTCGCCCTACGGAGCGACCAAAGTGGCGGGTGAGGCGCTGGTCCACGCGCATCACGCCGTCAGCCGGCTACCGGTTGGCGTCGCGCGGCTCTTCACCGTCTACGGCCCGCGACAGCGTCCCGATCTCGCGATCCATCGCTTCGCGCGTGCGATTCTCGACGGTCGGCCGATTGAGCTATACGACGAGGGACGCGGGCTGCGGGACTACACCTATGTCGATGATGTCGTCGATGCGCTCGTTCGCCTCGCAGCGACGCCCGATCCGTTTCTCCTCGTCAATGTCGGCAGCCACCACCCGGTTGAGACGGCTGCGCTCGTCGACGAGATCGAGCGCGCGCTTGGCATGACCGCCGAGAGGCGCCTGCTGCCGGCACAGGCCGGCGACGTCCCCGCGACGTTCGCCGATGTCTCGCTCGCGCGGGAGCGACTGGGATGGGAGCCGCGGATGGCATTCAGCGAAGGAATCGAGCGGTTTTGTGCCTGGCTCGTGGCGCAGCCGCCGTTGAGTCAGGCCTCAGCGGCAGAGAGGCGCGCGTCGGAGGAGGAGGCGGGACCGCCTCCTCCTCCGACGGCCACGTAGGTCAGTCCCGAGCTCTCGACCCGGTTCGCGTCGAGGGCATTTCTGCCGTCGAACATGACGTGGCCGCGCATGACGGCCGCGAGCGGTCCCAGGTCGGCGGTGACGTACGCCGGCCATTCGGTGGCGAGGACGATCGCGTCCGCGTCCCTGGCGGCGGCCACTGGATCCGGCGCCAGGGTGAGCCAGGGCTCCTGCTGCGCAACCCGGTCACTCGCCTGCGGGTCACACGCGACCACTGCCGCCCCACAGCTTCGCAGGACGCGGGCCAGCGTCAGCGCCGGCGAGTCTCGAATGTCATCAGTGTCGGGTTTGAAAGCGAGACCCAAGAGCGCGATGCGCGACTCATGCAGCGGACGGTCGATCGCGGCAGCGAGTCGCTCGACAGCCCGTTTGGCCTGGCGCTGATTGACCTCGTCGACCGCGCGGGCGAGTGGCATCTGCTCGCCGTGCTCCGCCCCTTGCGCGATGATGGAGCGCACATCCTTTGGCAGGCAGGAGCCGCCGTAGCCGAGGCCGGGGCGCAGATAGTCACCGCCGATGCGTGGATCCGCCGCGATACCGGCGGTGACCGCTGCCACCGAGGCGCCGGTTGCTTCGCACAGCCCGGCGAGCTCATTGATGAAGCTGATGCGGGTCGCCAGATACGTATTGGCGGCGTTCTTCACCAGCTCGGCGCTTCGGGCATCGACCACGAAGATCGGCGCATTCAGCGGCCGATACAGGGTTTCGAGCAGCTCGATCTGGTTATCGGCGGCCAGCATGGTGCGTCCGAGCACCACGCGCGCGGGGCGCAGGAAGTCGTCAATGGCGCGAGCGGTGCGCAGGAATTCCGGGTTGGCGACAACGGGGACGCTCGCCGTCCAGCCACGCGCTCGCAGTCGCTCATTGAGCCGTTCCTCGAGGTGCTCGGTCGTGCCCACCGGGACGGTGCTCCGAAGTGCGACGACCGTGGGGCCTTCGATGTGGTCGGCGATCGTGTCGGCGACCACCATCACCGCGCTGAGGTCCGCCTCACCGGTTTCGCGGGATGGTGTTCCGACGCAGATCAGAATGACCTCGGCACCTCGCAGCGCCTCTGCCGGGTCCGTAGTGAAGCTCAGCCGTCCACGCGCTTCAACGAGGGCACCCTGAAGGCCGGGCTCGTAGAACGGGGAGCGACCTTCGGCCAGCGCCGCCACCCTGGCGGCATCTGATTCGAGGCCCATGACGCGCTGTCCCAGCCGTGCGAGGCACGCCGCGGTGACAAGACCAACGTAGCCAAGGCCAACCACGGCGATCTGCATCGGTCTCCCTCCGTCTCGGGGCTACAAGAGGCCCGGGACTACTCGTATTCCCGGACGTGGCACGTCGCGCATGATACTCACCGGCGCGTTCGCCGGCCACCCCTCGATCAGTGGCCGTTCAGCACCGCTCCCGGCGCGAAACCGGCGGCGGCCAGCTCCCCGCGGTCTGCCTGCCGGCCATCCGTGCGCAGTGCACCGAGGAGCAGCCGCCCGCCGGGCGCGGCGACGACCAGTCCGTTGTCATCCATCGCGAGGATCTCTCCGGGGCGGCCGCGATGCGGCCGTCGGTCCCAGTTCACCGAGCCGATTTCGACCTCCACGCCGTCCAGCCGGACGAGGGGGTACTGGAAGGGCGGGAAGATGAAGGCACGCACCCAGTTGAAGATCGTTCTGGCGTCAGCGCGCCACGACACCTGCCGTTGGCTGAAATCGATCGAATGGCGGTTGTAGTAGAGCGCCTCCGCATCCTCCTGCGGCGTGCCATGGATTGGTCCCTCGCGGAGCTCGGGCCACGCGTCGCGGAAGAGGGCGACGGCCGCCTCGCTGCACTTGTCGTACAGGGTGCGACCCGTGTCGGCGTCGTCGATCGGCACCGACCAAGATCGAACCAGCTCGCCACTGTCGACACCCGGGTTGATGTGATGGATCGTGACGCCGGTGGCCGCTTCACCGTTGATCATGGCCCACGCGATGGGGGCAACGCCGCGGTAGCGGGGAAGCGGGCCGAAGTGCAGGTTCAGCGTTGCCACGCGGGCCGTGGCGATGAGCGGCGATCGCAGGATCTGGGCCGCCTGGAAGGAGAGCACGAAGTCCGGCTGCTGCGCCTCGACCTGCGCGACGAAGGCCGGCGCGTTCACATCCGGAGGCGCCAGGAGTGGCAGGCCACGGCGCTCGGCGGCGGCGCGGAACGAGGGCTGCCAGCCGTCATGGCCGTCGTCGGCCGCATCAGCCACGGCAAGGACGATGACGTCGTGTGCGTCAAGCACGACGTCCAGGCATTCGACGGCCAGGCGGTTCTTGCCGATAACAACTACTCGGCGTTCCATCAATGCTCCGTGCTAGCTAAGAATGGATCGGTCGACGGTTGTGAGCTCATGCGCCATTGGCCGGCCATGTCGCCAAATCTGCGCGGCCCGCCGTAGGGCCGTGCCACTTTGCCATCGCGCCAAGATGGTCCAGGTAGTCGCCCCAACGAAGGCGCCGAGCGTATCGGCACCGAGATCGATGATTGAGGGCGTGCGACCAGGAACCGTGGTCTGCACCAGTTCACCCAGGATGCCATACAGCGTCAGCACCACTACGGTCCACCATGAGAGCCGGCGCAGTCTGAACCGGATGAGCGCGTTCGCGACCAAGAACCCGAGGATTCCGAAGAACACGCCGTGTCCGAAGGCAAAGATGCCGAACCGCATTCGCAGGCGGCCGGTGTCCGCGAGACGCGGCTCTGTGAGCAGCACGAAGACGACAAGCGCCCAGCAGATGACGAGCATCCAGGCGCCCAGGTTGCTTGTGGCGATGACTCGGCGCCATCTGTCGCCCCCGGTGTTCACGGCGTAACGATACCGTCTCACGTCGTACGCGTCTCTCTCGGCTAGGATGTGCCATCACGTCCGCCTGCACAGGGGAGAATCGTTGCCCGCCAAGCGCCGCCTGCGCCACTGCATGATTGTTGACAATTCGTATCCGGATATTCGTGTCGAGCGCGAGGCGCGGGCGCTGGTGGCGCGGGGACATGAGGTCGACGTTATCTGCGCCCGTCTGAACGACGAGCCGCGACATGAGGTGATTGACGAGATCCGCGTCCACCGCGTGCCGGTGCGTCGCCAGCGTGGAATGGGCTTGCGAGCCCAACTGGTCGAGTACGTCTCGTTCACCGCATGGGCCGCGGCCGAGTTGCTGCGCCTGCAGCTGCGCGGCCGCTACGATGTCGTGCAGGCGCACAATGTTCCCGACTTCATTGTCTTTGCGGCGGCCCCCGCCAAGCTTCTTGGCACGCCGATCATGCTCGACCTTCACGACCTGATGCCGGAGTTCTACGCCAGCCGCTTCGGCGGCGACGTCAAGAGCCTGATGGTGCGCATCGTCCGCTGGCAGGAGCGGCTGAGCATCGCCTTCGCGGACCAGATCCTCACCGTGACCGACCTCTGGCGTGAGTCGTTGATCGGGCGCGGCGTGGCGCCGCGTAAGGTCAACGTGGTCATGAACGCGCCGGATGAGACGCTCTTCGCCAGGCGGGAGCCGGCCTTGGGCGGCATGCCGCCGGTGACGGTCATCTACCACGGCACGCTGACCCATCGGTACGGCATCGACCTGCTGGTCCGCGCCGTGGAACGTGCTCGTCAGCATGTCCCGCTGCGGCTGATCCTGCACGGCCGCGGCGAGATGATGGGCGAGATAGAGGCGCTCATCGCGGAGCTTGGATTGGGGGACGTCGTCAGGCTGTCGACCGAGCTGGTTCCCACCGCCCAGCTGGCCCGCACCATTGCGACCGCGGACATTGGCGTCGTTCCGAATCGCAACGACATGTTCACCGACGGGATCCTGCCGACGAAGCTCATGGAGTACGCGGCCCTGGGAGTGCCCGCCATCGTCGCCCGATCAAGCGCGACCTGTGCGTACTTCAGCGACGAGATGGTGCGCTACGTCGAGCCGGGCGACGTCGACGCCATGGCCGACGCCATCGTCGAGCTCGCGAACGATCCTGAGCTGCGCCTGCGTCTGGCAACCCGGGCGCAGGCCTTCACGACGGCGCATCCCTGGACCGCTGAAGCTGCGCGCTACATCGGCGTCGTTGAGCGTCTCGCGTCTCGCCGTCGACTCGACGCACCACATTCGGAGAGTCCGATCACTCGGTGGGCCGAGTTTCGCGGTAGGCTAGCGCGGCCCACCCGAGGACGCCACGCTGCCCGCAGGCGTAAAGCTCGAATTTCGAGGAGAACAGATACGTGATTCCGATCGCGCGCCCGCAGGTGGGCGACGAAGAGAAGGCGCTCGTATGGAGCGCAATGGAGTCTGGCCAGCTGGCGCAAGGTTCGCGCGTTCACGAGTTCCAGGAGCAGTTCGCGGCATTCGTGGGAGCGCCATACGGCGTCGCCACCAGCTCGGGGACGACGGCGCTGCACCTCGGTCTGCTGGCGTTGGACGTCGGTCCGGGCGACGAGGTGGTGACCGTTTCCTTCACCTTCACCGCGACCGCCAGCCCCATCCTGCACGTTGGGGCGCGGCCCGTCTTCGTCGACGTCGATCCGGTGAGCTTCACCATGGATGTCGAGCAGCTTGAGGCGGCGATCGGCCCGAGGACGAAGGCCATCATCCCTGTCAGCCTGTACGGGCATCCGGCGGACATGCCTGCGATCCTCGAGATCGCCGACAGGCACGGCGTGCCTGTCATCGAGGATGCATGCCAGGCGCATGGTGCCCAACGCGATGGACGTTCGAGCGGCGCATGGGGGATCGGTGTCTTCAGCTTCTACCCCACCAAGAACATGACCACCGGCGAGGGCGGGATCATCACCACCTCCGACGCCGGGCTCGCCGACCGCGCGACGCTGCTGCGCGAGCACGGCATGCGCGAACGTTATCGGCCGGAGATTCTCGGTTACAACTTCCGCATGACCGATGTGCACGCGAGCATTGGGCTCGGTCAGCTGCCAAAGCTGCCGGCGATCAACGAGCGGCGGCGCGCCATCGCCGCACGCTACGACGCCGAGCTCGAGGGCGTGGTGACGCCGCACGTACCGGCTAACGTCCAGCACGTGTATCACCAGTACACGCTGCGCGTGGCACGTCCCGCTGAGTTCGGAAGGCGCCTGGGAGAGCGCGGCGTCGGCTCGAACGTCTACTACCCGGTGCCCGTGCACCGACAGGATCCGTTCCGCGCGCTCGGGTTGGCTGAGACCCGTCTGCCCGTCACCGAGCGGCTGGTCGAGGAGATCCTGTCCATCCCGGTTCATCCGGCCCTTTCCGACCAGGAAGTCGACACGATCATCGATGCGGTGAACACCACCGCCCGTGAGTTCGGGCCGCTGCCGTCGGACAGCTAGCCGCCGCGGGGAGTCTTGTGTAGACCGGGGACGGGTGAGATACTCGTCGCCTTCCTGCCATGAGAGCGCCATCCACCGTCCCCTGCGACCGCTGCGGTCGCAACCCGTCGATCGAGGAGTCGGTCTCACCGTTCTCCTTCTGCGGGTCATGCGGCCTTTACGTCTGCGCCCGATGCTGGTCGCCGGCCGGTCGCTGCAAGAGCTGCCTGCATCCGGGTATCGCGGAGTCGACGCAGTCTCGCCAGGTGTCGGCCCGGAACACGCTCGGTCCGTCGCGAGTCACGAGCATACCGTCGCCCAAGGTGCGCCCGATTGCCCGGCCTCGGCCGTCGCCGGCGCCCGCCAGACCCCATGCAGTTCCGCGTGGGCCTCGATCTTTGAAGACCCTGGTGACCGCACAGGGAGTGCGCCGCGCCGCACTCTTCGCGACCGAGGACATCGCATTTCGTGTCGTGCTGGCCACGCTGCTGGCGATCGGCGCCATGTTCGGGCTCTGGGCGGTCGTTTTGACGTCCAGGGATGCGCCGCTGGTTCCGGCGCAGAACATCCCGGCAGCCCAGGGCACGGTTGCGCCGACAGGGGCCGCGACTCCGGTGGAGGCCGTCGTTGCCTCCAGGGTCTTCGTTGTGCGGCGCGGCGATACGCTGCGCCGCGTCGCGGCGCAAGCATACGGAGATGAGTCGCTTTGGCGCCTCATCTACGACGCGAACCGCGATCGGATCAACGATCCGGAGAACCTGCTGATCGGGACGAGGCTTCGCATTCCGGACCGCTGACGTTGGCGGCCGACACTAACGCTTCAGGCGAGTTTCCTGCCCGGACTGCGTATCTCGAATCTCGACGCCGACTGCCGCAAGCTCATCGCGGAGCGCGTCTGAGGTCGCGAAGTCGCGTGCGGCGCGTGCGGTGGCGCGGCGTTTCAGCAGCTCGGCGGCTCCATCGGGAAGCTCGGTCAAGGCGCTCTCTGAAGGCGCATCGAGGTCCAATCCCAGTACCCGATCGAAGTCGAGCAGCAACGCCCGCCGTTGGTCAGCCGAAAGATCAGCGGCGCGGGCCACGTCGTGTGCCACCGATAGCGCCGCGGGCAGCCTGAGATCGTCGGCCAGCGCATCGGTGAAGCGCGCGCGATAGCCGGCCATGGGAGCTGCCCCTACGTCGACGGACGCATCGGTCTGGCCTTCGGCGACGGCTCGGCGTAGCCGGCGCAGCCCGGAGGCAGCGGCGTGCATGGCTTCCTCGCGGAAGTCGAGCTTGCTCCGATAATGAGCCGTCAAGGCCAGGTATCGGAAGGTGAGTGGCTCGAAGCCCTTCGCCGGCAGGTCCGCAACGCGCAGGATGTTGCCCGCGGACTTCGCCATCTTGGCGTCGGCCATGGTCAGGAACTCGCCGTGCATCCAGATGCTGACGACCTGGTGGCCGGTGGCGCCCTCCGACTGCGCGATCTCGTCCTCGTGGTGCGGGAACTTGAGGTCGATTCCGCCGGTGTGGATGTCGAAGCGCTCGCCGAGGTATTGCATCGACATGGCCGAGCACTCGATGTGCCACCCGGGGAAGCCGTTGCCCCAGGGTGACGGCCAATTCATGAGCCGATGATGCCCGGCGCGCTTCCACAGCGCGAAGTCCTCGGGATCGCGCTTGTCGGCCTCGACCTCGACGCGGTGGCCGGCCCGCATCTCGTCGAGCCGCTGTCCCGAGAGCTTGCCGTAGCCGGGAAAGGCTGAGACGTCGTAGTAGACCGTGCCGTCGACCTCGTAGGCGAGGCCCTTGTCGAGCAGCGTCGCCGTGAGGTCGAGCATCTGCGGGATGTGCTCGGTGGCGCGTGGCATGACGTCGACCGGTTCGATATTCAGCGCGCGCTCGTCCTCCAGCCATGCATCGGTATAGAACTGCGCGATCTCGTCCGGGGTCTTGCCCTCGGTCTCGGCGGCAAGCAGCATCTTGTCCTCGCCGGAGTCGAACGTGTCGTCGCGCATGTGCCCGACATCGGTGATGTTCTTGACATGCACCACCGCGTAGCCGAGGTACTCCAGGCTCCGCTGCAGCAGGTCGCCGAGCATGTATGTCCGCAGGTTGCCGATGTGCGCGTACTTGTAGACCGTGCTGCCGCAGGTGTAGATGCCGACGTGGCCCGGCTTGATCGGCTCGAGCGTCTCGATCGATCGCGTCAGTGAGCTGTAGAGGCGGACCTCCGGAAGCGCATCGGTCATCGTCCGGTCAAACGGCCTCGGAAGCCCCAAAGCGCGCGATGAGCGACACGAGCGTCTGCTTGCGGCTCTTCGGCTGCTCCTTGTACTCCGGCGTCTCGAGATTCATCGGGTTCATCGGTTCATGCGGTCTTCCTTGGCATTGTACCGATGCCGCCCGACCGACCGGTCTAGCATGAAACCGATGCCGGAACGTGACACAACGTCGCAATACCCGCTGAGCCTGGGCCAGGTGCCTCGATGCTGCCCCGCCTGCGGTAAGGCCGTGACAGAGCAGACGCTCGAGGAGGATCACCGCCCTCGGCTGGTGTGCCCGGACGGCCACGTCACCTGGCGCAACCCGCGGATGGTGGTTGGCACGCTGCCCGTTGCTGACAGTCGCGTGCACCTGGCGCGGCGGGCGATCGAGCCCGCCATCGGTCGATGGAGCTACCCGGGCGGCTTCCTGGAGCTGGGCGAATCGACGCAGGAGGGCGCGCGGCGCGAGACCGAGGAGGAGACGCGACTGCTGGTCGAGGTCGGCCGGCTGATCGGCGTGTACTCGCGGCCGCATGCCGGCGTGGTGACGCTCATCTACGAGGCGAGCGTGGTCGGTGGTGAGCCGCTGCCGGGCGCCGAGACGTCCGAGGTCCAGGCCTTTGGACCGGACGAGATTCCGTGGGACGAGCTTGCCTTCAGCACGACCGAGTCGGCGCTGCGCGATTGGGTCGCCTCATTGCCGGGGCGCGGCCCTCGGCACGAGCCGGAGCTCTACGTCACCGGCGACTGAGCCGCGCGCAGCACATCGGTGCGCAGCGGCACGCCCAGGCCCAGCAGCAGCCCGTAGCCCAGCGAGGCGAGGACCGAGATTGGGGCGAGCGCGACCGGTACGCTCACCAGGCTGGCCAACCCGGCATGCAGCAGCGCCCAGGCGAGGAGCGTGAATGCCGGCGCGGCCACCAGCAGGGTGGCGCGCACCGTGAAGAATCGGGCGAAGAAGTACGCGAAGCAGATGCCGACCAGCCCGCCTCCCACCTGCACCACCATCAGACCGATGACGAAGGCGAGATCCGAGGAGGTCGTGGGCATCACGGCGCCGGCGATCGGACGCAGCGGAGCGAGCGGGTCACCGAACAGCAGGCCGGCAAGCGCCATCGCGATGGCCAGCCACATGTAGCTCGCGGCCAGCCCGGTCACGAATCCGCGGTAGGCGAGCCGGAGCCCGTTGATCTCGGTCATCTGGTCCGCAGAGTAAGCGGCGGAGCGAGGCAAGGGGAGCCGGTAGAAGGTCCGGGCGCTACGCGTACCTGCGGAAGATGGCGACGGCGTTCTGGCCGCCGAATCCGAAGCCGTTGACCATCGCCGCGTTGACCGTCGCATGGCGCGCGTGGTTGCGAACATAGTCGAGGTCGCAGGCTGGATCGGGCGTCTCGTAGTTGATGGTCGGCGGGATGATGCCATCGCGGATGGCGAGCACAGCCGCCACCGCGCTCATGGCACCTGCGGCGCCCAGCGTGTGGCCGATCATGCTCTTGTTGCTGCTCACTGCCAGTTGATCGGCGTGCGAGCCGAACGCGGCGCGGATTGCCTTGGTTTCGGTCGCGTCGTTGAGCGGTGTGGACGTCCCGTGGGCCGCGACGTAGTCGATCTCCTCGGGCTGCATGCCGGCGTCGCGCAGCGCGCGGGTCATGGCGCGGGCCGCACCACTTCCCGTTGGCTCGGGAGCGGAGATGTGGAACGCGTCGGCGGTCAGAGCACCGCCCGCGATCTCGGCGATCACCGTCGCACCGCGTGCTGCGGCGTGCTCGGCCGACTCGACGACCATCACGGCGGCTCCCTCGCCAAAGACAAACCCATCTCGGTTGGCCTCGAAGGGGCGCGAGGCACGCTCCGGCTCGTCGTTGCGCTTCGACAGCGCGCCCATGTTCGCCAGGGCCGCGAAGGCGACCGGCAAAATGGCGCTCTCCGTACCGCCGGCAATCACCACGTCCGCGTCGCCATGCTCGATCATGCGCTGCGCCTCGATGAATGCCTGCACGCCCGAGGCGCAGGCCGCGACACTGGTCACCACCGGGCCGCGCAGATTATTCTGGATGCTTATCTGACAGGCGGCCATAGAGGCCGACAGCATCGGCACCATGAACGGGCTGACGCGCTTGCCGCCCTGCGCCAGGAAGACGCTTTCGCCGAGCGCCACCTCGCCGATCCCGCCGCCGCCGGTGTTGACCACGACCGCGATCTCGTCGCGGTTCGCATCGGTCACTTCGAGGCCCGAGCTCGTGATGGCCTGGGCCGCCGCGACGACCGCCAGCTGGGCGAAGCGGCTCATGCGCCGCGCCGACTTGAAATCGATGAAGTCCTTCGGCTCGAAGTCCTTGACCTCGGCCGCGATCTGGACCTCCTCGGCCGATGCGTCGTAAGCCGTGATGCGCGCCACGCCGCTCACCCCGCCGAGCAGGTTGCGCCAGTACGTCTCGGCATCGTTACCGATGGGTGTCACGGCGCCGATGCCGGTGACGACCGCGCGTCGGCTCCCGTCAGCTCTCATCGATGCGGCGCAGGATCACCGTCGAGTTATGGCCGCCGAGTCCCATCGAGTTCGAGAGCGCGACGCGGACATCCGCCGAGCGGGCGACGTTCGGCACGTAGTCGAGCGTCAGCTCCGGATCCGGATGCCGGTAGTTGATGGTCGGCGGGATGCAGCCCGTGCGGATGACCATGGCGCACACCAAGGCCTCGAGGGCGCCGGCGGCGCCCATCAGGTGCCCGGTCATGGACTTGGTCGACGAGATCGCAATCTGCCTGGCGTGCTCGCCGAAGACCGATTCAATCGCCATCGTCTCGAATCGGTCATTCAGGGGCGTGCTCGTGCCATGCGGGTTGATGTAGTCGACCCCGTCGGGACCGATGCCGGCGCGCTGCAGGGCGGCGCGCATGGCGCGCTGGTTGCCCTCGCCGCTCTCGGCCGGTGCCGCCATGTGGTACGCGTCGGCGGCCGAGCCGTAGCCGATGACCTCGGCAATGGGCGTGGCGCCACGGGCGCGGGCGTGCTCGAGCTCCTCGAGCACCAGCACGGCGCTGCCCTCGCTGACCACGAAGCCGTCACGCGTCGCGTCGAATGGGCGGCTGGCCTGGGTGGGGTCGTACTCGCCGGTATCGGGGTTGATCGGTGTGCCGAGCGCCTTCATCTGAGTGAAGCCGGCCAGCGCCAGCGGCACGACCACCGCCTCGGTCCCCGCGCCGAGCATGAGGTCCGCCTGGCCGCGCACGATGGCCTCCATGGCCTCACCGATGGCATGGCCGCCCGTGGCGCAGGCACTGACGATGGCCATGTTCGGCCCGCGCAGGCCGTATTCGATGGCGACCTGGCCCGATGCCGAGTCGGGCAGCATGTGCGGCAGCAGGAAGGGGCTGACGCGGGAGATACCGCGCTCGAGCAGCGTCTTGATGCCGTCGCTCATCATTCCGATGCCGCCGATACCGGTGCCGAACACCATGCCGAAGCGGTCCGCGTCGACATCGGTCAGGTGGTTGTCGTCACCGAGCAGCCCGGCGTTGCGCAGCGCCTCGCCGGTTGCCGCCACGGCGAGATGGGTGTTGCGGTCGTGGCGCCGGACGTCCTTTGGCTCCATGTACTGCGTCGCATCGAAGCCGGTGACCTCGCCGGCGATGTGAATCGGGTAGTCGGTCGTGTCGAACAGCGTGATATCCGTGATGCCCGACCGGCCGTTGACCAGCGAGTCCCAGGTCGCCTCGAGCCCGGTGCCGACCGGAGAGACGACGCCGAGCCCGGTGACGACCACCCGGCGCTGACTCACGCCTCGCCCTCAGCGGCGTTTGGCAGCCAGAGTGATCCATCCGCTCGCGGCGCATCGATGGCGTGCGCGCTGGCCTGCGGGCTGATGCGCCGGATCAGGCCGGTGAGGACGCGGCCAGGGCCGATTTCGACGAAGTCGGTGACGCCGTCGGCGACCATGCGGCGGATGGTATCGGTCCATTGCACGCCGTGAACGAGGTGATCGGAGAGCTCGGTGCGCAGGCCTTCGGCCGTATGGATCATGCTGGCATGGACGTTGCCGAGCATCGGCACGCTCGGCTCGCGGAAGGGGACCTTGGCGAGGATGCCGTTGAACTCGTCGCGGGCGCGGCGCATCAACGGTGAGTGGCTGGCGACGCTGACGGCGAGGCGTACGGCACGTCGGGCGCCGACGGTCTTGCTCATCTCGAGTGCGAAGACGAGTGCCGGGATCATGCCCGAGAGGACGATCTGGCCCGGCGCGTTGTCGTTTGCGACCGAGATCTCGCCATGCTCGCGGGCCCGGAGCACGATCTCGTCAACCTGCTCATCGGTCAGGCCGATGACGGCGCCCATGCCGCCGGCGATGCCGCGCTCCTGCATGATCCGGCCACGCTCGCGGACGAGGCGCAGTGCGTCGGCGAAGTCGATGGCGTCCGCTGCGACCGCGGCCGCGTACTGCCCGGCGGAGTGGCCGGCAAGCGAGCGGGGGAGCAGCTGCACGCCGGCCTCACGCGCCTCGTCGCGCATCGCCTCAAGGA
Organism: Candidatus Limnocylindria bacterium; assembly: GCA_038250515.1. Lineage (GTDB taxonomy): Bacteria > Chloroflexota > Limnocylindria > QHBO01 > QHBO01 > JAICUY01. The sequence goes on from JBBSCG010000016.1 coordinate 26,267, forward strand.
ACGCGACGCTGGTTGCCAGGATGGCGGGCTGCGCGTTCACGGTGCGATCAAGCTCCTCGGCCGGTCCCTCGAGGATCAGGCGCGACAGCGGAAAGCCAAGCGTCGCATCGGCGCGCTCAAGGGTTTCCGCGGCAGCGGGGAAGTGCTCGACCAGCGCCTGCCCCATGCCAACGTATTGGGAGCCCTGGCCGGGAAACACGAAGGCGTGCACGCGCTCGGCGGACGGCTCGGGGGATGCGGAAGGCGCGGCGGGGGGTGCGGGAGGATCGGTGCGGTCAGTCATTGGTGCGGACTCGTTGTTATCCGGTGGAGTATAGCCGAGGGGTGGTGCGAGTCGAATCGCGGGCCGATGCGAACGTCGCCTTCGGGCTGGGCGGGCCGCGAGCTTAACGCACACCTGATGTGAATTTGGCAGGGATCACGTTCGGTGTGTTGCTCACGCGACGAGGCGGCGTTTATCAGTCCGTTCGCGCCGCCGAAGCGAAGCGCTCAACCACCTCGTGCAGGACCGGCAGCCCAAAGGCCAGGGCGCTGACCGAAACACGCTCGTCGTTTCCGTGGAAGAGGGAGAGAAACGGCATGTCCGGCGCCAGTCGCAGCGGGGCGAAGCCGTAGGTTGGAATGCGGAGCATGGCGAGCGCCTTGGCGTCGGTGCCCGGCGTGATCATCATCGGTGCCGGCGTTGCGTCGGGGTCGGCTCGCTGCAGCGCCTCACGCATGAGGCCCACGATCTCGGCGTCGGCAGGCCATTCGACCGATGGCATGGCCATCACCGTCTCGACCTGCACCTCGTCGCCGGCGGTCGTCTGCAGCTGCCCAAGGAATGCCTGCTGGTCGGTCCCGGGCAGCGTGCGCACGTCGATCTCGGCCTCGCCGATGCCTGGGATGACGTTCATCTTCTGCCCGACATGGATCATGTTCGGCGAGACGGTGTCGCGCAGCATGGCGTCGAGCGAGCGACGCAGCACCGGATCGTCGACGGCTCGCTCGAGGGCGGCTTGCGCGGCATCCGGATCGCTGGTGGCCAGGCGCGCCACGTCGCCGAGGCCCAGCGTCTCGAAAAACGTTCGCACAACCGAAGTGAGATGTGCGGGCCGCGCCGCCTCCGCCAGACGGGTCACCGCCTGGGCGAGCTTGATCGCGGCGTTGTCGTTGTGTGGCATCGAGCCGTGACCCGGCGTCCCGGTCGCGCGTAGCCGGGTCCACAGGATGCCCTTCTCGGCGACCTGGATGGTGTAGAAGCGCCGGCCGTCGAGCGTGATCGAGTAGCCACCGACTTCGTTGATCGCGGCTGCCGCAAAGCCTGCGGCCGAGCTGAAGAGGTCCGGCCGCTGGTTGGTCCAATGCAGGGCGCCGAACTGCCCGCCGGCTTCCTCGTCGGCCAGTGCCGCGAAGATCACGTCGCGCCGCAGTTGGGCACCGGAGCGCTGCAGCTCGAGCATCACCGATAGCTCCATGGCGACCATGTCCTTCATGTCGACGGCGCCGCGGCCCCACACCATGCCGTCGATGAGCTCGGCGCTGAATGGGTCGCGTGACCAGGAGTCGCGATCGACGGGAACCACGTCGAGGTGGCTGAGCAGGATCAGAGGTGGAAGCGGATCGGCGACCGTCGCGATCAGCCGCGCGAAGCACGAGCCGCGGCCCGGCGCCGACTCGAGCACCTCCGCGGCAATGCCGGCCGAACGGAGGATCTCGGCGCAATAGTTGGCGGCATCGGTCTCGCCGCCGGGCGGGTTGATGCTCGGGATGCGGATCAGCGCACGCAGGTGCTCGACGCACTCATCGGTCGCGGTGCTCCAGTCGGTCATGCGCGAACCGTCTCGATGAGCGGGGGCGCAACGTCGGCATCGGTCTTCAGGCGGGCGTTGACTAGCCAGGCGAGCGGAATCTCGACGAAGAGCAGCAACAGGGCCACGAGGAAGAGCATCGGTACCGTGGTCTGCAGGTTCATCACGAATAGCGCGGTCAGGAAGACGACGTGGATAGCCAGGCGGCTGGCGAAGGCCAGTCGCAGGTCCACGATCGCGTTCCGTGCGCCGTTCGGCGTGATGCGGTTCGGCCCCCATACGCCGTACGCGGCAATCGCGGTGAACAGGGCCAGCGTGACCGCGAAGGTGCCGAGCCCGTTGCCGCGCCCGGGCTCAAGCAGCGGCTGCAGGATGATGAATGGAATCAGCCCGGCGATCAAAATGGCGTAGGCCGGGAACGGCACGAAGAGCTGAAGCCAGTCGCGAGCGGGCCGTCGGGCGACGACATCGCGCAGCCATCGGCTCATGAGGCTGAAGCCCAGGGCGACGAACAGCCATGCGTAGAAGTTGCCGGCCGGCACGCCGAACCAGCCGTCGGTCGCCGGCACGCCTCGCCAGGTCCACAGGCCCATGCGGATGGCGATCGCGTCGAACGCCAGGTCGAGGCTGATGACCAGGACGGCGTCAACGAACGGCGCATAGCGTCGACGGACGCCCAGCGCGTCGGTGATGCGCATGGCGCCCGCCAGGATGAGCGCCCAGGTCAGACCGATGGCGATGGGTGCCCGGTCGATGCTGGCCAGCCAGTCGGCGCTGTAGTGGTAACTGCCGAACATGAGCTGATCGCCCTCCTCCAGGAGGACGCCGAAGACCGCGGCCGAGATCAGCTCATAGAACGGCAGCCGACCGCGGCGCAGCGCCGCCATGGCGGCCAGCACGAACGAGATGGCGACGGCGAGCTCGAGCAGCAGGTAGAGCGGATTCATGCTGTCGCTGATCGTACCCGGATCGCCTGTCTTGGGTTTCGGGCTGCTTTTCACCGTTGCGGGATACAATCGAGGTCCGATGACCACGCGGGTGCAGGCCTCAACCGTCCCGATCTACCTCGCCGGCGAGTTCGTCGAGGCCGGATCACCGCTCGAGGTGCGCAATCCGGCGACTGGCGAGATCGTGGCAACGACGTTCCAGGCAGGCGCCGATGAGCTCGAGCGCGCGACCCTGGCGGCGGTCGATGCCTTCGAGTTGACGCGGAAGCTGCCGAGCTACGCCCGACGCGACGCCCTGGCCCACGTGGCGCAGTGCATCGATCGCGACGCGGACGAGCTCGCCGACCTCCTGATGCGCGAGTCTGGCAAGCCGATTCGCGACGCACGTGGGGAGGTGGCGCGCGGCGCGCTCACCTTCCGCACGGCTGCGGAGGAGGCGTTGCGCATCAACGGTGAGTGGCTGCCGCTCGACTGGACCGCGGCCAACCGCGGCAGGCAGGGCCTCGTGCGGCGTTACCCGATTGGTCCGATCGCCGGCATCAGCCCGTTCAACTTCCCGCTGAACCTCGCGGCGCACAAGGTCGCGCCGGCGATCGCTGCCGGCTGCACCATCGTGCTCAAGCCGCCGTCGAAGGATCCGCTGGTCATGCTGCGCGTGGCGGAGTACCTCGCCGAGACGGATCTGCCCAGGGGCGCGGTCAGCATCCTGCCCATGGACCGGCCGACGGGCGACCTGATGGTCGGCGACGACCGTTTCAAGCTGCTGAGCTTCACCGGCAGCCCGTCGGTCGGTTGGAAGATGAAGGCTGATGCCGGTCGCAAGAAGGTCGTCCTCGAGCTCGGCGGCAATGCCGGGGCGCTGGTCGACGCCTCGGCCGACCTGGACTGGGCGGTCAAGCGCCTCGTCTTCGGCTCATTTGCATACGCCGGCCAAGTGTGCATCAGCGTGCAGCGCATCTACATCGTGCGCGAGGTGTACGAGGAGTTCGAGCGGCGCTTCGTCGAGGCGGTGCGCGAGGTGAAGATGGGTGATCCATCCGATCCGGCGACCGATCTCGGCCCGATGGTCGATCAGCGCGCAGCGGACCGCACCCACGAGTGGGTCAGCGAGGCCCTGCAGGGCGGGGCACGGGCGTTGGTCGGCGGCCAGCCCGACGGCCAGTTCTACCCGCCGACCGTGCTCGTCGACGTGCCGGCGAATGCGCGGGTCTGCGGCGAGGAGGTCTTCGCGCCGGTCGTCAACCTCTTCCCGGTCGACTCGTTCGAGGACGGCCTGCGCCAGATCGACCACAGCGTGTTCGGCCTGCAGTGCGGCCTCTTCACCAACGATCTCGAGCGGACGCTCCTCGCCTGGGACGAGCTCGAGGTCGGCGGCATCATCGTCAACGACATTCCCACCTGGCGAACCGATGCGATGCCCTATGGCGGCGTGAAGGATTCGGGCCTCGGCCGCGAGGGCCTGCGTTGGTCGATCGAGGACATGACCGAGCCGCGCCTGCTGGCCATCGCTCGCCCCCTGTCGTGACGGTCGCGGCGACGCGCTTCGTGCGGGTGCTGCTCGCCGATGAGCTGCGCGATGGCGAGCTGCTGCCTGTTGAGATCGACGGAACGCCGGTCGTGCTGGTGCGCCACCAGGGCGAGTTCTTCGCTGTACAGAACAACTGCTCGCACCGCGACTTCCCGCTCAGCGAGGCAGGCTTCGATCCGCGCGACGGCGTGTTGGTCTGCGCCTGGCACGGCGGCTGTTTCGATGTGCGCAGCGGAGCGGCGGTCGTGCCGCCCGCCATCGAGCCGGTCGAGACGTTTCTGACCCGCGTGATCGACGGCTACGTCGAGATCGGGCTGACCGGAAGCCTCGCCCGCGGCTGAGGCGGGCGCATCGGTCTATTCGTCGGAAGGAGCTTCGCGCCTGACGCTGCCGTGCAGCCGTCCCTGCGAGGCGCGCTCCAGGTTGTGGGCGCTGCTGATCAACGCGATATGGGTGAACGCTTGAGGAAAGTTGCCGAGCGCGAGCTCGTGCACCGGATCCCACTCCTCGCTGAAGAGGCCCAGGTCGTTGGCATGCGCCGAGATCTGCTCGAAGTGTCTGCGGGCCTCGTCGAGCTCGCCGCGCAGCGACAGGTTGTCGCACAGCCAGTAGCTGCAGATCAGGAAATAGGCTTCTTTACCGGCCACGCCCTCGATCGCAACGTCCTCCTCGTAACGCTTGACCAGGCCCTTGTGCTCGAGGTGGCTGCGAACCGCCTTGAAGGTCGCCTGGGCGGAGGGCGCGGTCGCCTTGACGAAGCCGACCAGCGGGAAGATCAGCGCCGAGGCATCGATGGCGCGGCTGCCGAAATACTGCACGAACGCGCCGTCGTCGCGGCGGCCCTTCTTCAGGACGATTTGCCGGATGGCCGTCGCCTCGCGCTGCCACCGGGCCAGGCGCTCGGCCTCGTCGTCGGTCTTGCCCAGCATCTCGGCGAGGCGGCGGGCACGATCGAGCGCGACCCAGCACATCACTTTCGAGTAGGTGAAGTCGCGGCGGCCACCGCGAACCTCCCAGATCGACGTGTCGGGGCGCCTCCAGCGAGCCGCCGCCAGGTCCGCGAAGTGGGCGAAGAGCTGCCACTCCGCATCGGTCATCTGGTTGCCGGACTTCTGGTCGAGATAGGCGGCGTCGAGGACCTCGCCGTAGATGTCGAGCTGGCGCTGGTTGGCCGCCTCGTTGCCGACGCGCACCGGCTTGGAGCGCCGGTAGCCCTCCAGCTCGCCGATCGTGCGCTCTTTGCCGGGCGTCGCGCCGTCGACGCGGTAGAGGACCAGAGGATCGTCGCGTTCGACCGATGCCTTGGTCAGCCAGGTCATGAACGCGTTCGACTCGCTGCGATAGCCGAGCGTGTTCAGCGCGTACAGGGTGAAGCTCGCGTCGCGCAGCCAGGTGAAGCGGTAGTCCCAGTTGCGCTCGCCGCCAATATCCTCGGGCAGCGATGTCGTGCCGGCCGCGACGATCGCGCCGGTGGGGTGGTAGGTCAGCAGCTTGAGCGTGATGGCGCTGCGCTGGACGAGTGTCCGATACCGCCCGTCGTAGCCACTCACCGCGGTCCATGCCTTCCAGAACTTGAGCGTCTCGTCCCGCCAGCCGTGCAGCTCGTCCAGCGTGAAGACGCGCCGCTCGGCCTTGTGCTGGCGACCTGCCTCCCTGGTGACGCCCTCGCCCTGGAGATCACCCGGGCCGTAGTCGATCACCAGGCCGATCTCGTCGTCGACGCCCATGGTGAGCTCGATGCGACCCTGCGCATCCTTGATAGTCGCCCAGTCGACGGTTGCGCCGAGCGTGATATTCCTGTGGTCGCCAGGCGTCGAGAGCGAGAGGGAACGTCGTTTCGCATGCGGAGGCCCCGCCAGCTTGAGCCGAGGGCGTGCCAGGCCGTAACCCGGGCGCGGGACGCAGTTGACCGTCACGTCGACGCGTCCTCGCTCGCATCGGATCAGCCGGACGAGCTTCTGGCGCGCGAACGGCGCCGGGCCGAGCTGCGCGTCATCCGTGCCGATGATCGCCAGAAAGTCGGTGACCGTGATGCTGCCTCCTTCGAGGTCGAGGGATGTCTCGAGGATCGCCGAGTCGGGCAGGTAGCGGCGGCCCATCGGTTTGAGGTCCATTCCCTGGAGGTGAAACGAGCCGCCCTTCCCCCAATCGAGGATGCGGCTGAAGAGCGCTGGCGCGTCGAAGCGCGGCTCGCACCACCAGTCGATGGACGCGGTGCGCGAGACGAGCGCCATCGTGCGGCAATCGCCGATCGCGCCGTAGTCACCGATCGGTGGATACGGCGAGGCCATGATTCGTTCTCCCCGCCGATCCGATGTCGGTAATGACGTGGTAAGTCTGTGGTAAGCGGCGCGCGCTAGAGTGCAACAGTGTTGCAGTTTCGCCGGCTGCTGCTGCTCGAACCGCTGCAGCTCGTCGGGTTATCCTCGGCACGTGTCGATCGAGGCGCTTCCCTTTGTCAACTGGATCTTCTGGGCCGCCCTGACGTCCGGCACGCTGCTCGTCGTGGGGCTGACCGAGCTGCTCGGCGGCACGACGCGCGGCTACCGGCTGTTCATGGCTTGGCTGGTGATCGTTTTCGCGGCGATCCTGGTGCTCTCTGAGCTGAACCTTCCGTTGGGTACGGTTGCCGATCTGACTGCCGGCCTGCGCCGCGCCCTGGTCTTGGCCTTCGGCGCGACCACGCTGGCGTATCTCGTCGCGTCGCTCGCCAGCCTGCCGCGCAGCGGCGTGGCGATTGTCGCGGGGCTGCTGGGCGTCGGTGCCATGGCCGCGTTGGCGGTCGCCGGAGGGACGCTCAGCGCTGCGCTCTTCATCGGCCAGCTGATCCTGGCTGCGCTTGCGATGGGTGCGGTCAACGCGGCCATGCTGCTCGGCCACTGGTACCTCGTCACACCCAGGCTTTCACCCCAGCCGCTGCGTCGCATGATGTGGCTGCTGATGATCGTGCTCGGCCTGCAGGTCGTGGCCTTCGCCATTGCGGTAATGCTCATCAGCAGCGGGCCGCTCGGCGGCCCGATCGGCTGGCTCATCTGGCTGAGACTGGCGGTCGGCATCGTGCTGCCGATCGTGATCACGGTGCTGGCCATGCTTGCCAGTCGTGCCGCGAGCCTGCAGGCGAGCACCGGGCTGCTGTACATCGGTCTGGCGCTGGTCATGGCTGGATCCATCGCGGGCGCGAGCATTACCTACCTGACCGGCGTCCCCGTCTAGGTATCAGACCGATGCAGATCACGGTCCGCACCTTCGCTCGGCTGCGCGAACTCAGCATCGATCGCCGCGGCATCGTGCTCGATGACGGCGCAACCGTCGGCGACGCGTGGGATGCCCTGGCCGATGTCTACCCGGCCGTGGTCGAGCATCGGCCGTACGTGCGCGCCGCGCGCAACGGTGCGTATGCCGGCTGGGATGACGTCCTGAGCGATGCAGACGAGATCGCCTTCCTGCCGCCAGTCTCGGGCGGAGCGGGTGAGATCGGCCTGACCGATGGACCGATCAACGTGGATGAGCTCGAGCGCGCGGTCGCCGGCCCGGGCCTTGGGGCGATGCTCACCTTCGTCGGTCGGGCGCGCGACACGGCCGACGACGGGCGCCACGTCATCGAGCTGGAGTACGAGACCTATCCGGAGATGGCGGAGGTCGTCCTGCGCGAGATCGTGGCAGAGGCGGAGGAAGGCTTTGGCGGCCGCGCGGCGGTCGTGCATCGGATCGGGATCGTGCCCATCGGCGAGGCGGCCGTCGCCATCGTCACCGCGGCCCCACATCGGGGAGTGGCATACGAAGCGAACCGCTTCGTCATCGAGGCGATCAAGTCGCGATTGCCCATCTGGAAGCGCGAGCGCTTCGATGACGGCAGCGAGTGGAAGCGCCCCGGAGCCTAGTTCCGCGCCGGCGCGCGGTGGCGCGCCTGGCCGATGGCGTGCACAATGGCGCCCGATGTCAACACCCAAGCCAGGCCAGATCCGCTGCCCGACCTGTCACGAATCGACGCCTCCCGCGTCGTTCTGCACCCGATGCGGCCAGCCAATCCCGGCAAGTGCGCGAATGCGGCCGCGGGGCCTCGACCGTCAAGAACTCGAGGGAAGGCTACGCGGGCGACGTCCTGGAGACACCCCGTATCGGCGTGGAAGCACTGCCGGCGATGGTGCGGCAGGATTGGCCGGAGGAGCAGCCCGATTCGAGCCGGAGCCCGAGGATGCCCTCGCACTGCGGGATGCGTCCGGCACCCGTGACGCACAGCGTCGAGTCGACAACTTCTCCGCCTCGGTCGAGCCGCCGGCGGAGGTGCCGGTCGCTGAGCCGGAGACGCGCCGTTGGCCGCGCGAGGCACCGGGCCACGCCGAGCCGGAGCCGACGTACCAGCCGGCGCCTGCATACCAGAGCCCGCCACCCTGGGAAGCGGAGTCCCAACCGCAACCGGTGGAGCGTGAGACAGCGGCCGAGGCGGACGACGCCTATTACGACTACGGGACCGAGTACGACTACGACGCCGCGGCGCCGTATGACAGCCGGGAGCGAGCATCCGGCGGGCCGTGGCTGATCCTGGGGATCATCGGCCTCGGTCTCGTCGCGCTGCTCGGCGGCGTTCTGCTATCGGGGCTCTTCGGCGGCGGGCCCGGCGTCGCACGCCAGTCCCCGACGCCCACGGTCGCCGCTCGGGCAACGGCGACCTCCGGCGCCTCGGCCGCAGGTGAGGGAACGCCGCCGCCTTCCTCGCCGCCGAGCAACGGGCCGCCAGGCACCTTCCCCGACGGATTCACCGCCGACGTCCAGCCGTGTGCCTCGAGCCAGATGAATGCGAAGGGCTGCGTGACGAGCGGCACCACCCTCAGCGGGGACACGGTGTGGGTCTGGGCGGGCTTCACCAAGGGAAACGGCACCGACGTCGTCGGCGTGACCCTTGTCAACGCCAAGAGTGGCGAGAGCGTTCAGGACGCCAGCCTCGAGCTGAGCAGGATCAACTGCGGCGCCGTGTGCAACGGATACCTCAAGTTCTCGTTCAATGGTCTGCCGCCGGGCGACTACAGGCTGCGGGTGAACCGCAACGGAGCGCCGGCGGCCGAAGCACCCTTCACCGTCGCAGGCTAGCCCTCACGACCGCGCGGCTTGCCGCGGTCCCACGCGGATGGGCTCGGTGTGGCTATGCATGGGCGCAGGTCGCGGCCGGCAACCTGAAATCGGGTGAGTACACGCTCATCGCCGAGCGCAACGGTGAGCGCGCGGCCCAGACCATCTTCACGGTTCGCTGAGCTCAGCGGACGGTCGGCCGCGCCTTCTCGCCGCGGTCACGGCGACGCGCCGCCAGCGCGCTGATCGCCTCGAGCACGCAGCGGTGTGCGGCCGCGGCCGTCACCTCCGATACGTCGTAGGCCGGTGCCACCTCGACCACGTCCATGCCGACCAGCTCGACCTGGCGGACCACCTGGCGGATGGCTCGCAGCAGCTCACGGGTCAGCAGCCCACCGGGCTCGGGTGTGCCGGTCCCGGGCGCCATGCCCGGATCGATCACGTCGATGTCGACCGACAGGTAGATGACCTCGGGGCCATCGAGCGCTTCGGCAATGGCATCGGCCACAACGGCTTCGGCGCCACGTGACTCGATCTCGGTCATGAGATGCGAGCGCAGGCCGTGCTCCTTCATCCAGTCAACGGTCGCGGGCGGCGGCCAGTAGCCGCGCAGCCCGACCTGCACGAAGTTGCGTCCCTCGACCGCGCCGGACTCGATCAGCCGGCGCATCGGTGTGCCGTGAGAGGCAAGCACGCCCCACGTCGAGTTCGCGGCATCCGCGTGTGCGTCGAAATGGACGATGCCCATCCGGCGAGGTGCGACCGCTGCGGCCACCGCAGACGCGGACGGGAACGTGATCGAATGATCGCCGCCGAGCACGATTGGAATCGCGCCACTCCCGGCGATTTCGGCGACCTTGCGACGAATGACCTCGTGGCCGCGGGGCAGGTTGGCCGGCACGATCGGCGCGTCGCCGGCGTCGACGCAGTCGAGCCACTCGAAGGGCTGGATGTCGAGCTGCAGCGAGTTGATCGACCCCGAGTGATAGGTCGCGGCCCGGATGGCGCGCGGCCCGAAGCGGCATCCCGGGCGGTAGCTGACCGCGTCGTCGAACGGTGCTCCCACGATGGCGACATCCGGCCGGCGTGCGCGCAACGCGTCGCCATCGGTCACCAGCGGAAGCTTTTGGAACGTGCCGCTGCCGACGTAGCTCGGCAGCTCGAAGTCCTGGAATTCGGTGTACGGGTCGAGCCCGACCGGCGGGTCCTCGTCGTTGGTGCCGGCATGCCGGCGCGGTTGATCGGCCATCGGGGATGGCTGGCTGCCTCCTGCGGAAATGGACGGGCGCCGTCGCGGCGCGGAGCAGGCCCGCCGAAAGAAGCCCGCCGATGCTACCAGACCACGCCGCCTCGCCCGCGGCTGCTACCATCGCCGTTCGTGAAGCCGCACCGGATCTACACGCTCGAGGAGGCACGCGCGCTGGTGCCGCAGGTTCGCGCCGTGCTGCTCCAACTCGCGGTTCAGAAGCGGCGCCAGGACGACGCGCATGTCGCTCTGCACGGGCTGCTTGAGGCAAATGGTGATCCGCGCCATGCCGAGGACGCCGACCGCCATGAACGCGCGATCCGCGAGATCGGCGAGGATATCCGGGCGCTGCTCGAGCACCTCGCCGAGATGGACGTGGAGCTGCGGGACCTCGAGATGGGCCTCGTTGACTTCCCCGGCGAGCGCGAGGGACGGCCCATCTGGCTGTGCTGGCGCCTGTCGGATCCGGAGCTCGCCTATTGGCACAGCACGGATGAGGGCTACGCCAGCCGCAAGCCGTGCTGATCACCGTCATCGGCGATTGCCTGCTCGACGTCTCTGTTCGTTTACATGGACCGATGCGGACCGGCGCCGACGCGCCAGCTGCCATTCGCCTCTCACCCGGCGGCCAGGGGCGCGAACGTCGCCGTGCGCCTCGCCCGTCGCGCTGCTCGATGCCGAGGGTGAACGCACCATGCTCAGCGACCGCCCCTCGCTGGTGGTCGACGGCCTTGCTGATCTGCTGATCCTCAGCGCGGCCGAGGCCGCGGCGCTCAGACCGCTGAGCGCGCACCTGCCGTCTGCGCTCGTCGTCGTAACGGCCGGCATCGACGGCTCGACCGCCTCGGGCATCGACGTGGACGGCATGCACGTCGCTGCGCCAACACTTGATGCACCGGCCACCGACACGACTGGTGCCGGCGACGCGTACGCCGCTGTGCTCATCGAGCTGGCGCACCTCGGAACGTGGTCACCGCCGCCCGCCGAGCTGGAGCGCGCAATGACGAGCGCCAGTGAGCTCGGCGCGGCGGTCTCC
>JBBSCG010000017.1:0-35401 GCA_038250515.1 Candidatus Limnocylindria bacterium
CGAGGAAAGTCCGAGCTCCATACAGCAGGTTCGCGGGTAACGCCCGTCCACCGCGAGGTGAGGACCAGCGCCACAGTGACGATGCCCGCGCAAGCGGGAGTGAAACGCGGCAAGCTCGAGCCGGAGCAAGACCGAATAGGAGGGCGCAAGGCGACGTTCGCGTCGCAGCAGGCTGCTCGCTCAGCCCTCGGGTAGGTCGCACAGATGGATGGCCGTCGACGGACCGATGCAGATCGGCCCGCGCACAGAACTCGGCTTACAGGCCGCTCTCCAGGGACTCACCACACGGTGTGATATCGGTCAATCCTCGTCGGCCCGCCAGACCGTCTTCGCGGTGCAGGCGTTGCAGATGGGACGCGCCTCATCCATCGTGCCCAGAGGGAGCGGATAGTCCACGCCGCCGAGCAGGCAGGCAACGTCGACGATCCCGCCATTGGGTCCGGGCAGCACCGACACGTGGCGGACGCGGCAGCGCCGGATCGTGCCACGCCTTGCCGTCGTTTCTCGCTCGCCCGTGTTGATGAGTGCCAATGCTGGCTGGTCCCTTGACGGATGCCCCCGTGCGACGCCGTAACCGTAGGCGGGATGGCACCGGGACCTCAATGATGCTTTGGTACCACGCCGCGCTGCGGCGTCCGGGGCGTCGCCAGCATCCACGGGGCCGCGTTAGACTCACGACCGGTGCGGCTCTGTCACAGGCGCACGCCCAGGCGAGGATCGAGATTGTTCCGACGGCGCAAGCGGGAAGAGGCAGCGGCGGAGGCCGCGCACGAGAGCGAGCGTCGCGCGCTGTTCGAACGGCTGGCACAGCGGCCCGAGACCGTCTGCCCGTTCCTCGGACTCGCCGCCGATCGCGTCGGGTACAGCCCGGGCACGACTGACGAACATCGCTGCTACGCCTTCGGCGACCCCGCGGCGCTCTCCGCGGAGCAGCAGGAGCGCGTCTGCCTGCAGCGCGGCTACGGCAACTGCCCTCGCTACCTGCGCGGCGTCCTGGTCATCCCGACCGAAGAGCTCGAGGCGCTGCGCCATCCCCAACCGATGCCTGCCCCACCTGTCCCGCCCGCGCCCGCCGCAGATCGACGACGTCGCGCGCCGTTGGCGGTGATCGGCGTGCTGGTGCTGCTCCTCCTCGTCGGCGGCGGCGCCGGATACCTGCTGACCCGCCCGGCGCCCGGCGTCGGATTCGCCTCTCCGACCCCGAGCCCGTCGGCCTCGGCCAGCCCAATCCCGACGGAGTCCGCCACGCCGCCGCCGACCGTATCGGCGACTCCGAGCAGCGTCGCCACGCCGACGCCCGAGCCGACGCCGCAGCCCGGCGACACGTTCGATCACTACGAGGTTTCCGTGGGACCCGGCAACTACACCATCTACCGCCTGGACGGGCAGGGGAAGGTGACCGATGAGCGGGCGGCGGGATTCGCCAACTACTCTTTCGCGCAGGTCAGCCGGGTCGAGTCACCGGTTCGCTCGTGGCTCGTAGCGACTGGGGACTATGTCGGATATTCGTACATCGCCGACCGGTCCGGGGCGTTCCGCATCCGCGAGGTGTACCTTGGGCCGAATGGTGAGAGGCGCGTCGCATACATCTCCGACGGCGAACGCTAGGCGCTTGAGCGTCCGGCGCGACCTGCGCAATCTCGCCATCATCGCCCACGTCGACCACGGCAAGACGACCCTGATCGACGCCATGCTGCGCCAGACGGGGACGTTCCGCTCGAACGAGGCACTGGTGGATCGAGTAATGGACTCGATGGACCTCGAGCGCGAAAAGGGCATCACCATCCTGGCCAAGCAGACGACGGTCGACCACGACGGTGTGCGTCTCAACATCGTCGACACGCCCGGTCATGCCGACTTCGGCGGTGAGGTAGAGCGTTCGCTGCTGATGGTCGACGCCGTGCTGCTGCTGGTCGACGCCTCGGAAGGACCACTGCCGCAGACCCGCTACGTGCTGCAGAAGGCGATGGCGCGCCACCTGCCGGTGATCGTCGCGCTCAACAAGATCGACCGGACCGATGCGCGACCCGCGCAGGTGCTCGACGACGTGTACGAGCTGTTCATGGATCTCGGCGCCGAGGCGCACCAGATCGAGTTCCCGGTGGTCTACACCAACGCGAAGGCGGGCACCGCCACCACCGATCTTCGCGTCCCCGGCACCGACCTGCGACCGCTGCTCGATCTGCTGGTGAGTGTCACCCCGCCGCCGACCTACACCGAGGACCATCCGCTGCAGCTGCTGGTCACCAACCTGACCGCCAACGACTATGTCGGCCGCATGGCCGTCGGACGCATCCGCAACGGCACCGTCCGGGTTGGGCAACGCCTGAGCGTCGTGCGTGACGAGCCGGATGATCCCGACGGTGCCGTGGAGCCGGGAAGGGTCGTGACGTTGAACGGCACGGTGACCGCGATCCAGACCGCGCACGGCGTCGATCGGGTCGACATCAGCGAGGCGGGACCAGGCGAGATCGTCTCGGTCGCCGGCCTTCCGGAGGTGACGATCGGCGACACCCTGACTGATCCGGCGGATCCCAGGCCGCTGCCACGGCTCGACGTCGACACCCCGACGCTGCGCATGACCTTCGGCGTGAACTCGTCGCCGATGGCCGGCCGTGACGGCCGCTACCTGACCTCGCGCCAGATCAGGGCGCGGCTCGATCGGGAGGTCCTGGGTAATGTCTCGATCGAGGTTCATCCGACCGAATCCGCCGAGACGTTCGAAGTGCGCGGCCGCGGCGAGCTGCAGCTGGCCGTCCTGATCGAGCAGATGCGGCGCGAGGGGTTCGAGCTCACCATCTCGCGACCAGAGGTGATCCTGCGCACGGTCGACGGCGAGACGCAGGAGCCGTACGAGCGCATCACGGTCGACATTCCGCCCGAGTACATCGGGATCGTGCAGCAGGCGGTCGCCGGTCGCCGCGGCCGGCTCGAGCAGATGAGCAGCGACGCGGATGGGCGTGCCCGCCTCGAGTTCATCATCCCGACTCGCGGGCTGATCGGCTACCGCGGACAGCTGCTCAGCGACACGCGCGGCACCGCGCTGGTGCACCAGTTCGGCGAGGGCTACGGACCGTGGGCCGGCGAGGTCGTGCATCGGACCAGCGGTGTCCTGGTCGCCGACCGCACGGGCGAGACCCGCGCCTACGCACTCTCGAGCCTGATCGAGCGCGGCGAACTGTTCGTCGGAGCGTCCGTGCAGGTCTACGAGGGCATGATCATCGGCGAGAGCTCTCGGCCGGGCGACATGGACGTCAACCCGACCAAGTCCAAGAAGCTTTCGAAGATGCGTACCCAGGCGACCGACGGCGACTACCGCATCTTCACGCCGCCGCGACAGTTGACGCTCGAGTCCTCGATAGAATTCATCGCGGCGGATGAGCTGGTCGAGGTCACGCCATCCTCGATCCGGCTGCGCAAGCGGCTCCTGTCGCCGCATGACCGCCGTCGCGCGGCCGGTGCCGCGTACGAGCGACGCCAGGACAAGAACTAGGGCCTTCCGCCCCGGTTCGCAATCCGGCTCCTCACCCAGCTGTTCCTTCTCGTGGCAACGCTGCAAACGAAGGTACCCCCGAAAAAAGCCTTGACGGGAACGCCGCGGCCTGTAGAATGGCGCGCAGTGGCCCAAAATGGGGCTGAATGGGGATCGATGGTGAAGCGAGCGGTGAATGGACCGGACCTCCTTTCTGACAGGCGAGTTCAGGCACGCGCTGGACGACCGCGGACGCGTCGCGGTCCCGGTGCGCTTCCGATCACGCCTGGCACAGGGAGCGACGCTCGCGCGGTGGCTGGACGGCTGCCTGGCGATCTTTCCGGCCGACGCCTGGGAGGAGCTGGCGACGAAGCTCCAGGGACTGCCCACGACGAACGCCGCGGCACGCCAGTTCGGTCGATTCATGTCGTCGGGCGCCGTCGAGGTGGAACTCGACAAACAGGGACGCGTGCTGGTGCCGAGCTACCTGCGCGAGTACGCGGGGATCGGCAGCGGCGAGGTCGTCGTGGTCGGCGCGCTGAATCGGCTCGAGATCTGGGCGCCATCGGCGTGGCAGCCGTATCGGTCGAAGATCGAGGACGAGCCAGAGGCGCTGGCCGAGCACCTGTCCGACCTTGGAATCTAGCGAGTCGTGACGCCATGACGCACGTCAGGACTCAGGTATTGATGCGCCTCCGGGCCGATCGGCCCGTCATCCGACCAGTGAGGTGCAATCGCAGATGGGAGAAGGGCACCTGCCGGTTCTTGTCGATGAGGTTCTTGCCTCGTTGGCGCTGGGAGCCGGCAGCTCCGTCGCGGATTGCACGGTCGGAGGCGGTGGGCACGCCGAGCGGCTACTGGAGGCCATGTCTCCCGATGGTCGCCTGCTCGGCATCGACGCCGACCGGGCGGCCATCGCGGAGGCGCACCACACCCTGGAACGCTTCGGCGGTCGCGCCGTCCTGGTCCAGGCCAACTTCGAATCCATCTTCAACGCAGCGACCGATGCCGGCTTCGTGCCGCTCGACGGCTGCCTTTTCGACCTCGGCCTTTCCAGCTACCAGCTGGCCGATGCAGCACGCGGCTTCTCGTTCGCGAGCAGCGCGCCCCCGGACATGAGATTTGATGAAACCACAGGTCTCTCGGCCCTCGAGCTCATCGACCGCTCCTCGGAGCGAGAGCTCGCCGGAATGCTCGCGACGTTTGGTGAGGAGCGCCGTGCAGGCCGCATCGCGAAGGCGATCCTGGCGGCGCGTGCGGAAGGCCGGATCGTGACGGCCGTCGAGCTCGCCGCCGTCATCGCGCAGGCAGCACCGCAGCGCCCCGGTCGCGCGGACAGTGGACGCATCCATCCGGCCACGCGAACCTTCCAGGCGTTGCGCATCGCGGTGAACCGCGAGCTCGAGGTGCTCGGCGCCGGTCTGGCCGGCGGGCTGGCCGCGCTGCGTCCCGGAGGTCGACTGGCGGTCATCAGCTACCACTCGCTCGAGGATCGGATCGTCAAGCGCTTCATCGCGCGCGAAAGCCGCGACTGCGTTGAGGACCCCCTGCCGCCGATGTGCACCTGCGGGCACAGGGCCCAGCTGCGGGTCATCACCAAAGGGATCACGCCGAGCGCCGATGAGGTGCGGCGCAACCGTCGTGCGCGCAGCGCGCGGCTGCGTGTCGCCGAAAAGCTCGCGATCGCGAGCGCCACTTGACTCGCACAGCGGAGGAGATTTCGATGAGCAGAGGACGACCCCGACATCAGGCAAGCCGGCGCCGGATGTACAGCGCCCGGCAGCGCGAGCTGCGCGACCGCCGCACCAGCGTGACCGCCGATGAGCACTACTGGCTCGGCGAGAGCGTTGCGGCCATCGAGATCGAGGAGGGACTGGACTTCGAGTCGCCGACCTCCTGGAGCGTTCGCCTGCGCGACCGCGCCAGCGCGGCCTGAAGCGACACGATGGCTGTCATTGGAGCACGCCCGGTCACCGGGATCGGAATCCTGGGTCGTCGTTCGCGCCCACGCCCACGCCCACGGCCGCGACCGGTTTCGATGCGGGTGCGCTCCGGCGCCGGGCGACGGCGCCGCGAGATCGGCAGCGTCTCCGGCTTTCTCGTCGCGATCGCCGCGGCCGCCGGCCTGGCTCTGTTCTATCTCTCCCAGTCGAGCCACGTGGCGGCGATCGGCTACCAGATCGACGCCCTCCAGGGCCAGATCGACCAGCTCGACCGCGAGCAGCAGCAGCTGATCCTGCAGATCGGCGAGGCGCGCTCGCCGGCGCGCGTCGAGTTGCGGGCACGTGCCGAGCTGCGACTCGTGCCGCTCGACCAGGGTGCGGTCCAGTTTGCCGCCGGACCGATCGATCCGCTCCAAGAAGGCACGAACTGACCCCGTAGGTCGAACCACCGGAGACACGTATGCTCGCCAGGACCGATAGCCGCGCCCGGGCTCTCTTCCTCCTGATCATCGCTTCACTGCTCGCCATGGCCATCGGCGGGCGGCTGGTGTGGTGGCAGGTTGTCGAGCAGGACCGCCTTGCCAGCCTGGCGCTCCGACAGCTGGCCCAGGTTCAGACGATTCCCGCCGAGCGCGGCGAGATCCGGGACGCAGGCGGGGTCCTGCTGGCAACCTCGGTCGACCTGCAGTCCATCTTCGCGACTCCCGCCACCTACGCCACGCCCGACGAGGCACGTCGCGTCGCCGAGCAGCTGGCACCGGTGCTCGGCCTCGACAGCGAGCAGCTCAGCGAGCAGTTGGCATCCAGGGCTCCCTGGGCCTGGCTCAAGCGGCGCGTCGATCCATCGGTTGCCGGGCGCGTGCGGGCGCTGAACCTGCCCGGGATCGGCATGCTGCCCGAGACGAAGCGCGTCTATCCGGTGACCGGAGCCTCGCCGAACAGCACCATTGCGGCGCAGGTGCTTGGCTTCGTGAACGTCGACGGCGTGGGACGCGCGGGACTCGAGTACGCGGAAAACGCCCTGCTTGCCGGACAGGCCGGATCGGTTACTGCGCAGGAAGACGTCGCCGGCCGGCGCATCGCCGATTCGGTGTTTCAGCTGCGTGACTCGGTCGATGGCGCCGACGTGCAGCTGACCATCGATTCCGGTCTGCAGCACCTGCTCGAGACGCGGCTATGGGACACCTTCAAGAGGAACCACGCCAAGGGTGTTACCGGCATCATCATGGACGTCCACACCGGCGCCATCAAGGCGATGGCGAACTACCCGACCTTCGACGGCAACGACTACGCGAATACCGATCCGTCGCTCTTCGTCAACCCGGCGGTCAGTCGCCAGTACGAGCCCGGATCGGTCATGAAGGCGTTCACCATCTCGGCCGCGCTCGACGCGGGTGCCGTCACCACCAGCGACACCGTCAAGGACAACAACAATCTGCGGATCGGCAAGGTCCGCATCCAGAACGCGGATCGCTACCGCTTCCCGTTCGGGCACGGTTCGATCACACCGGCGCAGGTCCTCAAGCTATCGAACAATGTCGGGGCAGCCAAGATCGGTCTGACGCTGGGCGGTCAGCGACTGTATGACGCGTTCAAGCGCTTCGGCTTCGGCTCGCCGACGGGGATCGAGATCGCCGGCGAATCGAGCGGTGTGGTCTGGGATCCGGCTGGGCCGCGCGGCTCGGGCGACCTGACCACGGCCCAGAACTCGTTCGGGCAGGGCCTGTCGGTGACCGCCGTGCAGCTGGTCTCCGGATACGCCGCCATCGCCAACGGCGGCACGCTCGTCACGCCGCACGTCATCGCCGGCTGGACCGATGCACAGGGCGTGCACCACGACGCCAAGGCGGCGCCGGAGCGAATCATGCGCGAAGAGACGGCGCGCACCGTGCTCGGTCTGCTGATCGGCGCGGTCGACGACGGCGTGGCAAACCTCGCGCAGGTGCCCGGCTACTCGATCGCCGGCAAGACCGGCACAGCCGAGGTGGCGGGCCCGGTGGTGAAGCAGGTGCGCGACGGCGTCGACGCCAACGGCAAGCCGAAGTACAAGAGCGTGACCCATTACGAGTACATCCCCGGCTGGATCGACTCGAGCTTCATCGGGATCATGCCGGCCAGCCATCCCGACCTCGTCACGTTGATCCTCATTCACCGGCCGGCGACCTGGGGCCAGTACGTGATCGCCGAGCGGCCGGACGAGGTCTTCCACAAGCTCGCGCCGGAGGTCTTCGACTACCTCGCCATTCCACCGGATCGGCCCCTCGCTCCTGTGGCCGCCAGGTGAGGCTGCTAGACTCGCCGGGTACCACCTCGGGGAACCGCGTGCCTCCGTCGATCCGCCTCGAAGACCTCCTGGCCGCCACCGGCGGCCGCCTCCTCGGCCCGACGACCCTCTCCTCCTTCCGCGGCGCAGCCGTCGATTCGCGCAACGTCACGCCCGGTTGCTGCTTCGTCGCGCTGCGCGGCGAGCGCGTCGACGGCCACGCCTTCGTGAGCGACGCGATTCGTGCCGGCGCGAGCGTGGCGCTCGTCGAGCGTCCGGTCGAAGCCAGCGGTGTGGCGCTCGTTCAGGTCCCGGACGGCCTTGTCGCGCTGCAGGAGCTCGCCGCCTGGTGGCGCGCGCAGAGCGCGGTCCGCGTGGTGGGCATCACCGGATCGACCGGCAAGACGATCGCCAAGGAGATCGTCGCCGACGTGCTCGGCGCCTGCCTGAACGTGCTGCGCAACGAGGGCAACCTCAACAGCGAGACGGGCCTGCCCATGACCCTGCTGCGTCTCGAGCCGAATCACGAGGTGGCGGTGCTGGAGATGAGCATGTACACCACCGGCGAGATCGCGCGGCTGGCCGAGATCGCGCGTCCGGAGGTCGGCGTCGTCCTGGCGGTGCACCCGACGCACCTGCAGCGGGCGGGGAGCATCGAGGCGATCGCCGAGGCCAAGGCCGAGCTTCCCGCGGCGCTGCCGCGCGACGGCCTGGCCGTGCTCAATGCCGATGACCCGCGCGTAGCTGCAATGCAGCGTGTGACGCAGGCCGCGGTGCGCACCTTCGGATTCGGTGAGGGCGCCGACGTGCGGGCCACCGAGATCGAGTCGCTCGGACTGCACGGGACCGCCTTCACCGTTCGGGCGCCGTGGGGCACCAGCCGCGTGCTGAGCGGCACGCCCGGTCGGCACCTCGTGCCGCACGCGCTTGCCGCCGTGACGGTCGCCCAGCACTTCGACATTCCACTGGCCGACGTCGCGGCCGCACTCGAGCGGGGGAGCCACGCGGCGCATCGCATGGCGATCGGCGAGGCGAGGAGCGGCGCCACGGTCGTCGACGACAGCTACAACGCCTCGCCGGTCAGCGTCGCGGCGGCGCTCGACTTCCTGGGAGAGACGCCGGTGCACGTCGGGCGCCGCCGCCTGACGGTGCTCGGCGACATGCTCGAGCTCGGTCCCGACGAGGAGCGGCTCCATCGCGAGATCGGCGCGAAGGCGGCACACCTGGTCGACGGCCTGCTGACGGTCGGTGAGCGCGGCCGCTGGATCGCCGAGGCAGCGCGCGCCGAGGGTCTCGCGCAGACGAGCACGGTAGGCGACGCAGAGGAGGCGATCGAGGCCGTTGACCGGGCGCTGGCACCCGGTCCGGGCGATCTGCTGCTGGTCAAGGCATCGCGCGGCATCGGTCTGGAACGACTCGTCGCAGCATTGGAGGGCGACGCGTGCTGAGCATCGTGATCGCCCTGCTGCTGGCCTTCGCCGGGGTGGTGCTGTTGGCGCCGGTCTACATCGGCCTGCTGCAGCGGCTGGGATTCGGCAAGCAGATTCGTATCGAGGGGCCGGAGGGTCATCTGGGCAAGGCCGGCACGCCGACCATGGGTGGCATGCTGCTGGTCGTGGTCGTCATGTTTCTGGCGATGGCCATGCGCATCGAGGACGTCTTCACCCTAACGCCCATGCTGGCGCTGGTCGGCGTTGGCGTCCTGGGTGCGATCGACGATTTCGTGAACATTCGCACCGGAATCGGCATGCGCGGGCGCTACAAGCTGGTCTGGCAGACCGCCGTCGCGCTGCTGGCCGCGTTCTACCTGCAGCGCCACTTTCACCTGGACGCGCTCAACGTGCCGCTCATGGGCGCCATGACCATCGGCCCGATCCTGTTCGTCCTGTTCGTGGCTTTCATCATCGTCGGCGCGAGCAACGCGGTAAACCTGACCGACGGGCTCGATGGGCTCGCCGGCGGCGTGCTCATCTTCAGCTTCGTTGCCTACCTGCTCATCGCGCTGGTGCCGGCGCCCGGGCTCGACAAGGTGAGCCAGGCGAACCTGGCGGTCTTCAACGCGCTGATTATCGGTGCGCTGATGGGCTTCCTGTGGTTCAACGTCCACCCGGCGCAGTTGTTCATGGGCGACGCCGGTGCGCTGTCGCTTGGCGCGACGCTCGCCGTGGTGGCGACCATCACCGGACAGCTGCCGCTGCTGGCGGTCATCGGAGTCGTCTTCGTGGCCGTCACGCTTTCGGTCATCATTCAGGTGGGCTCCTTCAAGCTGCGCGGCCGTCGCATCTTCCGGATGGCGCCGCTGCAGCACCACTTCGAGCTGATCGGTTGGGCCGAGGAGAAGATCACCGTCCGCTTCTGGATCGTCTCGGCACTCGCCGGGCTGCTTGGCTTCAGCCTCTTCCTTGGCAGCGTGAACGGCTTCCAGTGAGACCGATGACCATGACCGCACCACGTACGCTGACGACTCCGGCCGACCTGGCCGGCCGGCGCGCGCTGGTGCTCGGCCTCGCTCGCTCCGGCGTCGCGGCCGCCCGATTCCTGGCTGCCTCGGGCGCACAGGTGTCCGTGTACGATCGGCGTTCGCCCGAATCGCTGGCCGGTGCGCTGGCGGACCTGGTGCACCTGCCCGTGCAGCTGGCCCTGGGCGTCTCGCCGGACGAGGCGCGCCGCCTGCTGACCGATGCCGACCTCGTCGTCACGAGCCCATCCATCTCGCCGAGATTCCCGACCACCGACGCGTGGTTGCGCGATGCGCTCATCGCGGCGCAGTCGCGCGCCGCGCAGATCGTCAGCGAGGTCGATCTGTTCCTGCGGCTGACGCGGTCGCGCGTGCTGGCCGTCACCGGCACCAAGGGCAAGACCACCGTGACGGCGCTGCTCGGCGCGATGCTCGAGCGTGGTGGCGTGCCGCACGTCGTCGGCGGCAATATCGGCACGCCGCTCATCGAGCGCGTCGCGGAGCTGGAGCCCGACGACTGGGCCGTGCTCGAGCTCTCCGAGTTGCAGCTGCCGACCATCTCGCGCGGCGCCGACGTGGCGCTGTACACCAATATCACCGCCGACCACCTCGACCGTCACGGCACGGTGGAGAGCTACCGAGCCGTCAAGGCCCGCCTGGCACGCCTCGCCCGTGGCCCCGTGGTGCTGAACGGCGACGATCCCGGCTGCCGCGACCTTGCCGACCGGCTGTTCGGCGTATCGATGCACCGCTACGGTCTGGCCGCGGGCCATGCACGCCTGGTGGAAGGCCGGCTGGTCCTCGACGGCGCCCCCCTCCTGTCCGCGACGGAGGTCCCGCTTCCCGGTGAGCACATGCTGCGCAACGTGCTCGGGGCAGCGCTGGCTGCGTCGCTCGTCGGCGTGGCACCGGACGCCATCGCCGACGCCATCCGCGGCTTCCCCGGCGTCCCGCACCGCCTCGAGACGATCGGTACGTGGAAGGACGTGCGCTGGGTCAACGACTCGCAGGCGACCATCCCGGATGCCGCGATCGCGGCGCTCGACGCGTTCGCGCCGCGGCCGGTGGTGCTCATCGCCGGCGGCAAGCACAAGGGTCTCGACTATGCGGCCTTCGCCGACGCCATCGCGGTGCGCTGTCGTGTCGCCGTCCTGATCGGCGAGACCGCGCCCGAGGTCGCGGCGCTGATAGGCGGCCGCATCGACGTGGAGCGTGCCGATGGGATGGAGGACGCCGTGCGACGCGCCCGAGCCGCCGCCTGCCCCGGCGACGTGGTGCTGCTCAGCCCCGCTGCGGCGAGCTTCGACATGTTCACCGACTACGCCGAGCGCGGCGAGGCGTTCCGCGCGGCGGCAGGCGGCATCGGTCAGGAGGAGCCATGAGCGCGGTTGCGGTGAGCGCCACCCGGCGGAGCGTGCGCAGTGGCGTCCGGCGTGAGCGTCGCGCGGTTGCCTATCCGCTGCTGCTCGGCGTCATCGCGCTCGTGGCGGCTGGGGTGGTGATGGTCTACTCCGCGTCGAGCGTGCGGGCCTATATCGCCTCGGACGACTCGGCGATGTACGGCGTGCAGCAGGCGATCTGGGCGGCCATCGGCCTGGTCGCCATGTACCTGACCAGCCGGCTCGACTTCCGGATGCTGCGCTACCTGGCCATCCCGGCCTACGTGATCATGACCGTCATGCTGGTGCTCGTCCTGATTCCGGGCATCGGCGTCGAGGTGAACGGCTCGCGCCGCTGGATACCGCTTCCCGGCATCGGCTCATTCCAGCCGGCGGAGCTTGCCAAGCTGGCGATCTGCCTGTATCTGGCGCACTGGCTCGACCGGCGCGGTCGCGCGGCGCACGGTTTCTGGAACGGCTTCGTGCCGTTCGGCCTGCTGGTCGTTCCCGGCTTCCTGCTGATCGCGCTCGAACCGGACCTCGGCACGGCCGGCGTTTACATGGCGGCCGCGCTGGCCATCTTCTTCATGTCGGGCGCGAACCTGATCTACCTCACCGCCACCGGTGCGGCGGTGATCGGTGCGGCCGTGCTGATGGTGACCAACACCGCCTACCAGATGCAGCGCGTGGAGAGCTTCTTCGACCCGTTCAAGGACCCGCTGCATACCGGCTACAACGCTGTACAGGCGCTCATGGCCCTGGCGCTGGGCGGCATCACCGGCCTGGGTCTGGGTGCCAGCAAGCAGAAGTATATGTATCTGCCCGCGCCGTCGACCGACTTCATCTTCGCCATCATCGGCGAGGAGTGGGGGCTGATCGGCACGCTGGCGGTGGTGGCCCTGTTCGTGGCCATCGCCTACCAGGGCTACCGCATCGCCATTCATGCGCCCGACACCTTCTCCGGCCTGCTGGCCGCCGGGATTACCACCTGGCTGGTGGTGCAGGCCAGCATCAACATGATGGTCGTCACCGCGTTGCTGCCGGTGACCGGCATCCCACTGCCATTCATCAGCTACGGTGGATCGGCGCTCATCATCAACCTCGTGGCGGTTGGCATCCTGCTGTCCATCAGCCGCGAGACCAGTCAGACAGGATCACTTCTCGATGCGGTGTTTGGTGTCGGGCGGCGGGACCGGCGGGCACGTGTACCCCGCGCTGGCCGTCGCGCGGGCACTGCGCGACGCGCAGCCCGATCTTGAGCTCAGCTACGTCGGCGGCGTGCGCGGCTTCGAGCGGCGCATTGTCGGTGAGGAGCTGCCCTACCGGCAGCTCGTCGTTCGCTCGCTGCGCAGCGCCGGCCGCGACATTCACCTGGTGCTCGATCCGCTGCGCCTCGCGGCCTCGGTGCCGCAGGCGTGGGCGCTGCTCGCCCAGCTGCGCCCCGCCGCGATTTTCACCACCGGCGGTTACCTCGGCATCCCGCTGGTCCTGGCCGCCCGAGCGCGCGGCATACCGTCACTGGTCTGGGAGGGCAACGTGATGCCGGGCCGCGCCACGCGGGCGGTCGGTCGCATCGCAACCCGCGTGGCGGTCTCCTTCGCGCCGACGCTGGCCGCCTTTCCGGGCAAGAGCTTTGTCTCCGGAACGCCCATCCGTTCCTTCGCCGGCATCTCGCGGGTCGCAGCGCGCGCGGCCTTCGGCGTGGCGCCCGAGGAGCGCCTGCTGCTCGTCTTCGGCGGCTCGCAGGCGGTGGCGCGCCTGACCGTCGCGCTGCAGCACGGATTGCCGCAGCTGCTCCCGGACTGGCACGTGCTGCACGTCGCCGGCGACGCCGGCATGGCCGAGGCACTGGCCGCCCGAGATGCTCTCCCGGGACCGATGCGTCCGCGCTACCAGCCGGTCGCATTCCTTACCGAGCGCATGACCGATGCGCTGGTTGCCGCCGACCTGGTCATCGGCCGGGCGGGCTCGTCGACCTGCGCCGAGCTGGCCGCCGTCGGCGTCGCTTCGGTCCTGGTGCCGTATCCGTTCGCAGGCGCGCATCAGCGCGCCAACGCCGCGTGGCTCGCCGACCTGGGCGCCGCCGTGGTGGTGCCGGACGCCGAGTTCGACGTGGCGCGCCTGCTGGCCGAGGTCGCGCCGTTGCGTGACGAGGCCACCCGCTCGACGATGGCCGCTGCCGCAGCCGCGCTCGGCTGGCCCGACGCCGCGGCCGCGATCGCGGCCGAGCTGCTGGCACTCGCCTACGGGCGGCCACTGCCCTCGGAGGCGGCATGACCGGGCTGGCGACAGCGCTCGGACGTCTCGACGCGCTGGCCGCCGAGCGGGGAGTGGCACTCGTCGCCGACGCGCCGCTCGGACCGCTCACCACGCTGCGCGTCGGCGGATCGGCCGACCGGCTCGCCACACCGCGGAGTCGCGACGACCTGCTCGCCGTGCTGGATCTCGCTCGGGAGGTCGACGTTCCCCTGTTCATGCTCGGCAACGGGTCGGATCTGGTCGTCGCCGACGCCGGCATCCGCGGCCTGGTCGTCCGGAACCGCGCCCGAGGGCTCGAGGTCGACAATGAGCGGCTGAGCGCCGATTCGGGTACGCCGATGGCCATGCTCGTCAAGCGCTGCATCACCGAGTCGCTGATCGGTCTCGAGTTCGGCATCAGCATCCCGGGCTCGCTGGGCGGCGCGGTCTGGGCCAACGCCGGTGCCCACGGATTGGAGATGCGTGACGTCGTGACCGAGGTCGAGATCCACGATCCTCGCGATGGCGCGACACATGTGGTCAGCGCAGCCGGCTGCCGTTTCAGCTACCGCGAGTCGCGCTTCAAGCACACAGCGGAGATCGTGCTCGGAGCGACGATGGCCCTTGCTCGCGGCGAACGCGACGAGATCGCAGCGCGCGTCGACGAGCACCAGGACCAGCGTCGCGCCACCCAGCCACTCGCCGAGCAGAACGCCGGCAGCGTCTTCCGCAATCCGGACGGCGACCACGCCGGGCGGCTGATCGAGGCAGCCGGCCTGAAGGGGTTCCGCCTGGGCAGCGCGCAGGTCTCGACCCTGCACGCCAACTTCATGGTGACCGATGCCGGTGGCCAAGCGGCCGATGTGCGGGCGCTCGGCGACCACGTGCGCGCTGTCGTGGTCGAGCGCTTCGGCGTTGAGCTGCAGTACGAGATCGAGTTCGTCGGCGACTGGGCGACCGCCGGGGTGCTGTCGTGACCGAACGGCTGCGGGTCGGGATCTTCGCCGGCGGCCGCTCCGCCGAGCACGAGGTCAGCATCTCGTCGGCCGAGGCGGTGCTGCGCGCCATCGACCGCGATCGCTATGAGCCCTACCTGATCTACATCGATTCCCACGGCCGCTGGCATCTGCCCGCCGGCCCAGCGCCGCAGCTCGGTGATTCGTCGCTCGGGGTTTTGCTCGGCTCGACCGGGACGCTGCTCGCGTCCACGGAGTCCACGCCGCTCCAGCCACGTGCCGCGCTGCGACCGCTGGCCGACGCGATCGATGTCGCCTTCCTGGTCGTGCACGGCCCGTTCGGCGAGGACGGCACGCTGCAGGGATTCCTGGAGCTCGCCGGCGTGCCGTATGTCGGCGCGGGCGTGCTGGCCAGCGCCGTCGCCATGGACAAGGTCGTCTTCAAAGATCTGCTGCGCGGCCACGGGCTGCCGGTCGTCGACGACGTGTGGTATCGCCGCTCCGCCTGGCACGGCCAGCCAGAGCGCGTGTTGGCCGAGATCGGCGATCGGCTCGGCGAGCGCTGCGTGGTGAAGCCGGCGCGCCTCGGCAGCAGCGTCGGGATGAGCCTGGTGCACGGCGCCGGGGAGCTGCCGGCGGCGCTCGACCTGGCGTTCGCCTACGACAGCAAGGTGATCGTCGAGGCGTACGTCGCCGACGCGCGCGAGCTCGAGTGCGGGGTGCTCGGCAACGAACCGTTCGTCGTCTTCGAGCCGGGCGAGGTGATCAGCCACCACGAGTGGTACGACTACGACGCCAAGTACGTGGCGGGGCTGGCGGACGTCGTGCCTCGCGTCGACGTCACGCCGGAACTCGCGACGCGCCTGAAGGAGCTTGCGGCGCGCGCCTACCGCGCCGTCGACTGTGCGGGCATGGCGCGCGTCGACTTCCTCATTCCGGCCGATGCCGTCTACATCAGCGAGATGAACACCCTCCCCGGATTCACCGGCACGAGCATGTTCCCCAAGCAGGCCGAGTTGGCCGGCTTCTCATTCGAGCAGCTGATCAGCCGCCTGATCGAGCTCGGTCTGGAGGCCCATCGCGAGGGTCGCACGCCGGCGCGCGAGCCGGGACCGTGAAGCTCGGAGCGCGTCCGACGGTGCGTACAAAGCGACGCGGAGCACATGCCCGCCGACCCCAGCGGCCACTGCCCCAGCGCTTTCGACCGCGCCTGCCGTCCGCCGGCCGAGCCACCGCCGGCCTGCTCTTTGCCGGTCTGCTGGCGGGGCTCATCGTCCTGCTCAATGGACCGTGGCTGCGCGTCGAGCGCGTCACCTTCGCGGGGCACGAGCTGACATCCGAAGCGCAGCTCGCCTCGGCCCTCGGCTCCCTGCAGGGCAGCTCCCTGCTGTCGCTCGACAGCCAGGGCATTGCCTCGCGGCTGCGCTCGCTGCCGGCCGTCGCCGATGCACGGGTCGACGCGATCCTGCTCGATCAGGTGCGTCTCACCATCACCGAGAAGCGGCCGGCCTTCGTGTGGCGCACCTCGGTGGGCCGCCTGATCGGCGCGCAGGACGGCAGCCTGCTTGCGTCGCGACCGCTCGACGGGGAACTACCAGGGGAGCTGCGTGACCTGCCGTTCATCGATGACCGGCGTGGCACATCGGCGGCGCTGCACATCGGCGATGTGCTCCCGTCGGGTGTGGTCGACACGGCTCTCAAGCTCGTCGCGCTCGACCCCCAGCGCCTCGGATCGGTGGCGAAGCGGCTGAGCGTCAGGATCGACGACGAGTTCGGGTTCGTGCTTGTCTCGAGCAAGCCCGGCTGGCAGGCGGCATTCGGCCTTTATGGCATGGATCCGACCGACGACCAGCCACGGGACGGACGCATCGAGCAGCAGGTGGCGGCGGTGCGCACCCTGTTCGCCAGCCACCCGGAGGCATCGGTCACATGGGCGGATGTGCGCAACCCGGGGAAGGTATATTTCCATGCGAAGGGCTGAGGCGTGCCGGACCAGCGAATGGGGGCGCCGGCCTGAGCTGAGTTCCGCACCGGGTACCCTGCCGCATGTGGCTTCCTCTCATTGGCCTTGGCCTTGGCGTCGCGCTGGGGCTGGTGCTGAACGTGTCGGTCAGCCCAGAGCTGGCGCGCTACAGCGCGGTTGGCATTCTGGCCGGGCTGGACTCGGTGCTCGGCGCCGTGCGGGCGGAGCTCGACGCACACTACGACAACCGCGTCTTCGTGTCGGGCTTCGTGACCAACGCGCTGGTGGCGGTGGCGCTGACCTTCGTCGGCGACCGGCTGGGAATCGACCTGTATCTCGTTGCGCTGTTCGCCTTCGGGCTGCGCATCTTCCAAAACGTGGCGTTGATTCGGCGCCACTTCCTGTAGGCTCGGGCAACCGCATCGGTCGCCAACTGACGGGCCGAACAACTCGGAGGTAGCTTGGACAGGGAGACGGTGCTGGTCGGCATTGACGCCGGCACGACGAAGGTGACGACCCTCATCGGTGAGGTCGGTCGTTCGGGCGACGTCAACATCATCGGCTACGGCATCGCGCCGTCGATCGGGATGAAGAAGGGCATGGTCGCCAATATCGACCAGACCGTGAACTCGATCGCCTCGAGCATCGAGAAGGCCGAGCGGCTCTCCGGCTACAAGATCAGCTCCGCCTTCGTCAGCGTCGGCGGCAGCCACATCGGCAGCCAGAACAGCCGTGGCGTGGTCGCGGTCTCCGGCCATAAGCGCGAAGTCAGCCGCGAGGACGTCGCCCGCGCGACCGATGCCGCCAAGGCGGTCCAGGTTCCCTCGAACCGCGAGATCCTGCATGTCGTTCCACGCGGCTACATCGTCGACGGGCAGGAGGGCATCAAGGATCCGCTCGGCATGAGCGCGGTGCGCCTGGAGGTCGAGACGCACATCGTGGCCGGTGCCGCGACATCGGTCCAGAACCTCTCGAAGTGCATCGGCCAGGCGAACGTGCAGATCGACGAGATGGTCATCAGCTCGCTGGCGGCCGCGGAGGCGACCCTGACCGACACCGAAAAGGAGCTCGGCGTGCTGGTGGCCGATATCGGCGGCGGCACGACCGACGTGGCGATCTTCGTCGACGGCGCGATCTACCACAGCGCGGTGCTGCCGGTGGGCGGCATCAATGTCACCAACGACGTCGCGATTGGCCTGCGGACGTCGCTCAATCTGGCCGAGGAGATCAAGATCAAGCACGGCTCGGCCAACCTGACCGATATCCAGCCCGAGGAGCTGCTCAACGTGGCGGTGCTCGGCGACGACAGTGGCCAGACGATCCAGCGGCGCAAGCTGTGCGAGATCATTGAGGCGCGGATGAGCGAGATCTACTCGCTGATCCGCGAGGAGGTCAAGCGCTCCGGCCACGCCGGCATGCTGCCGGCGGGCGTGGTGCTCACCGGTGGTGCCGCTCGGCTGGCGGGCGCGGCCGAGCTCGCGCGCGACGTGCTCGAGATGCCGGTACGCGTGGGTGCACCGCAGGGCGTCGGCGGTCTGATGGACCAGCTCTCCAACCCGGCGTTCGCCACGCCGATCGGTCTGCTGCTGTGGGGCGCCGAGCACGTTGGCGCCGAGCCGCTCACCGCCCACTCGAACGGGTCGTCGGTCGGCGCCGGCTTCGGCCGCATCCTCGACTGGGTCCGCGGACTCTTCCCGGGGTAGCTCGTCTGGCGCGCTGCTCGACGCGGGCGGGCACTTGCCCAGATAAATGCGCCGCCGCCTGCACCTTACGTCGGGATCGAGTCGCTTTTAGGAGGCCGCCCACATGAATGGCCCGAGCCGCGATGGCTCCGATGTGGACTCTCCCGGGCCCGCATCGAACTTCTGTCCACCTCCACTTCCCACAATGTGGATAAGTTTCTGCCGCATTGTGGAAAAGTGCCGACGCGGATCGCCGGGCAGTCGCTAGAATCGGTCAAACCCGCGAGCCCCGGGTTTGCAAGCTCCATAGGCGCAGGAGAATGACCCCATGCCGCTCCGGTCGGACGCAGAAAACTTCGCACTCATCAAGGTCATCGGTATCGGAGGCGGCGGCAGCAATGCCGTCAACCGGATGATCCGCGCCGAGATGATGGGGGTCGAGTTCATCGCCGTGAACACCGACGCCCAGGCGCTGCTGCAGAGTGATGCCCCGCACAAGATCCGCATCGGCGACAAGATGACGCGCGGCCTGGGTGCCGGCGCCGACCCTAACGTCGGCCAGCGCGCCGCCGAGGAGGACTCCGAGAAGATCTATGAGGCGCTCAAGGACGCGGACATGATCTTCATCACCGCCGGGATGGGTGGTGGCACCGGATCGGGCGCCGCGCCAGTCGTTGCCGAGATCGCCAAGGATCTCGGCGCCCTGACGGTCGGGGTGATCACCAAGCCGTTCAGCTTCGAGGGCGTGCGCCGCAAGCTCGTCGCCGAGCAGTACTCCGAGTTGCTCAAGGAGAAGTGCGACACGCTGATCACCATCCCCAACGACCGGCTGCGCGAGGTGGTCGACAAGAAGACCTCCATCCTTGACGCCTTCCGCGTCGTCGACGACGTGCTGCGCCAGGGCGTGCAGGGCATCAGCGACCTGATCACCGTGCCGGGCCTGATCAACCTCGACTTCGCCGACGTCAAGACGATCATGCGTGACGCCGGGTCGAGCATGATGGGCATCGGCATTGGCACCGGCGAGAACCGCGCAATGGAGGCCGCCAGGGCGGCGGTCATGAGCCCGCTGCTGGAGGTCAACATCCAGGGCGCGCGCGGCATCCTATTCAACGTCACCGGCGGCAGCGACCTCGGCCTGTTCGAGGTCAACGAGGCCGCCGAGGTGATCAAGGAAGCCGCCGACCCGGAGGCGAACATCATCTTCGGCACCGTGATCGACGACCGCATGCGCGACGAGGTGAAGGTGACGGTCATCGCCACCGGCTTCGACGCGAACAAGAAGCTCAAGCCCGATCGGCGGGCAGCCGCCGGTGCGGCGAGCGGCATCGAGCAGACCCTCGACGAGCGCAGTCGCGAGATCCTCGCCGAGATCGAGCGCGACCGCACCGAGCGCGAGGCGCTCGAGGCGCAGATGGACGAGCCATCCCCGTTCGCGCGGACCCAGCCGACTGAGATTCGTCCGGCGGAGCGCCAGCCGCTTCCGGTTCGCCCCGGTAATCTCGACCGACCGTCCTACGGCGAGGCCGATCTCGACATCCCCAGCTTCCTGCGGCGCAAGAGCGACTGACGCCGACGCCTCCCAATGGACCGATGAGCCCCGGCGCGCGCCGGGGCTCATCGGTCTGGTGGCCCATGACGATGTCGGCCGAGCAAATCGCCGAGCGCCACGCCGCCCTGCGGACCCGCCTGCGCGCTGCCGCCGAGCGCGCCGGACGCGATCCCGATGCCGTCCGCATCGTGGCCGTCACCAAGACCTTTCCGATCGAGGTCGTGCGCGCCGCGGCGGCAGCCGGGCTGACCCGCTTCGGCGAGAACCGGGTGCAGGAGGCATTGCCCAAGATCGCGGCGTTTCCCGACGCCGAATGGCACCTCGTCGGTCATCTACAGTCGAACAAGGTCATTCGCGCGGTCGCTTCCTTCGCGGTGATCCACTCGGTCGATTCGGTCGAGCTCCTGCAGCAGATCGAGGCGGCGGCCCATGACGCCGGCCGTCAGCCGCAGCTGCTTTTGCAGGTCAACCTCAGCGGGGAGGCGACGAAGTCGGGCTTCGAGGCAGCCACGTTCGCCGACGAGGTGTCAGGTGCCGGCGAGCTGGTGCAATCCCTCGCGAACCTGCGTCGGGCGCGGGTCATCGGACTGATGACCATCGGTCCGCACCACGCCGACCCGCGTCCGACCTTCGCGCAACTGCGGCAGCTGCGCGATGTGCTGCAGCAGACGCTCGGTCGTCCGCTGCCCGAGCTCTCCATGGGGATGAGCGCGGACGTCGAGGCCGCCGTGGCCGAGGGGGCGACGCTGGTGCGCATTGGTACCGCGCTGTTCGGACCGCGTCCGCGTTGAGCCGGCCCGGATCGGTCGGATAGTTGGGGCCTTGCTATCCTGCATCGCGAAATGCCCCTCGTCGTCGTGAACTTCCTGCAGCTGCTGGCGTTCGTGCTGTGGGTGCTGATCATCGCCCGGGTCATCATCAGCTGGGTGATGCCGATGGGCGGCGGCGGCGTGGTGGCGTTCATCTACCAGGCCACGGAGCCGATCCTGGCGCCGATCCGCCGCTTCATCCCGCCCAGCGCCGGGATCGATTGGGCGCCGCTCATCGCCTTGCTGCTGCTGGGCGCCATCACCCAGGCGCTGACGCGACTGTAGGCCACGCGGCGGCTATACTGGCGGACCCGCGACGGGCGATTGGCTCAGTCGGTTAGAGCGCACGGTTCACATCCGTGAGGTCACTGGTTCGAATCCAGTATCGCCCACCACATTCATCCTTCGACGCGCGCTATTCTGGGCATTCCCATGCTCGATCGGCTGCGCTCCGTTCGCCTCTTCGAGCCGCTCGCGCGGCGCGACTACGCGCTGCTGACGGCGGGCTCGACCGTCTCGCTGCTCGGCGACGGGTTCTTCTTCGTGGCGCTCGCGTGGCAGGTCTACGAGCTCTCCAACGTGCCGACCGCGCTGTCGGTGGTCGGCGTGGCATGGACGCTGCCGCTGGTCCTGTTCATCCTGTTGGGTGGCGTCTTCAGCGACCGATACGACCGCCGCCGCCTGCTGATCGGCGCCGACCTGCTGCGCGCCGCGGCGATCGGTTTGATCGGGATCCTGTCGGTGCTCGGCGTGCTCGAGCTGTGGCACGTCATCGCGCTCATCGCGTTCGTGGGGATCGGCGACGCGTTCTTCAATCCCGCGTCGACCGCGATCGTGCCGGACCTGCTGCCGGAGGAGCAGCTGCCGCAGGCCAACGCGCTGCAGGGCCTGATCCGCCCGCTCATGATGCGGCTCATCGGACCGGCGGTCGGCGGCTTCGTGGTCGCCGGCCTGGACGCCGGACCGGCCTTCGTGGTCGACGGGGCGAGCTTCCTCGTGTCGGCGGCCGCGGTATGGGCCATCGCCGCGCGGCCGGTGCCGGATGCGCGCTCGGCCCATGGCGTTCGCCAGACGCTCGTCGAAGTTCGCGAGGGCTTCGGCTTCGTGCGGGCGAACCCGTGGTGTTGGGCGACGCTGCTGGCCGCCATGCTCAGCCTGCTCGTCTTCTTCGGGCCGATGGAGGTGCTGCTCCCATACCTGGTCAAGAACCGGCTCGAGCTCGGTCCGGAGGCGCTCGGCACCATCTTCGCGGTCAGCGGCGTCGGCTCCATCCTCTCCGCGCTGGTCATCGGCCAGACCGGGCTGCCGCGCCTGCGCATCACCGCGATGTACGCTTCGTGGTCGATCGGTGTGGCGGTCTTCGTGGTCTACGGCCTGATGACCCAGCTGTGGATGGCGCTCGTCGCGGGCTTCGTGAGTGCGGCGCTCTTCCAGCTCGGCCAAATCATCTGGACGACACTGCTCCAGCAGCTCGTTCCGCGTGAGCTGCTCGGCCGCGTGTCGAGCCTCGACTGGCTCGTCTCGACGGGCCTCGTGCCGGTCTCGTTCGCGCTGACCGGACCGGTCGCCGCGCTGGTGGGCGCCGGGCCGACGATGGTCCTTGCCGGCGTGGTCGGCGCCGTGCTGATGGGCATGCTGCTCTTCGTCCCCGGCGTGCGCGATCCGGAACGAGGACGGCGATCGGCCGCCACTCCGCGGGCTTCGGTCGCGGACCCGCACGGCATCGGGCCGCCGTCTTCCCTGACCGATGACGCCTGATGCGCATCGCCATCTTCGCCGAGTCCTACCTTCCGTATCTCTCCGGCGTCACCGTCTCGACCGATGCGCTGGCGCGAGGCCTGGTCGCGGCCGGCCACGAGGTGCTGCTCGTCGCACCACGTCCCGGCCGAACTGCCGCGCCTGAGCCGAGCTTTGAGGTCGCCTGGTTGCCGTCCTATCAGCTGCCGCGTCTCGTGCCGCCCGGCTACCAGATGCCCTGGCCGCTGCCGTCGTCGGCATTGCGCGCTGCGGTTGCATTTCGACCGGACGTCGTCCACGCCCAGTCGCCGTTCGTGTCGGGCGTGATGGCCCGTCGCGTCGCAGCTCGCGTCGGCGCGCCGCTGGTCTTCACCCATCACACGCGCTTCGCCGACTACCGCCATTACCTGGGGCTGCTCGCAGTTCCTGGATCCAACCTTACCGATGCGTACCTGCGCCGCTTCTGGTCGAGCTGCGCAGCGGTCGTCGCGCCGTCGCGGCACCTCGCCGCCGAGATCGACGAGCTGCTCGGCCCAGGCCGCCGGCCCCTGGTGCACGTCGTCCCGACCGGCATCGACGTGGCGGCCATCCGCGCCCTCGCGCCGCTCGATCCGCGTGAGCTCGCCGGCTGGCCGTCCGATGCGCTGGTCGTTGCCTCGCTCGGCCGGCTCGCGCCCGAGAAGAGCGTCGGTGCGCTCGTCGATGCGTTCGAGGGGTCGGCCGCGACCGACCCGCGACTGCGGCTGCTGCTGATCGGCGGCGGGTCGTCGGAGGCCGCGCTCCGGCGGCGGGCGGCGTCACTCGGCAGTGCGCACGTCACCGGACAACTGCCGCGCGTCGAGGCGCTGGCGCTGCTGAAGGGCGCCGACCTGTTCGCCTTCGCGTCGCGCACCGAGACCCAGGGCCTCGTGCTCGCCGAGGCGCTTGCCTGCGGCCTGCCCGTGGTGGCGGTCGACGGGCCGGCGATCGGCGAGTCCGTGCGCGATGGGGTCGACGGTCGGATCGTGCGCTCGGCATCGGAGCTCGCCAGGGTGATCGTCGACCTGGCGGCCACGCCGGAGCGCCGCGCGCGAATGGCGGCTGCGGCAGCCGACGACGCCATGCGCTTCGACGGCTCACACCGTATCGCCGAGGTCGTGGATCTCTACCGCCGGCTCGTATCCGCATGACCCTTGCGCCGCTAACGGGCCGGCGTACAATGCGGGCCATGCGAGTGAGTCTTACCGTGCGCTACGTCGCTCATCCACCCATCCACTTCGACGCCGGGCGCCGGGTCGGCCACCTGCCTCGCCTGGGGCTCGGCCGAACGACAGTCGTCTACCACCGTCCGCGCCGCACGCTGCGCCTCGCGCCGACGGTCGGCGCGCTCCGCTCGCAGACCAGCCGCTTCCGTTTCCCGTCGGTCGGTCGCATCGGCCACGTCCGCGCCCGTCGCGCCGCGCCGACGCTCGGCCTTCCGCGCGCTCGCCGCGCATAGCGGCGCTCGGCGGCGTGCCCATCTTGCACAACGCGCGGGCGACCTCGGCAGGCGGCGTGGTGCATCGGTCCGTCGATGGCCGGACGGAGATCGTGCTGGTGCATCGCCGCGACCCCGTGCTGTGGGCCCTGCCGAAGGGAACGCCGGACTCAGGCGAGACGCTGGGGGAGACGGCGCTGCGCGAGACGCTCGAGGAGACCGGCCTGCAGGTCGAGCTCGAGGCGCCCATCACCGATATCCGCTATTTCTTCATTCACGGCTCGACGCGCTTCCACAAGACGGTGCACTTCTATCTGATGCGTCCGGTCGGCGGTGATCTCGAGCAGCACGACCACGAGTTCGACGAGGTGCGCTGGCTGCAGATCGAGGAGGCGCTCGAGCTGATGAGCCATGCCACCGAGCGCAGTGTGGTGGAGCGCGCGGCGCACATCCTCGGTAAGCGCGACAGCGGGACGACGGCGACGCAGCGGGCGAGCGCGTGACGCAGGTCGAGGGGCTGCGGCGCACGCCGCTGCACGACGCTCACCTCGCCCTCGGCGCACGCATGGTCCAGTTCGCCGGGTACGAGATGCCGGTGCAGTACGGCTCCATTCTCGAAGAGCATCGCACGGTGCGCACCGCGGTCGGCCTGTTCGACCTGTCGCACATGGGCGAGCTCCTCATCAGCGGTCCGGAGGCGCTGGCCTTCAGCCGCTACGCCGTGGTCAGCGACCCCGGCGCGCTCGAGCCGGGCCAGGCGCAGTACTCGATGCTGTGCACCACCGACGGCGGCATCATCGACGACCTGATCGTGTACCGGACCGATGAGGGGTATCTCATCGTCAGCAACGCCGCCAACCGTCGATCCGTCGTGGCGCAGCTCGAGGAGCTGCTGGCGCGCGGCGACTTCGACGCGAAGCTCGACGATCGCAGCGATCGCACGGCGCTCATCGCTCCGCAGGGCCCGCGTGCCGCGGAGCTCGTCGCCGGCCTGACCGATCTCGACCTCTCGACGCTCGGCAACTACCGCTCGACGCGCGGCCGAGTAGCGGGCATCGACTGCCTGGTGGCGCGTACTGGCTACACCGGCGAGGACGGGTTCGAGCTGTTATGCGACGCTCGCCGAGCGCCGCGGCTGTGGGATGCGCTGCTGGCGGCGGGTGGGCGGCTCGATATCAAGCCGTGCGGCCTGGGCAGCCGCGACACGCTGCGGCTGGAGGCCGGCATGCCGCTCTACGGCAACGAGCTGGGTCTCGACGTCAACCCGTACGAGGCCAACCTCGGCCGGGTCGTGAAGCTCGAGAAGGGCGAGTTCGTCGGCCGCGCGGCGCTCCAGCAGGTCCAGCAGGAAGGGCCGCGGCGCAAGCTGGTCGGCCTGGTCATGCGCGACAACGCGATTCCCCGCCACGGCTACTCGGTGGTGGTCGACGGCGCGTCGGTCGGTGAGGTGACCAGCGGCACGCTGTCACCGACCCTCGGCGAGAAGATCGCCATGGCCTACCTCCCGGTGGCGCTGGCCGGCATCGGCAACGCGGCCGAGGTCGTCGTCCGCGAGCGCCCGTACCGCGCCGAGCAGGTAAAGTTGCCGTTCTACAAGCGGCCGCGGCCGGCGTAGGCACCGCCAGACCCAATCAACGAGGTATCCATGTCGACCTACCCGGACGATCTTCGGTACTCGAAGGAGCACGAGTGGGTCCGCGTCGAGGGCTCCACGGCGACGATCGGGATCACCACCTACGCGGCCGATGAGCTCGGCGATGTCGTCTTCGTCGACCTTCCGGCGGTCGGCACCCAGCTCGAGCAATTCGCCACCTTCGGCGTCGTCGAGTCGGTCAAGGCCGTGAGCGACCTCTTCGCGCCAGTCTCCGGCGAGGTGACCGAGGTCAACGAGGCGCTTGTCGGCACTCCCGAGCTGCTCAACAGCGACGCCTTCGGCACGGGCTGGATTGCACGCCTGACCCTGACCGATCCCTCCCAGGTCGATGAGCTCATGGATGCCGATGCCTACGCCGAGCTGACCGCCTAGCCCGATGGCCTACTCTCCGCATACCGATGCCGACCGTGAGCGCATGCTCGCCGCAGTCGGGGTTCCGTCGATCGATGGCTTGTTCGACGATATTCCGCAGGCGGTCCGCCCGACGAGCTTCGAGATTCCGCCGCCGCTGGTCGAGCAGGAGGTCCGTGGAGAGCTGGCTCGGCTGGCAGGGCTGAACCGCATTCCGGAGGTCAGCTTCCTCGGCGCCGGGGCCTATCGGCACCTGATCCCGGCGGTCGTCTGGGAGGTGATCGGCCGCAGCGAGTTCGCGACCTCGTACACGCCGTACCAGCCGGAGGTCAGCCAGGGCACGCTGCAGAGCATCTACGAGTTCCAGTCCCTGATCTGCGAGCTGACCGGCATGGAGGTCGCCACCGCCAGCCACTACGACGGTGCCACGGCCACGGCCGAGGCCGCCTTGATGGCCTGCCGGCTGACGCGCCGCGACCGGATCGCCATCTCGACCGCCGTCAACCCGCAGATCCGCCGCGTCCTGGCGACGTATTGCTCGGGCCCCGGGATCGAGATGGTCGAGGTGGACGCCGACCTGGCGGAGGGTGGCAGCGGCCTCACCCCGGTCGAGGTTGCCGCGGGCGTCCTCGACGACGGTTTCGCCTGCCTGGTCGCGCAGCAGCCGAACTTCTTCGGCGGCATCGAGCCGATGCGCGAGCTGGGCGATGCGGCGCACGCCGTCGGCGCGCAGTTGGTCGCCGTGGTCGAGCCGGTCTCGCTGGGGCTGCTCGCGCCGCCCGCTGACTACGGTGCCGACCTTGTCGCCGCCGAGGGGCAGTCGCTCGGCATCCCGCTCTCGTACGGCGGGCCGTACGTCGGACTCATGGCCGCGTTCATGAGCGCGGTGCGCCAGATGCCCGGTCGCCTGGTCGGCGCAACCCATGACGTCGACGGCCGGCGCGGCTATGTGCTCACGCTGCAGGCCCGCGAGCAGCACATCCGCCGCGAGAAGGCGGCATCCAACATCTGCACCAACCAGGCGCTCTGCGCGCTGGCCGCCACCACATACCTGACTGCGGTGGGTCCGAAAGGTCTGGCCGAGGTCGGCGAGCTGTCGACCGTGCAGGCGCGTCATGCCGCGGCGTCCATTGAGCGCGCAGGACTTGGCGAGCGGCGTTTCTCTGCGCCGTACTTCAGCGAGGTTGCCATCCGCATCCCGGACGCCGAGCGTCGGCATGCTGCGCTGGTCGAGCAGGGGATCGTGGCTGGGCATCCGTTGTGGCGCGACTACCCGCAGCTCGCCGATACGTTGTTGCTGGCCGCCACCGAGCTGACCACCGACCAGCATGTCGAGCGCCTCGTCGACGCTTTGGCGGCCACGAAGTGAGCATCGTCGAGCGGCCGGCTTCCCCCGGCGACCCGAGCGGTCGCGGAGCGGCGTTCCACTCGCCACCTGGCGGCGCCGAGCTGGGCATCGTCGAGCCGCTCATCTTCGAGGCCTCGCGCCGCGACCGCCGTGCGGTGCGTTTCCCGAAGGCCTCGGCGCACGCCCGCGAGGCGGGGCAGGATCAGCCGGACCTGCCGGCATCGGTCCTTCGCACGCGTGCGCCACGCCTGCCGGAGGTGAGCGAGCTCGATCTGCTGCGTCACTTCAACCGTCTGGCGCACCTGAACTACGCGATCGACCTGAACTTCTACCCACTCGGCTCGTGCACGATGAAGTACAACCCGAAGGTGAACGAATGGGCGGCGCGCCTGCCTGCCTTCGCCGAGTCGCACCCGCTCGATCCCGACGCGCTGGCGCAGGGCAGCCTGGCGCTGGAATGGCTGCTGGCCGAGCTGCTGAAGGAGATCAGCGGGTTCAGCGCCGTCAGCCTTCAGCCGGCGGCCGGCGCGCAGGGCGAGCTGACCGGGCTGCTGATGGCGCGTGCCTATCATCGGTCTCGCGGACAGGGCGAGCAGCGCAGCAAGGTGCTGGTACCGGACAGCTCGCACGGCACCAACCCGGCCACGGCCACCATGGTCGGCTACAGCGTCGTGACGATCCCTTCGAACGAGCGCGGCGGCATCGATCTCGACGCGCTGCGCGCGGCGCTTGGCCCGGATGCCGCGGCCCTCATGATCACCAACCCCAGCACGCTCGGCATCTTCGAGGACCAGATCGACCAGGTCATCGCGGCCGTCAAGCAGGCCGGCGCGATCGCCTACATGGATGGCGCCAACCTCAATGCCATCCTGGGCCGCTTTCGCCCCGGCGAGGCGGGGTTCGACGTGATGCATTTCAACCTGCACAAGACGTTCAGCACGCCGCACGGCGGCGGGGGACCGGGAGCCGGTCCGGTTGGCGTCAGCGAGCGCTTGGCGCCCTTCCTGCCCGGATCCCTGGCGACGCTGGCGGATGGCGATCCCGACGAGGTTCGGCGCAACGCATGGGCCGGCCGCTCGACGCCGGGTGCCCGCTTCGCGCTCGAGGCGGACCGACCCGAGAGCATCGGCCGCGTACGCATGCACACCGGCAACTTCGGCATGTTCGTGCGCGCCTACACGTACATCCGCAGCAACGGCGCTGCCGGCCTGCGCGAGATCAGCGACGACGCGGTGCTCGCAGCGAACTACCTGCGGGTCGGTCTGGCCGATGCCTACGACCTGCCCTACGACCGGATCTGCAAGCATGAGGTCGTTTTCTCCGGCCGCCGACAGAAGCGCCAGCACGGCATCACCACGCTCGACATCGCCAAGGCGATCCTGGACGCCGGCGTCCACCCGCCGACGATCTACTTCCCCCTGATCGTCGAGGAGGCGTTGATGATCGAGCCGACCGAGACGGAGTCGCTGGAGACGCTGGACCGCTTCATCGGCGTCATGCACGACATCGCCCAGCGGGCTGTCGAGGATCCCGAATCGGTCAAGCGCAGCCCGGTCAGCACGCCCGTAGGTCGCCTCGACGAGGCCAGCGCGGCGCGTCGGCCTGATCTGCGCCACACGTTCGCCCAGGACGGCGACTGAACCCGGATCGCGTATCCACGGTAGTATCAATACCGAGCGGCGGTTCGACCACAGGGGTGCCACTGATGACGACGCAGCCGGACGGTCTCGTCGAACGCATGCAGTCGGGCGAGATCAATGCGTTCGAGGAGTTCTTCAATACCTACAGGCGGCCGGTCTACACGACCGCGCTGGCAATTACGCGTGACCCGTTCCTGGCAGAGGAGATCCTGCAGGATTGCTTCGTCAAGGCCTATCGCGTCCGGCATCGGCTGTGGCGCGACGTATCCCCGCTCCCGTGGTTGCAGCGCGTGACCACGAACCTGTGCTACAGCCGCATCTCGCGGCGCAGGCGCACGTTCGCCGAGCCGCTCACGACACTGATCATCAATATCGTCGCGGATCTCACCTCCCGACCGGAGCAGGTGGTCGAGTCGCGCGAGATCATCGAGGTGCTGCAACGCGGGATCGACGCGCTGCCGCCCAAGCAGCAGACCGCAATCATCCTCTACTACCTCCACGGCTACTCGCTGGCCGAGGCCGCCGAGATCGCGCAATGCAACGTGGGCACCATGAAGTCGCGACTGCACTACGCTCTCAAGGCGCTTCGATCGCTCGTTCCGGCCGAGCGCCGGGCATCGGCACCGAACGCCAGGCTTGCGGCCGATGAGCTGTCATAAGGTTGCCCGCGAGCTGATCGAGCGCTTCCACTTCGGTCCGCTCGACCGCCGCTCGGTTCCCCACCTCGAGCACCTCGAGACCTGCGCGCCCTGTCGCGAGGAGGTCGGGCTTGATCGGGCGTTCGTCCACCAGCTTCAGCGGGCGCTGCGCGAGCGGGTCGACGCCGTCGAGCCCTCCCCGGACGCGTGGACCATCGTTCGTCAACGCGCGATGGCGGAGCCGACCGAGTCGACTGGCTGGCGCTCGTGGCTGCTCGGCCTCGGACAGGGGCTGCGCGTCGCCGGCGCGGGCGCCGTCATTGCATTGACGATCGTTCTCTCTCGGGCGCAGATGGACGTGCCGCAGCAGGGTCCGCCGCCGCAGACTCTCGGGCGCCTGGGCC
The DNA here is from genome assembly GCA_038250515.1 of Candidatus Limnocylindria bacterium. Taxonomy (GTDB): domain Bacteria; phylum Chloroflexota; class Limnocylindria; order QHBO01; family QHBO01; genus JAICUY01. Next base: position 29,944 of record JBBSCG010000017.1, read on the forward strand.
ACATCGAGGTGGCGAGCTTCGTGCCGCCGGGCGGCATCATCTGGCCGATCGGCGATCCGTACAAGCCACCCAAGCCGATCGGGCCGGCCACCGGCCTGGCCCGTTTCGCGCAGTCAATGTCGCTGGTCGCGCTGGTCGAACCCGTCGCCTTGCAGGCGGGCATGATGCAGTGATGCTGCGTCGCATCGCGGCGCTGCTGATGGTCGGCGTGATCGCCACGGCGTGCAGCGCACCGATCGTACCCGCCGCCGTCGCTGCGCCGCTGAGCGTGGAGACCGCCCGCTTCGAGGTGCCTCCCGCGCCCGGGCCGGTCAAGCCGTTCCGCGGCGAGTCGACCCAGCAGGTGCAGGTGGTCGACGGCTACGCGACGATGATGTTCACCATGCGCAATGTCGGCCAGGAGCCGGTCACCTTCCTCAACACCCTGTACGACTACGAGCCCAAGCAGCTCTACGAGCCGATGGTGCGGATGGAGTGGAAGGACGGCGAGACCGCATTCGGTACGCGTCAGGGCCGCTTCTTTCCGTCGCCCGCCCTTCTGAAGCCCGGTGAGCAGGCGGTGTACCTGATGGGCGGCATCAAGGTGGACGGCATCGGTCAGATCGGCGTACTCGACACGCACATCAAGTACTGCCCCACGCGTGGCATGGACGACGTGGCGTCGGTCGCCCTGCGCGTCTCCGACCTGAGCTGGGAGACGCGCGATGGCGTCACCACCGTGCGAGGCAGGATCGCGGAGCCCAACGGTTTGCGGCGCTACCAGCCGCCGACCGTCGGGGTCGCGTTCTTCGATAAGAACGGCGAGTTCGCGGGTGCGGTGGTCGACAGCTCGGCGACACAAGCCCTCAGTGACGGCCGGCCGCGCAGCTTCGAGATCAGCGGCCGCGGTGTGCGCGCCGATGTGATCGCCAGCGCCAGCGGCTACGCGTGGATGCGCTGATCCGACGCCCCGAGGGTTGCATGGTTCAGGCACAATCTGAACCCGGTGGGCCGGCGGCGGGTATAGGTGTGTAAGGAGTGGAGACTGCGATGTGGCTCCTTGACGCCGTAACCAGAGCCGGAACATCATGTGCGCGCTCTGCCGCCCACGCGGGCCTGGCTCCTGCGCCACGTTCCGCGACGGTCGCCTTTGAAGGATGGCGATGCAGCCCACCGCTGATTGCAGAGACCATGGAGGAGAAGGAGGGCGAACCGCGACGATCCACGACGTCATGAACTCGAAGGTCACCGCGAGCATCGAGGACTCGAGCTCATGGCGGTCAGGCCGATGCGCCGCACTCATGCGGCGACTGCGCAACATGCCGTGACAACGGCTTCTGGAGGAATCTATGTGGAATAAGCGACTCCTTGGAGTCACAATGGTCCTGAGCCTGGTGCTCGCGGCCTGCGGAGGCACGTCTCCCAGCGCCACGACGGGCTCTGGGTCAGGGGAGCCGAGCACTCCCGCGGCGACTGGCGGGACGTTCACGCTCCCGACCACGACCGAGCCGGCGAGCCTCGATCCGAACCTCGCCACCGACAGCGGCTCAATTCTGGTCCTGAACTCGATTCAGCGACCGCTGCTGTGGTATGACCCGAAGACGCTGGAGGCGGTCCCGCAGGGCGGCCTGGCTGACAGCTTCGAGGTCAGCACCGATGGCACCAAGATCACCTACACGCTGAAGGACGGCATCAAGTACAGCGACGGCACCGAGATCGTTGCCGCCGACTTCGTCCGTAGCTTCAAGCGCCTCATCGACCCGCACACCGCCTCCGACTATGCCTACATCGCCGGTGACATCAAGGGTGCCGCGGACCTCCTGGCGCTGGTTCCTGCCGAGGGCAAGGCCTTCGACGACGCGGCCATCACCAAGGCGCTCGACGCACTTGGCGTCACCGCTCCGGATCCCAAGACGGTCGTGATCGACCTATCCGGCCCGGCGACCTACTTCCCGTTCGTCACCACCATGTGGCTGACCTCTCCGCTCAAGGAGGGTTGGACCGATGCGAAGGACTACACCGAGGCGAAGAACTACATCGCCAGCGGTCCGTTCAAGCTCGGTGACTGGACGCACAACGAAAGCCTGACCCTGCTCCCGAACGACAACTGGGTCGGCGGCGACAAGCCGAAGGTCGATGAGATCGACGTTCGGATCTTCAAGGACCCGGATGCTGCCTTCGCGGCATACCAGGCCGATGAGATCGACATGGCTGCCGTCCCGGAGGCCAATACGGCGCAGATGCGCTCGGAGCACCCGGATGAGGTCCTGCAGGGCGACAGCCTTGCGACCTACTACCTCGGCTTCGACCTGAAGGACAAGAAGGGCCAGGTCTACAAGAGCAAGACGCTGCGCCATGCGCTTTCTGAGGCGATCGACCGCCAGGGCCTGATCGACACCGTTCGGCAGGGCGTCGGCACGTCAGCGACCAGCATGGTTCCGAAGGGCATGCCGGGCAACCAGCCCGACATCGGCTTCAAGTTCGATGCTGCCAAGGCCAAGGCAGATCTGCAGACCGCCATGACCGAGCTCGGCGTGAGCAGCGCCAAGGACATCCCGATCCAGCTCGGCTTCAACTCCGACTCGGGCCACGAAGCGATCATGGCCTACATCCAGGAGCAGTGGCGCACGAACCTCGGTATCGAGGCCAAGCTCACGGGTGTGGAGTGGAACACCTATCTCGAGCAGCTGGCGAAGGACCCGTACACGGTCTTCCGCCTCGGCTGGTCGGCTGACTACCCGCATCCGCAGAACTTCCTGAGCCTGCTCACCTGCGATTCGGGTAACAACGACTCTGGCTACTGCAACCCGGCGTACGACGATCTCGTGAAGAAGGCCAACGCGGCGCCTGATTTCGCGACCCAGATCGCCACGTACAACCAGGCGCAGGAGCTGCTCGTCGAAGACGCGCCGGTCATCTTCATTTACTGGTACGGCCGCTTCACCGCGCTCAAGCCGTACGTGACGCTGACCTCTACGGGTCTCGACAGCACGACCGGTATGACGTTCCCGGAGGCCATCTCGATCGCCGCGCACTGAGCCCGGTCATCGTTTGACGCACCAACAGTCGGGTGGACCGGTCCGCCGGTCCACCCGACGGCCGCGCATCTCGAGGCATGGTCTCGGGGTCCGCGGCCGTCGTCACGACTGCACTACACTCTCGCGAACACGCAGACTCCTGCACAGAGGAAGATCCGGAGCCGACACATGACCGCATACATCATTCGTCGCGTGCTGTGGCTGATCCCGGTCCTGCTGGTGGTCACCGTCATCACCTTCGCGCTGATGCACGCCGCGCCTGGCGGGCCGTTCGACTCGGCGGGACCCGGCGGCCGCCGGGTGCCGGAGGTTGTGAGACGCAACCTCGAGCAGCAGTACGGCCTCAACGAACCGGTTCCGGTTCAGTACGTGAACTGGGTCGGCAACATGCTGACCGGTGACTTCGGCCCGTCGTACAACTACCGCAACCGCACCGTGAACGACATTCTGTTCCAGGGCCTGCCGGCATCGGTCCAGCTCGGATCCATGGCCTTCCTGCTGTCGGTGATCCTGGGCATCCCCCTCGGCGTGATCGGCGCACTGCGCCAGAACAAGTGGCCGGATTACCTCTCGACAACGGTGTCGGTGATCGGGATCGCGACACCGAGCTTCATCATCTCGGTCTTCCTGCAGCTGATCGTGGCGGTGAACCTCGGCTGGTTCCCGACCGGAGGCTGGCGTGGCCCCGAGTACTGGGTGCTGCCGACCATCGCCCTGTCAGGCTTCGCCATCGCCAGCATCGCGCGCTACACACGCGCCTCAATGCTGGAGGTGACCCGCCGTGACTACGTTCGCACGGCGCAGAGCAAGGGGCTGCGGGAACGCAGCATCGTGGTCATCCACATGATTCGCAACGCGCTCATCCCGGTGATCACCATCCTCGGGCCGATCTTCGCCTTCCTGGTCACCGGCTCGCTGATCATCGAGACCATCTTCAGCGTCCCCGGCATCGGTCAGTTCTATGTCTCTGCCATCGGCAGCCGCGACTACGGGCTGATCATGGCGCTGACCGTCCTGTTCGCGGTCACGATCGCCGTCATGAACTTGGTCGTCGACATCGCCTACGCCTACATCGACCCGCGAATCCGCTACAGCTAGGAACCAGCGCCATGGCAACCCAGACGGGAGCCCTCGAAGCTCCGGCAATCCGTTCGCAGAAGCCCACCAGCCTGTGGCGGGACGCTCTCGGCCGGCTCGTCCGCAACCGGCTCTCGGTGGTCGGCGCGATCATCGTCCTGCTCCTCATCGTGGTGGGCGTTTTCGGTCCGATGATCGCCCCGTATCCCTACTACGAGCAGAATATCAAGCTTGTGCAGGCGCATGGAAATCTGCCGCTCGCGCCGGGCACCGCGGGCAGGCTGCTGGGGACCGACCTCTTCGGCCGCGACCTGTTCAGCCGGCTGCTCGACGGAGCGCGCATCAGCCTCAGCGTGGCGCTCGTGGTCCAGTTCGTGGTGCTCTTCATCGGCGTGCCGATCGGCGCGGTCGCCGGCTGGTTCGGCGGTCGCATCGACACCTACCTGATGCGCTTCACCGACGTCATCTACGCCTTCCCGGACCTCCTGCTGATCATCCTGATGACCGTGACCCTGCGTGATACGCCGTTCGGCCAGGCGCTCGACGGCCTGCTGCTGGTGTACGTGGCGATCGGTCTCGTGGCGTGGGTCACCATGGCACGCCTGGTGCGCGGCCAGCTCCTCAGCCTCAAGGAGACCGAGTACGTTGAGGCGGCGCGTGCCATCGGCGTCTCGGATCGGCGCATCGTGATTCGCCATCTGTTGCCAAACGCGATCGGTCCGGTGATCGTGGCCGTGACCCTCGGCATCCCCGGTGCGATCCTGACGGAGGCGACGCTCTCCTTCATCGGCATCGGCGTCAACGCGCCGCGTGCCTCATGGGGCAAGCTCATCTTCGATGGAAAGACCTGGATGGGCACTGAGCCGCACCTGGTCATCTTCCCGGCCGTCGCCATCGCCCTGACCCTGCTCAGCTTCACCTGGCTGGGCGACGGCCTGCGCGACGCTCTCGACCCGAAGCTCAAGGGGAAGCAGTAACTTGACGCTGACCGACGACGACCGCCGGACCGCCAAGCCGGCGGTCACCGATCTGCCGGACGAGGTGCAGGTCGCGACCGAGGAGGGACGCCGGCTCGCGGAGCAGCTGACTGATTCGCATGCTCGCCACGCCCGCAAGCTGCTCGAGGTTCGCAACCTCAGCACGCAGTTCTTCACCAAGGACGGCGTGGTCCACGCCGTGGACGAGGTCAGCTTCGAGCTCGACTACGGTGAGACACTCGGGCTGGTGGGGGAGTCCGGCTGCGGCAAGAGCGTGACGGCGCTGTCACTGACTCGACTCGTGCCGAACCCGCCGGGCAAGATCGTCAGCGGCGAGGTGATCTTCGACGGGATCAACGTGCTGAAGCTCTCCGAGGAGGAGATGCG
>JBBSCG010000018.1:0-35301 GCA_038250515.1 Candidatus Limnocylindria bacterium
ACCTTCCGTCCATAGACCGATGCGGGCCGGGTGCAAGCCCGGCCCGACGGTTCTTCCTCGCAGCGTTCGCAACGGAGGTGGCATGGCGGTCGGGATCGTGGTCGTGTCCCATTCCGGACCGCTGGCCGATGCCGTCGTCGCCCTGGTCACGCAGCTGGCCAACCTCGACAGCGACGGTCCCATCCTCGTTTCCGCCGGCGGCATGGTCGACGGACAGATCGGCACCGACGCCGCCCGCATTGCGGCGGCGGTCGAGGCGGCTGACACGGGCCAGGGCGTGGTCATCCTCGCCGACCTCGGCAGTGCCGTTCTCTCGGCGCTGACTGCCGTCGAGGATCTGCTTGGGCAGCCACTCGCCGGGCAAGCGCGGATCAGCGGCGGCCCGCTGGTCGAGGGCACGTTCGTCGCCGCGGTGCAGGCGGCGGCCGGGGACGATCTCGACGCCGTCCTGCGGGCGGCTGACGAGGCTGCGCAGCTTGACAAGCTCGATGGCACCCGATGAACGGACCACTCGGCGCGCTTGTACTTGTCCTCCTCGGCTACCTGCTTGGGGCCGTGCCTTTTGGGCTCGTGCTGGGACGCCTCACGCGCGGGGTCGACATCCGCCAGTACGGCTCGCACCGCACCGGGGCGACGAACGCCCTCCGCACTCTCGGTCCGAGGATTGCCGCGCTCGTCTTCCTGCTCGATGTCGGCAAGGGGGTTGCGGCAGTGCTGCTGGCATACGCCCTCTACCAGGCTGGTCCGCCGGGCACCGGGCCGTGGATTGCGGCGGCGGCCGGTTTTGCGGCCGTCGTCGGCCACATCTGGTCGGTCTTCATCCGTTTCACCGGCGGCCGCGGCGTGGCAACGTCCACGGGTGGGCTTGGAGCGATCGCGCCGCTTGCGCTGCTGATCCTCGCCCCGATCGTTGTGTTCATCATCTGGCGCTGGCGTTTTGTTTCGGCCGGGTCTGTCGCTGGCTCGCTGCTGGCGCCGCTCGTGGTCGCGATCCTGGCCGTGCTGAACCTTGCCGAATGGGCCGGAGTGGGGTATGCCCTTGCCGCCGGCCTGCTCGTGACGTGGGCGCACAGCGACAACATCCGCCGATTGCGCGCCGGAACCGAGCGCAGGTTCGGCCAGAAAGAGACGATGGAGGCCTGATGCCCGAGACGACGCTGGAGGTGCGCAATCCATCGGGCCTGCATGCCCGACCCGCGGCCCAGTTCGTCAAGGCCGCCGGGCGTTATGCCGCCGACCTGTGGCTGACCAACGTGACCCGCAATCCGGAGCGTGAGGTGAGCGCCAAAAGCATCATCGGCGTGATGCAGTTGGGCGTCGCATGCGGCCACAGCGTTCGGCTGCGGGCAGAGGGCAGCGACGCCGAGCAGGCGCTGCGCGAGCTCGCCGAACTGGTCCACGATGGCCTCGGCGAGGCAGTCGAGCCGTGAGCGTCCGGCTGACAGGCATCCCCGCCGCGCCGGGCGTCGCGCTGGCGGCGGTGTGGCGCCACGTGGCGATCGGCGGCGACCGCTTGGTCGTTTCGCTGGACGTCGCGTGTGGTCGTGCCGCGGCCGAGCTCGAGATATTGGCCGAGCGGCTGCGCATCGACGGTCATCTGGACGAGGCCGCCATCCTCGATGCGCAGGCGCTGATGGCGACCGACGAGGCGCTTCTCGACGACGCTCGGCAACGTGCCGCGGCGGGCGCGCCCGTGGCCGAAGCCGTGCGACGAGCGGGCGCTGCCGCAGCAGATGCGCTGGCGGGCCTGGACGATGAGCTGCTCGCAGCCCGCGCCGCAGACATTCGCGACGTGGCGGAACGCATCGCGCGGATCGTGACCGGCGCCGAGACGCCTTGCCTCGAGCGACGATCCATCGTGGTCGCCGAGGACCTGCCGCCATCGGTCACCGCCGAGCTGGACCGGAGGCTGCTGGCCGGGATCGCGGTGGAGGCAGGCTCACGGACCGCGCATGCCGCCATCCTGGCGCGGGCGCTCGGCATCCCGGCGGTGGTAGGCGTGAAAGGCTTGCTTGCCGCGCTGAGCGACGTCGAGTGCGTGGCGATCGACGGCGACAGCGGCGAGGTGCTGATCGCACCCGACGACGCCGACCGGGCAATGATCGAGGGCCGAATCGATGCGGCGGGGGAGCGGGCGGCCCAGGACCGTCGACTCGTGCATCAGCCGCTGCAGACACGGGACGGCACGCGCGTGATGCTGGGCGCCAACATCGGTCAACCGGATGAGGCGCGCATGGCGCTGGATGCCGGTGCCGAGGGAATCGGCCTGTTCCGCACTGAGTTCATGTTCATGGGTCGCAGGGAGGCGCCGGACGTTGCAACGCAGACCGCCGCCTATGCGCAGGTCTTCGAGGCGTTTGATGACCGTCCGGTGGTGGTGCGGCTGATTGATCTGGGCGGCGACAAGCAACTGCCCTACCTGTCGCTCGAGCCGGAGGCGAACCCCTTCCTGGGGGTCCGCGCACTCAGGCTGGCCGAGCGTGATCCGGACCTGATCGTGGGTCAGCTGCGGGCCATTTTGGACGCGGCCGAGCAGACAGGTCAGCAGGCGTGGATCATGGGACCGATGATCGCCGACCTCGCCGACGTGTATCGCCTCCACGAGCTCGTCGCGCTGGCCGCCTTCGGCCGCCCAGTGTCGCGATCGCCGAAGGTCGGTGTCATGATCGAGGTCCCATCGGCGGTGACGCTGGCGGACCGCATCGCGCCCGAGGTCGCCTTCATGAGCATCGGCACCAACGACCTGACCCAGTATCTGCTGGCCGCCGACCGGACCAATCCGGCCATGGCCGCCCGGCAGGATCCGATGCACCCGGCCGTGCTGCGTTCGATGGCCACCGTCGTCGAGGCAGGGCGCGTGGCAGACGTTCCGGTCGCCGTGTGCGGCGAGATGGCCGGCGACCCGATCGGGGCGCTCGCGCTGGTCGGCCTCGGCGTGGACGAGCTCTCGATGGATCAGGCCGCCTTCGCCGGCGTGAAGCGGGCATTGGCGCAGGTCAGCCGTGATGCGGCGCGCGACGCGGTGCGGCGTGCCATGGTCGCGGATCGGGTGGAGGAGGCACGCGCCCTGGTCGCGGAGCTGCTGGAGGCTGGATGACTGCCGCATCCCCACGACTCACCTCGCTGCCCAACCTGCTCGGCATCCTGCGCATCGCGCTGACGCCGGTGGTGATCGCGCTGCTGCTGCTGCCGTTCCCGGGCGCCGGCCTGATCGCCTTCGTCGTCTTTGCGATCGCCGCATTCACCGACTACCTGGATGGCCGGATCGCCCGCGCGCGCGGCGAAGTTTCGGCGCTCGGCGTCTTCATGGACCTGACCGCCGACAAGGTGCTGGTCGCCGGCGTCCTGATCGCCATGGTCGAAGTGGGCCTGCTCCCCACCTGGATCGTGGCCACGATCCTGATCCGTGAGCTCGTGATCCAGGGCATTCGCCAGCTCGCCGCATCGGCCGGGGTGGTCATTGCCGCGCGAGCGCTGGGCAAGGCCAAGACGCTGACCACTCTGGTCGCCATGGCGCTTCTGCTGCTGGCCTTCGACGCGCAGACATCGGGACCGATGTCTGCGCTCGGCATCGATTCGGCATTGGACGCCATCGGCTTCTGGTTGATGGTGGTGGCCACTGCACTGACGGTCGTGTCCGCCTGGGACTACGTGCGCGGAGCGATGCCGATCCTGATGGGAGACTCATGACAGCGGACTTCGACGTGGTTGTGGTCGGCGGCGGCGCGACCGGTGCGGGGGTGCTGCGCGACCTGGCGATGCGCGGCGTGCGTGCCCTGCTGGTCGAGCGCGGCGACTTCGGCTCGGGAACCAGCGGCCGATACCACGGCCTGCTGCACTCGGGCGCGCGCTACGTCGTCAGCGATCCCGGCTCGGCGCGTGATTGCGCGCGCGAGAACGCGGTGCTGCGGCGCATCGCTCCCGGCTGCCTGGAGCTGACCGGTGGCTACTTCGTGGCCACGCAACATGATCCCGACGACTACCTTGCCGGCTTTCCCGCCGCCTGCGCCGCGGCGGGGATTGTCGCCGAGCCGCTGCCGCTCTCCGAGCTGTTCGCCGCCGAGCCGTTGCTCAACCGAGAGATAGGCGCCGCCTACCACGTGCCGGATGCCGCGCTCGAACCCTGGGAGCTGATCGACGCGAACCTCGCCGCTGCGCGGGAGCATGGAGCCGAAGCGTGGCGCTACCAGGCGCTCGTCGCCTTCGGCAAGGATGCCGACGGCCGGTTGTCGAGCGTGGAGCTTGAGGATCGTCGCAGCGGCGAGCGTCGCTCGGTTTCGTGCGGCGCGGTGATCTCGGCCGTCGGCGCCTGGGCCGGACAGATCGCCGCGCTGGCCGGCGCGCACCTGCAGATGAGCCCGGGCAAGGGCTCGATGCTGATCATGAACCGCCGCGTCACGCGGGTGGTCGTGAACCGGTTGGCACCCCCCGGTGACGGCGACATCATCGTGCCGGTGCATACCGTCAGCATCCTCGGCACCACAGACATCACGATCGAGGATCCAGACGACATGCAGGTCACTGCCGAGGAGGTTCGCGCGCTGCTCGGCGATGGCGACCGCCTGGTGCCCGGCCTCTCGGCCGCGCGCGTCCTGCGCGCCTACGCCGGCTGCCGTCCGCTGTACGAGGAGTCCGACGTCAGTGACGAGGGGTCGCGCGAGATCAGCCGGGCGCACCACGTGATCGACCACGGCCCGCGCGACGGGGTACCGAACCTGTGGAGCATCGTCGGCGGCAAGCTGACCACCTATCGGCTCATGGCGGAGCAGACGATCGATCGCGTCTGCGCCGCGCTCGGGGTGGAGGCGCCGTGCCGCACCGCCGACGAGCCGCTGCCGGACCGCGCGGCGGCGCGGCCGTACTGGCTGGGCTCGAGGCTGGATGACATCGAGGCCGATGGCGGCGGGGACGCGGATCTGATCTGCGAGTGTGAGATCGTCACCCGCCGGCGCCTGGCCACCGCGTTGGCAGAGCGACCCGACTCGTCCCTTGACGACCTGCGGCGCAGCACCCGTCTGGGCATGGGTCCGTGCCAGGGAGCCTTCTGCACGCCGCGCGCGGCGGCCATGCTGCCCGATGAAGGCCGTGCCGACGAGGCGTTGCTGGGCTTTCTGCGCGAGCGCTTCCACGGGACGACGCCGATCGCCTGGGGGGACCAGCTCGCCGAGCTGTGGCTCGAGGCGGGCATCTACCGCGGGACGCTGGCCGTCGAGACGTTGGGAGGGCGCGATGCCGACGCATGACGCGGTGGTCATCGGCTGCGGGCTGGCCGGCCTGTCCGCGGGCATCGGTCTGGCCGAGGGCGGCGCACGGGTCTTCGTCGTCGGCAAGGGGATGGCGGCGACGCACTGGACGCACGGTGGGCTGGACGTCGGGGATGTCGCAAAGCTAGCTGAGCGCCCGGGCCACCCGTACGCGCTGCTGGCCGATGCAGTTGTTCCCGCCGTGGAAGCGCATCTCGCGCGCCTGGACGCGGCCGGCCTGCCGTATCGCGGCTCCCCTGGTGACGCGCTGAACGCGATGCCGACCGCCGTCGGCGGCCTGCGGCCTGCGGCGATCGTGCCCGATGCCCAGTCGGCCGCCCTCGACCCATGGGACGACGGTGAGCGGCTGCTGATCCTGGGCATCGGTCGTTTCAAAGACTTCTGGGCAGAGATGGCAGCACGCAATCTGCGAACCCACCCTTGGCCGCACGGGCCGGCCGAGGTCCGCGCCGCGGTCGTCGATCTGCCCTGGGTTGACCGCCGGCATAACCTGACGCCCATGGACCTCGCGCGCATGTTCGACGATCCGGTGTGGCGCGCCCGCGCCCTGGAGCGCATGCGGGCCTCACTGCCGGCCGGCCGCTGGCGCGTCGGGCTGCCCGCGGTGCTCGGCCTCGACCGTCATGCCGAGGTGCTGGCGGCGACGCGCGAGATGCTCGGCGTGCCGGTCTTCGAGATTCCCTCGCTGCCGCCGAGCGTGCCGGGCGCGCGACTGTGGGAGGCGCTGCGCGGACGCCTGCTGGCGGTCGGGGGCGGCCTGCAATGGGGCTTTCCGGTTGTCAACGTGGAGCGCGCCGGCGAGCGGATCGTGGCCGTGCACACTGAGGCCGCGTCACGCACGCTGCGGTCGGTCGCTGCCGAGTTCGTGCTGGCCACCGGCGGACTCGCCTCGGGCGGGTTGCGCGCCCATGCCGACGGCATCGTGGAGGAGCGCGTCTTCGGTTTGCCGGTGGAGAGCCCGCCGCAGCGCGAGTGGCTGGCCGACGACCCGCTGGTCGAGCAGCCGCTCGAGTCGGCGGGGATTCGGGTCGACGCCAACCTGCGTCCAACCGGGCTGCGCAACGTGACGGTGGTCGGTTCCATGCTGGCCGGCATGCGCTATCTCGCCGAGCGCTGCGGCGACGGCGTGGCGGTGGCCAGCGCTCACCGCGCCGTGCAGGTGATCAGCGACCGCTCGGCGGTGGCGGCATGACCTTCTCGGATGCAGCCAGCCGCGACTACCCGCCGTTCAGCACCGATGCGTGCATCAAGTGCAATGTGTGCAACACGGTCTGTCCCGTCGCGCGCGTCAGCGATCTGTTTCCGGGCCCGAAGTACGAGGGCCCGCAGGCGCAGCGCTTTCGGGGTGACGGCTCGCAGTCCCCGGATGCCAGCGTCGACTGGTGCAGCGGCTGCGGACTGTGCACGCGTGCCTGCCCGACCGGCGTGCTGATCGCCGAGACGAACAACCGCGCCCGTGCCTCCATGGTCGCGACAGAGGGCAGCAGCCTGCGCAACCGGCTGATCAGCGACACGGATCTGCTCATACGCCTCGGGGTCCCATTCGCGCCGCTCGCCAATTTCGCGCTCCGCAATCGCCTGGCGCGCTGGGTCGGCGAGAAGGTGCTGGGCGTGCATCGCCGCGGTCCCCTGCACAATTTTGCGCGTCGCACCTTCAGCTCGTCGTGGCGACGCCGGGCGCGCCCCGCGGTCGAGCCTGGGCCGGAGCGGGCGGTCGTCTACTTCCATGGCTGCGCGGTCGACGGATTCGAGCCCGATCTCGGTCGCGACGCGGTCGAGATCCTGGCTCGCAACGGGCTCGAGGCGATCGTGCCGCGGCAGGAGTGCTGCGGCCTGCCCTTCATCAGCAACGGTCTGTACGAGCATGCCCGACGGAAGGCGCGGGCCAACCTGTCGGTGCTCGCCGACTACGCTCGGCGCGGCTACCGCATCGTCGGGACATCGACCTCCTGCACGCACGCGCTCAAGGCTGAGTATCGCGAGATGTTCGATCTCGACGACGCCGACGCCCGAGCGGTCGCCGACGCCACCTGGGACATCTGCGAGCTGCTCGTCGATCTGCATGACCGCGGTCAGCTCGACACCCGTTTTGGACCGATGCCGACCGATCTGCCGTATCACCCGCCCTGCCAGCTCAAAAGCCACGGCATCGGCACGCCCGCGATGGAGCTGTTCGGCCTGGTGCCCGGCCTGCGCGCGGTCGATTCGGACCACGACTGCTGCGGTGCCGCCGGCACGTATGGCCTCAAGGTCGAGCGCTGGCAGATCGCACAGGACGTGGGACGCGGGCTGTTCGACAAGATTCGGGCTTCGGGGGCCGAGCTCGCCGCCTGCGATTCGGAGACCTGCCGCTGGCAGATCGAGGCGTCCACCGGCGTCCCGACCCGCCACCCGATCACGATCCTCGCTGCGTCGTACCGAGCGTACGTGGACGAATCGGCCCGACCGGCTACGTGATCAGGCGCTGTTCGAGGCGGCGCATGGCGAACCACATCATCACCACTAAGAAGACGACGAGGTACGCGAAATCCCACGCCTGTGCGAGGCTCACCGCGCCGGTTGTCAGGCCGCGGATGAGGTTGATCGAGTGGTAGAGCGGGGTCAGCTCCATGAACAGCTGGATCGGCAGTGGGTAAACGCTGATCGGGAAGAACGTGCCGCTGAACAGGAACATCGGCTGGACGATGAGGCCCATCGGAATATCGAAGTCCTGGACCGTGCGCAGCAATGACGTTCCGGCCAGTCCTGCCGCCGCGAATGCCGCCGAGATGAAGAGCGCCGCCGGCAGCGCCAGGATCGCCCATGGGGACAGGATGAGGCCCATCACCCACATGATCACGAGCATGCTGACCGCGTAGAGCAGCGAGCGCATCAGCGCCCAGAGCATCTCGCCGAGCGCGATCTCGGTGATTCCCATGGGCGTGGCCAGGATGCCGTCGTAGGTCTTGGCGTAGTTCAGCCGGAAGAAGACATTGAAGATCGTCTCGAACACGGCGCCGTTCATCGCCGCCGTGGCCAGCAGCGCGGGCGCGACGTACGCGACGTAGCTGATCTCGCGACCGTCCGACAGCGGCACGCTGCTGATCAGCCTGCCCAGTCCCAGGCCGATGCCGAACAGGTAGAAGACCGGCTCCATGACCCCCGACAGGATCACGATCCACTGGTGCCGGTAGACCATGATGTTGCGCTCGACCAGGCGCCGGGAGTGCCAGATGCGGGCAGCGGCGACCGAGAACAGGCCGGGGCGCGATCGGACGTCGGCGGTCATCGGTCTACTTGGCCATCCGGCGCGCCAGGCCGCGATCGGCCAGCCAGATGCCGATGCCCGCGAAGGCGAGCAGGTAGGCAAGGTGCAGCGGTGCCGTCAGCGGATCGATGCGGTCGAGGGTCAGCCCGCGGATCAGCTCGACGGCATGGAACAGCGGCGTGGCCCAGGCGACGACCAGCAGCGCGTGCGGCAGCTGCGACAGCGGGAAGAACGTGCCGCTGAACAGAAAGAGGGGATTGATCACGAAGCGGAAGATCCAGCTGAACCCGAGGTCGTTCTTCTGCGTGGTGGTGAACGCGATGAGCCCCGCTGAGAATCCGAGGCCGCACAGCGCGGCGACCGGGATGGCGAGGATCGCCAATGGCGAGGCGGCCACGCCCATGATCCACAGCACCACCATGAAGACGGTGGCGATGGTCGCCAGCCGGAAGCCTATCCAGCCGAGCTCGCCGAGGAGGATGTGGCGTGTACCCAGCGGCGTCGAGAGCATCGCCTCGTAGTTCCGCCCCCACATGATCTTGTTCATGATCGGGTAGGTCGACTCGAACGTCGCGAGCTGCATGGCGCTCGCCGCCAGCAGCCCCGGGCCGAGGAATTCGAGGTAGGTCAGTCCGCCGAAGGCGTTCGCGTTTCCCGCCAGCAGCCTGCTCATCCCGATCCCCATGGCGCTCAGGAACATGAACGGCTGGAGGAAGCCGAAGAAGATGCTGCGGTGCCAGATGCGCCTGTAGACCAGCCAGTTGCGCAGAAAGACGTGGGTCGCCGGGGCGAAGGACATCGGTCAGTCGACCAGCGAGCGGCCGGTCAGACGCAGGAAGACGTCCTCGAGCGATGAGCGTCGCACGAGAGTGCCTTCGACCGGAATGTGGCGGCGGTTGATCTCCTCCATCGTCCGCTCCCCGTCATCGGTATAGATCAGCACCCGATCTGGAAGGTCCTCGAGCCGATCGCCGATGCCTTCGAGCTTGCCATCCAGCGACGAGCGCACGGCGTCGGAAAGGCGCAGCTCGAGCACCTCTTTGGAACTGTACTGGTCGATGAGCTGACGCGGCGAGCCCACGGCCACGATGTGCGCCTTGTCCATGACCACCAGCCGGTCGCAGAGCTGCTCGGCCTCGTCCATGTAGTGCGTCGTGATGATGAGGGTCGCGCCGCGCTGCTTGAGCCGATACAGCCGGTCCCACAGGAGATGGCGAGCCTGCGGATCCAGGCCGGTGGTCGGCTCGTCGAAGATGACGAGGTCCGGCTCATTGATGAGCGCCCGTGCGATGGTGAGCCGCCGCTTCATGCCGCCGGAGAGCGGCTCGACCTTGTCGCGTGCGCGCTCGTCCAGCTGCACGAACTGCAGCAGCTCGTCGGCCCGGCTGCGGGCCACGTCGCCGGGGATGTCGAAGTAGCGCGCGTACATTTCCAGGTTCTCGCGGACGGTGAGCTCGGTGTCGAGGTTGTCGAGCTGCGGGACCACGCCGAGGCGCGCCTTGATCTCCCGGGCCTGCGTGCGCGGGTCCATGCCGATGACCTGCAGCGTGCCGTCGCTGACCGGTGACGAGCAGGCGATCATGCGCATGGTGCTCGTCTTGCCGGCGCCATTCGGACCGAGGAAGCCGAATGATTCGCCCGCCTGGACGTCGAAATCGATGGCATCCACCGCGGTGAATTCGGCGAAGCGCTTGGTCAGCTTGCGCGCGGAGACAAGGGGTTCGGAACTCGGGGGCATCCGACGATTCTAGTCGCCCGTGGCGCGGCCCGTCCGCGTCCACAGGTCTGGCCACACGTCGCGCGGCCCCAGTGGCATCGGAGTTCCTGTGGCAGCACACTTCCGAACCTAAGCGGGCCCGTTGTGCTCTGCCGGGAAGCCCGCGTCGCTTGTCCAAGGAGGTGCTCGCCCAAACACATTGCCTCGTCCTCGCCAGGCCAGACACATGCGGAAGGAGATTCGTAATGGTCGACAAGCCAACCCGAGAAGGGACGAACCATCCCGCGATCAAAGACCGCAGGAGGATGGCGCTGTGGATCGGCGTCGTGGTGGTGGTGCTTCTCATCGTTGTTCCCGCCGTCCTGCTCGCCGCAGCTGGAGGAATAGGCGGCAACATTGTGCAGGTGACGAAATGAGGGGCGGACTGCGCGCGACAATAACCTCTGTGCTGGTGCCACCTTATTGCTCGTGGGCACGACGTATGCCACGGAGGTGACGACATCTAGTTCCACGCATTCGCCCATGGCCGCTGCCGCATGTCAGAAGTTCAAGGCAGACGTGCTTGCGTCAAAGACAAGCGATGCGATCAAGACCGCAGTCAAGGACGCTGGCGACGCTGACTGTTGGACACGTAGCGAAGCATCTTGGTCGGAGACGACGGCTTTGGGCGTTGACACGACGGCAGCATCTTCGGGGTGCGGCTCGTATTGGGCCAATTTCGGCGTCGGGATACTCTTCATAGAAGTTGCGACGAGTCACACGAATGTTGGGCTCTGCCGCAACGGCTATAAGATCACGCAGGTCCAGTGGGAAAATTGCTATGTCAGCACGATTCCGGCCTACTTCGGCGGAATTGACTGGTGCGGCGTTTACTGGCCGAGTTCGACGCACACCGTAGCTGAGCCTGGAAACAACTTCTGGGTGGCTGCGTATTCCTGGTTTTGGTACCACCGCTATGGGTGGATGCGATTCGACGTGGGCCACGTCCCGTCAAGTGGTGTAACAGCGGATCCAGCCTCAGGGCCGCGGCTCAGCCCGCCTGCCAGGTCTCTCCGGGCTGCAGTCTCAACACTTGCGCATCGGTCTGGCTGGCGAGTTCGTCCGGCGTCCCGACCAGCACGGGAAACGTTCCCCAGTGGATCGGCAGCACGGTCTGCGCCCCGATCAGCGAAATG
Organism: Candidatus Limnocylindria bacterium; assembly: GCA_038250515.1. Taxonomy (GTDB): domain Bacteria; phylum Chloroflexota; class Limnocylindria; order QHBO01; family QHBO01; genus JAICUY01. The sequence continues at coordinate 11,404 of JBBSCG010000018.1, forward strand.
GCTCGAGCCGCGTCGGTGGGTCCCATGGTGTAGTGCCCGCCGATGGGCAGGACCGCGATCGTCGGGGCCCATCGGTCCTTGACCAGCGCCATGTCGCCGAACAGGTCCGTGTCTCCGGAGTGGTAGACGCGCGTACTGTCCTCGAACTCGATCAACCAGCCCCAGCAGCCGAGGTCGCGGGTCACGTCGGTGCCGCCGCCGGTGAGCGTCGCGCCGCCGGAATGATCGGCATGCACCATGGTCAGCTTGATCCCGTCGGCGTCGACCGTGCCGCCCTTGTTCATGCCGACCGCCTCGACGTCGCGCGACGCCAGGTAGATGCTCATCTCGTGACCGCAGACGACCTGGCCGCCGGCCTTCGCCAGGTCCACGACGTCGTCGCAGTCGTTGCCCACGTGGTCGAAATGGCCGTGGGTCGGCGCAACGACGTCGACGCGCTCCGGCGTGCGGAAGGCGTCGGCGTAGGTCGGCGCCCCGCTCCAACGGTCGACCCACAGCCATTTCGCTCCCGGAGACCGATACAGCACGCCGCCGTGCCCCAGCCAGGTGATCTGCAGGTTCGCCAAGTCAGTGCCTCCTCAACTGCGGTGGCCGGATGTCATCGTAGCGGCCCGCTTGACAGCGTGGACCATACTACGTGGCACGTAGTAGAGGGAGAAAGCCGCATGTCGGGATTCGGCAACAACGATCCGGGCATGCTCGTCCTCGTCAGTCTGGCATCCATGCCCCGCCACGGTCATGCGATCCTCCTCGATGTCGAGGCGTTTGCCGACATCCGCCTTGGTCCCGGCACCCTGTACGGCGCCATCGAGCGCCTGGAAGGGAAGGGGCTGATCGAGCCGATTGAGATGGTCGGCCGGCGGCGGCCATATCGGCTCACCGAGCAGGGTCGCTCAATGCTGGATGGCCGGCTGCGCGGCCTCGAGCAGACAGTGCGCATCGGACTACAGAGGGTGGCGCTGGGAGTATGAGCCGCATCGGTCGTGCGCTGGCGCATGCTGTCATCCGCGCCTATCCGCGCGCGTGGCGTGAGCGCTACGAGACTGAGATCCACGAGCTTGTCGACGAGACGGACGCACGCCTGCCAGATGCCGTCGACCTTGCCACGGGCGCGATCCAGCGGCGCCTGATCGGAGGTGCGCACATGCGCTTCGAGCTTGGCTATCGGCACCCATCCGCCTTTGCGATCCTGGCCCTGATCATCATGGCGCCGACGCTGGCGGTCGCGTTGCTCTCGCTCGTCGGTCACGAGCTTGGTGTCGGCGCAGTGGCATCGGTCGTCGATCCGCTGCTCGCGTCGATCACCGCGCCGCGCGTCATCGACCTTGGCCTCGTGGTAGCGCCGCTCGTCGCCTTTCTGCTGGCGGCCTTGCCCCTGCTCGATGCGCGCTTCGAGCAGGGCGACGACGGCCGGATGCTCGCGCTGCGTGTCCGGGCGCTGCCGGTGAACCTCCTCGTGGGCGCCGTCGCCATCATTCTCGGCGCTTCGCTGATCGGGCACATCATCACCGAGTCGGTGCTGCAACTCGGCGCCTAGCGAGCACGAGCCCGCGAGCAGATCAGGTGCCCGGCAGGATCAGGCGTCCCGTGTCCGCGACGCGACGCATCCATGGCAGCTCGCGTCGGACCGTCGTCTCGGTGCCGTGGCCGGGCAGGACGCGGACGTCGGCCGGCAGCAGCTTCCCCAGCCGAGCGATGGACGCGACCATCTGCGCGTCGTCGCCGCCGGGCAGATCGGTCCGGCCCCAGCCGGCCGGAAAGAGCGTGTCGCCCGAAAGCAGCAGTGCGAGCTGCTCCTCGTACAGACACACCGAGCCCTCGGTATGCCCCGGCGTGTGCAGCACGTCGAACACCAGATCACCAATGCGCAGCTGCTCGCCCTCGCGCAGGTGCCGGTCGGCGACCGATGCCTCCACCTCGAATCCGTAGTTGTTCGGCACCGTCAGGCGGTACTCATCGTCGGGATGGATCGCCAGCGGCGCGCCCGAGGCACGCTTGAGCGGCGCGTTGTCGAAGATGTGGTCGATGTGCCCGTGCGAGTCGGCGATGAGATGCACGCGCAGCCCTGCGGCCGCGACGCGCTCCAGCAATGGTGCGGTGGCGCCCATTCCCGGATCCAGGATCAGCGCATCGGTCGAGCGTCCGTCCCAGACGAGGTAGGCGTTCGTCTCCCACGGACCGAACGCCCCGACCTCCAGGCGGACGCCGTGCTCCGGTTCAGCTGCCGCCCCGGCGCGCGCGACGACGGGCTCGTTCATTGCTCGCTGGCGCCCGCCGGACCAACCATTGCCGGCAGCCCGTCGGCGACGCGCAACCCGAGCGTCTTCGCCAGGGCCTCGCCGAGCGTGGCCTCGACCGCCTCCATCTCGACCGGATGACCGAGCTCGACGGCCAGTGACGTCACGGCCCGGTCGCGGATGCCGCAGGGAACCATCTCGTCGAACCAGTGCAGGTTGGTGTTCACGTTCAGTGCCAGCCCGTGGGTCGTCACGCCGCGACGAACGCGGACGCCGATCGCGGCGAGCTTGCGTGACTCCTCGACCCACACGCCGGCGAGTCCCTCGACGCGCCTGGCATCGACACCGAATGCCGCCGCGGTGCTGATGATCGCCTCCTCCAGTGACCGCACGTAGCGACGCAGGTCGAGCGGGTCGCGCAGCTCGACGATCGGGTAGGCCACGAGCTGTCCCGGCCCATGGAAGGTGATGTCGCCGCCGCGGTCGATGCGCACGAACTCGGCGCCAAGCTCGCGCAGTCGTTCCGGCGTCGCCAGCAGGTTGGACTCATCACCGCCGCGGCCGATGGTGTACACCGGGAAGTGCTCCAGCAGGAGCAATCGGTCGCCAATTCGGCGCGAGCGTCGTTGCTCGGCGAGCTCGTCCTGCAGCTCCCAGGTCGGTCCGTACGGAACGGTGCCCAGCCGCTCGACGGTCAGCAGACCGCCGTGCGCGGCGAGCAGCGGATGCTCATCACTGGCCGGGCGGTAGGGGAGATCGCGACGCGGCCGGCGTAGAACGACGCGCTCGCGTGGCTCGGGAGGAGCGCTGATGTCGCGCATGACCGACATCGGTCTAGACGGCGGCGGCCGCGGCAGCTCCGGGAACCTGCTCCGCCGCGTGGTAGGACGAGCGGACGAGCGGTCCCGACTGGACATGCGCGAAGCCCATCTCGAGCCCGATGCGCCGCAGCGTCATGAACTCGGCGGGCGTGTAGTACTTCATCAAGGGCAGGTGCTGGCGGGATGGTCGCAGGTATTGACCGATGGTCAGCACGTTGACGTCGGCCTCGTGCAGCAGGCCCATCGCCTCGACGACCTCATCCCAAGTCTCGCCCAGGCCGAGCATCATCCCGGTCTTGGTCACCATGTCCTCGAAGCCGATCTCGGTGGCGATCGTACGTCCGGTGGTCAGCACGCCGACGCTGCGGTCCCATCGCGCACGGCGCCTGACGGGGCGCTGCAGGCGCGGCACGGTCTCGACGTTGTGGTTGAGGATCTCGGGCTGCGCCTCGACCACGGTGCGGATGTCCGCCTCGCGGCCGTTCAGGTCGCTGATCAGCACCTCGATGGTCGTTCCGCGGTTGACGAGGCGGATCTGGCGGATCGTCTCGGCGATGATGCCGGCGCCGCCATCGGGCAGGTCGTCGCGGGCGACCATGGTGATGACGACGTGCTTGAGGTCCATCTGCCGGGTGGCCTCGGCAACGCGTCGCGGCTCGTCCCAGTCGGTGGTCGGCGGGCGCCCGGTGTCGATCGCGCAGAAGCCGCAGTTGCGGGTGCAGACGCTGCCGAGGACCATGAAGGTCGCGGTGCCCAATGTCCAGCACTCACCGATGTTCGGGCAGCGGGCCTCCTCGCACACCGTATTGAGCGCCTCGGCGCGCATCAGGTGCTTGACGCCGGTGTATGTCGCTCCCGCCCCGATGCGCACCTTCAGCCACTCCGGCCGGCGACCGCCCGGTCCGGCATTCTCGGGGAGCGGGTCGCCGGGGGCGAGCAGGCCGCCATCGGTCTGTGGGCCTCCCGGATACATGACCTCGGATGGGCCGCCGTGGTGCCCGGTCGAGTTGGAAACGACGCTCAGCTCGCCGAGAGTGGAGAAGTCGGGCTGGGACATGCTGCAAGTCTAGCGGAGCGGCCGAAGCGGCTCCTCAGGTCACCCGGCGCAGGCGCGGATCGACCGTCTTGTGGTCTCCGGAGGCGACCAGCGATTGGAGGCGATCGAGGGCATCCCACACGTCGACGAACCGCGTGGACAGCGCCGGCATGCCGAAGCGGACGAGACCAGGCGAGCGGAAGTCGGGAACCACGTCGGCCCGTTCGATCAACGCGCGGCAGATACGCCACGCATCGGCGTGGCGTAGCGCGACGTGACTGCCGCGCCGATCCGGTCGATGGCCGCCAGGACGTCGTCAAAGGTGGCCGGCCAGCCACCGCCGCTCCCCAGGCGCCGGTACTCGATTGTCTGTCGGCCTGTCGGGTGGTGATGATGCGGCCGGTCAGCCGCGTCAGCCGACGGGCGTGTTGCGATCCCAGGACTCCAGGCGCTTGCGCACATCGGCCAGGAAGGATCCGACCTGGGCTCCGTCGAGGACCCGATGGTCGAAGCTGCAGGTCATGTTCATGATCGAGCGGATGGCGATCACTTCCTGACCATCGGCCTCGATGACCGTCGGGCGCTTGACGATCGCCTCCATCGACAGGATGGCCACCTCCGGCGCATTGATGATCGGCATGGACGAGACCGATCCGAACCAGCCGGTGTTGTTCACGGTGAACGTGCCGCCCTGGATCTCGTCGAGGCGCAGCTTGTTGATCCGCGCCCGGGCGGCGAGGTCCTGCACCGTGTGGTTCACGCCGCTGATTGACAGTTGGTCGGCGTCGCGGATGACCGGCACGATCAGCCCGTTGTCCACGGCGACCGCGATGCCGATGTTCATCGCCTGCTTGAGGATCACCTTCTCCCCGGCGAACTGGCTGTTGAGCATCGGGTGCCGGCGCAGCGTCTCAGTGACGGCCTTGACGACCACGGCGACGTAGCTGATGCCCGTGCCCTCGCGCGCCTTGTAGGCGGCGGTGTTCGCCTCGCGCCAGCGGACGACATCGGTCATGTCGACCTCCACCACGGTGTAGGCGTGGGGTACGGTCTGCTTGACCTGGGTCATCTTCTTGGCGATGCCCTTGCGCATCTGGCTCAGAGGCACCTCGGTGTCCCCGCCCGACGGTGACGGGACCGATGGCGGCTGATAAGCCGGAGCCGGTGGCGGAGGCGTACCTGCGGGAGCGACAGCCGGCGGCGGCGGAGCGGCCTGCGCCTGTGCGGCGGGCTGCGGTGCCGGCGCGGCGGGGGCTGCGGGAGCCTGGGTCGCCGGGGCCTCTCCGCGCTGGTTGATGAAGCCTAGGACGTCCTCGCGCGTGACGCGGCCGCCGGCTCCGCTACCGCTCAGCTGGCCGACGTCGATCTCGTGCTCACGCACCAGGCGCCGCACCGCGGGGGTCATGCGCACCGAGCTGTCGGCGGACGGTGCGGCCGTCTGTCCGTTCTGCGGCTGGCTGGGCTGCGCCGTGGGCGTTGCGGCCTCATCCGTGGCTACGCCCTTCGCCTGGCCGCTGGGCGCGGTCTCGGCCTCGGGCGTCGGCTGCGCGCCAGCCGCCTGCGGCATCTCCGGCTGCGCCGGCTGGACCTCCGCCTCGGTGGCGGGCTGCGCCCCGGCCGCTGCGGCAGCCTCGGGTGCGGCAGCCTCGGGTGCAGCAGCCTCGGGTGCAGCAGCCTCGGGAGCGGCAGCCTCGGGTGCAGCAGCCTCGGGAGCGGCCGTCTCGGCGCTGGCGCCATCGGACTCGATCTCGGCCAACGGCGTGCCGACCTTCACCGTCTCGCCATCGGCGACCATGATCTTGGTCACCTTGCCGGCGACCTCGGCGGGAACCTCGGCGTTGACCTTGTCGGTGACGACCTCGAAGAGCGGGTCGTACTGCTCGACGGTATCGCCCTCCTTGACCAGCCAGCGCTCGATGGTGCCCTCGGTGACGGACTCGCCGAGCTGCGGCATCTTGATCGTGGTTGGCATGGTGTGACTCCTCTGGTCCTAGTACGCGGCGAGCTTGCGCGCGGCATCGACAATCTTGGCGGGCGAGAGCATGAACCATTCTTCCAGGTCGTGCTGGTACGGCACGGCGGGCACTTCGGGACCGGCCAGGCGCGTCACCGGGCCATCGAGCGACTCGAACGCCTCTTCGGCGATCAGCGCCGCGATCTCGCCACCAAAGCCGCCGAACTTGTTGGCTTCGTGCACGACCAGCGCCTTGCCGGTCTTGGCGACCGATGCCAGGATCGTGTCGCGGTCGAGGGGCCGCAGCGTGCGCAGGTCGACGACTTCCGCCTCGACGCCGTCTTCGCGGGCGAGCGTCTCCGCAGCCTCGAGTGCACAGGTGCGCATGTAGCCGTAGCAGAAGATCGACAGGTGCTTGCCTTCGCGGGCGACGTCGGCCTTGCCGATGGGCACGACGCTGTCGCCGTCGGGAACCTCGGCCTTGAACAGGCGGTAGGTCTTCTTGTGCTCGAAGAACATCACCGGATCCGGGTCGCGGACTGCCGCCTTGAGCAGTCCCTTGGCATCGGCCGGCGTACCGGGAGCCACGACCTTGAGGCCCACCGTGGCGGTGAAATAGCCCTCGTTCGACTGGCTGTGATACAGCGCGCCGTGGACGCCGCCGCCATATGGCATGCGGATCACCATCGCCAGGCCAAAGGTGCCGTTCGACCGATAGCGCATGCGACTGATCTCGGACACGATCTGGTTGAAGGCGGGGTAGACGAAATCGGCGAACTGCATCTCGGCGATGGGCCGCAGCCCGTAGAGCGCGGCTCCCGCGGCAGCGCCCGCGATCATGCCCTCGCTCAGCGGCGTGTCGAGCACGCGCTTGCCGCCATATTTCGCCCACAGGCCCTCGGTGGCCCCGAAGACGCCGCCCTTCTTGCCGACGTCCTCGCCGAGGAGCATCACGCGCGCATCGCGCTCCATTTCCTCGTCCATGCCGAGACGAATCGCCTCGAGAATATTCAGCTCAGCCATATCAGCGGGCCTCCGTGCTGGAAACGCTCGGCGCGCCGGAATCCAGGTCGGCGTAGACGAAGCGCTCCGCAGTGGAGACGTCGGGCAGCGGGTGGGCCTCAGCCTGCTTCGACGCTTCGTTGATCTCGGCCTTCACCTCGCTGCGCAGTCGCTCGTCGGTGGCATCGGTCAGGACGCCGCCCTCGCGAAGCTGGCTGCCGAAGATGAGGATGGGGTCCTGCAACTTGAGCGCGGCGACCTCGTCCGGGTCGCGGTAGCGCCGTTGGTCGTCGTCCGAGGAGTGCGAGGTCATGCGAACGACCTTCGCCTCGATCAGGGTCGGCCCGTCGCCGCGTTGCGCGCGCTGGTGTGCGTCACGTCCTGCGGCATAGCAGCCGAGCACGTCACCGCCATCAACGGTCACGCCGATGAACCCGTAGCCGGCCGCTCGCGCTGCGACGCTTCCGCCGCCGACCTGCTGCGCGAGCGGAACGCTGATCGCGTAGCCGTTGTTTTCGCACACGAAGATGACCGGCAGCTTGTGCACTCCGGCGAAGTTCATCGCTTCGTGCACCTCGCCCTGGTTGGCGGTGCCTTCACCGAAGTAGGTGATCGCCACGCTGTCCTCGCCCTTCACCCAGGCGCCCATGGCCAGTCCGACCGCGTGGAGCACCTGCGTGCCCACCGGCGAAGAAACGCTGACGATATTGTAGGGCGCACCGCCGTAGTGACCCGGCATCTGGCGGCCGCCGGAGCTGACGTCGTCACCCTTGGCCAGGTGGGCGGTGATGATGTCCTCGGCGCTCATGCCGAAGGTCATGGCCGCCGCGATGGACCGATAGTAGGGCGCCATCCAGTCCTGCCCCTTGCGCATCGGCCAGGTGACACCCACCTGTGCGCCTTCGTGGCCCTGTCCCGAGATGATGAAGGCGATCTTGCCGGCGCGCTGCATGAGCCACATGCGCTCGTCGACGGCGCGTGCCAGCAGCATCTCGCGATACATGGCCAGGACCTCGTCGTCGGAGAGGCCCAGCTCCGCATGGCGTGGCTTCGTCGCCGTCTTCGAGCTGCTCAAGGGTTCCTACTCCTCTCAGACGTGGATCGCTGCGCCGTCGACCGCCAGGGCGGCCTCGGCCAGGACCTCGGTGAGCGTCGGATGCGCGTGCACCGACATCGCGATCTCCTGAACGGTTCCTTCCACGAGCCGTGCCAGGGTCGGCTCGGCCAGCAGATCGCCAGCGTGTGCGCCGATGATATGCGCACCGAGCAGCTCGCCGGTCTGCGCATCGGCCACCATGCGGGCGAAGCCGTCGACCTCGCCGACGATGGTCGCCTTGCCGAGCGCCCGGAACGGGAACGAGCCGACCTTCACGTCGCGACCCTGCTCCCTGGCCTGCGCCTCGCCCAGCCCAACGCTGGCGATCTGCGGCCGGCAGAACGTGACGCGCGGCATGAGGTCCATGCGAACCGGCTCCGGGTCGTGCCCGGCGATCTTCTCGACCGCCACGACCGCCTCGTGGCTGGCGACGTGCGCCAGTTGGAAGCCAGGAACGATGTCGCCGATGGCGTACAGATGCTCGACCCCGGTGCGCATGAACTCGTCGACCTTGACGTAGCCGCGTTCCAGCTGCAGGCCCGCGATGTTCTCCAGGCCGATGCCCTCGGTCAGCGGCAGCCTGCCGACCGCGACCAGGATGAGGTCCGTCTCGACCTCGGTGCGCGTGTCACCCTCGTTCGCCTTGATGGTGAACTTGAGGCCCTGCTTCGTGCGTTCGATCGTCTCGGTGTCGATGGTCGATGCGGTATGGATCTGGATCCCGCGTCGCTTGAAGACGCGGTGCAGCTCCTTGCCCACGTCCGGTTCCTCGAGCGGAACCACGCTGGGGGCGAACTCGACCAGGACGACCTCCGTACCGAAGTCGCGGTACATGCTGGCCCATTCGACGCCGATTGCGCCGGCGCCCACGATGGTCACGCGCTTCGGGGCGTCGTTGCGCCGCAGGGCTTCATCCGAGGTGATAATCCGCTCGCCATCGATGTCGAGGCCCGGGAGCGAGCGCGGCGCGGATCCGGTGGCGAGGATCAGGTCGGTGGCGCTGGCGTCGAGCTCGCCCGACGCGCCGCCGCTGACGTGGACGGTGGTCGGCGAGGTGAGCGTGCCGTTGCCCTGCAGCACAGCGATGCCGTTCTTCTTCATCAGGAACTCGACGCCCTTGACGTGCTTGTCGATCACCGCATCGCGGCGCTTGCCCAGCGCCGGATAGTCGAGGCCGACCTGCTCGCTCCTGGTGAGGCCGAACTCGGCGCCCTGTGCGGTCACCCGATGCAGCAGATCAGCCGTCTCAAGCAGTGCCTTGGACGGGATGCAGCCGCGGTTCAGGCAGGTGCCACCGAGCTTGTCACGCTCGACGATGGCGACCTTCAGGCCGAGCTGTGCGGCGCGGATGGCGCCCACATAGCTCATGCCGCCGCCGAGAATGAGCAGGTCGAAGTGTTGCTGGTCGGTCATGCCACTCCCTGTGCCGCGCGATCGAGCGATCGACCCTCGGCGGTCTCCAGGCTGCGGCGCCATGCGTCACGTACCGGCATCGGTCTGGCCGAGGCGTAGTCGTAGCTGACGAGCACGGTCGTCGCCGCGGCGACCGCGTGTTGGTCGTCGCCGGCGGTCACTCGATGCGACATCGCGAAGCTGGTCCGACCGATCCAGTCGACTTGCGTGCCGACCTCGACCGTCTGGCCGAAGAAGATCGGGGCCCGATAGTCGATCTCGGTGCGGGCCAGGATCAGTGGCAGCTCGGAGACATCGGTCAGCGAGATCGGAAGCTGGAGGACCTCCGCCAGGTAGCGAATGCGCGCCTGCTCGATGTACGACAGGAAGACCACGTTGTTGACGTGGCCGAAGGCGTCCACGTCCCGGAAGCGCACTTCGAGTCGCGTGCGGTGGCGAAACTCATCAGTCACGGAGTCCCGATTCTACATGTGTCCGCCGGTTCGGTCCCGAGTGCCGCCCTCGCGAAGGCGGCTGATCAGGCCGGCCAGCAGCGCAATCCGCGGCACCACGCTCGAGACGTCGAGCCATTCGTCCACCGAGTGGTCATCGCCGCCGATCGGCCCGAGGCCGTCGAGGGTGGGCAGGCCCATCCCCGAGGTCGTATTCGCCTCGCTGGCACCGCCGGTCGCGGCATCGGCCAGGTCGAAGCCGAGCTCGGTGGCGACATCCTGCGCGAGCGACACCAGTCGAGCCGTTGCATCGGACTTCTCCATCGGCGCATGGCCCGAGATGCGCTCCGCCTCTGTGTGCGTGCCAGCCAGCGTGGGTGATGCGACGACCGACTGCACCGCCTCGACCGCCGCGTCGAAGTTGGCCACGGTTGCGGCTCGAACGTCCACCTTCACCACGCAGCGCTCGGCGACGACGTTGGGCCGCGTACCGCCCTCGATCACCCCGGCGTTGACGGTGACGCTCGGCCAGCGGCCATTGAGTGCGTGCAGCGCGAGCACCTGGTGCGCCGCCTCGACGATCGCGCTGCGGCCCTTCTCCGGCTCGACCCCGGCGTGTGCGGCTCGTCCGTGGATCGTGATGTGGTAGTCTGCGACGCCTTTGCGCGCGCTCACGAGGTCGCCGTTGGCGCGTGCGCACTCGAGCACGAAGGCGGCGTCATGGTTGGGCACCAGCGCCCGGATATGCGGCGAGCTGAACGGCGAGCCGATCTCCTCGTCGGGGTTGCAGACGTAGGTGACCGAAGGCCGCACACCGGCGGCGTGCAGCGCCGTCAGCGCGTGGAAGCCGGCCAGCAGCCCTGCCTTCATGTCGGTCACGCCCGGACCGTAGGCACGCTCGCCCTCGAGGCGGAACGGTCGCTTGGCTGCCGTTCCCGGCTCGAAGACGGTGTCCATGTGGCCGATGAGCAGCACGCGCGGCCCATCTCCCTCCAGCCGTCCCATGACAAGGTCCCCGAGCCCCTCATGCGCAATCCGTTCGACCGATGCGCCAAGCGCGCGAAGCGCATCGGCACAGAAGTCGGCGACGCGGTTGACGCCGTCGCGCGTATACGAACCGCAGTCGATGTTGACGAGCCGCGCCAGCTCGTCCAGAAACTGGTCATGGCGCGCGGCGACCAGGCGTTGCAGCTCGGTTGGGGAGGGCGGGGAGGTCACGGAGGGCGAAAGTATACTCACGCCCATGCCGCACGAGGCGCAGTTTCCAGGCCACGGCGTCGAGCTGTTGGAGCTGCGCGTGCTTGACGGCCCGAACCGCTTCTTCAACCGTCCCGCGATCAAGCTCGAGTTCGCATCGGTCGTCCCCGGCGCGGCCGCGGAGGTTGCTGCCTCGGCCGCCCTGGCGATCAGGCGTCTGCACGTCACGCTGGGCATGCCCGTCCCCCGGATCACCTCACGCCGCTCGGAAGATGACCTTCGTGCGTTGGTCGCCTATCCATGGCGACGTCGCGCGGTATCGCAGTCGATCGGCAGTGCCGCGGCGCGGCTGGCACTCGGCCGTGGGGACGAGCAGCGCGAGCTGCGGGCACTGCGCGCCACGGCGCTCGGACCGCTGCCGGGCATTCCGCGCGCCCGCGTGCCGATCGTTGCAGTCACGGGCACGAACGGGAAGAGCACCACGACGCGCTTGATCGCCCACGTGGCGCAGGGCATCGGTCTGGCGGTGGGCATGACCAACTCCGACGGGATCGAGCTGCGCGGTGAGCTGGTGGAGGCGGGGGACTGGACGGGCTTCGGCGGTGCGGCACGGGTGCTGGCGGAGCCGGGCCTCGACCTCGCGGTGCTCGAAACGGCACGCGGCGGGATCCTGCTGCGCGGGGCCGGATATGCCGCCAACGACGTGAGCGTGGTGACCAATGTCAGTGCCGATCACCTCGGCTTGCAGGGAATCGACACGCTCGATGAGCTCGCCGAGGTGAAGGCGACCATCGTGCGCATCACCAAACGCGATGGCTGGGCCGTGCTCAACGGCGACGACGCGCGCGTCTGGAGCATGCGTCGCGAGACGCGCGCGCACTGGTATGCCTTCAGCGTGGATCCGGCCTCGCCCGCGGTCGAAACTGCCCTGGAGCATGACGGACGAGCGTGCGTCCTTGAGCGTGATTGGATCGTGCTACGCAGCGCCGAGCGGCCGCCGGCGCGCGTGGTGCGCGCCGACGAGATCCCGATGACCCTTGCGGGTCTCTCGCGGCATAACGTGGCAAACGCGCTGGCCGCCACCGCCGCCTGTGACGCGCTGGGGTTCGCGCTGCCCGCGATTGCTGCCGGTCTCCGCTCGTTCAGCCCGGATGCGTCGGGCAATCCCGGACGGCTGAACCTGTTCGAGCGGAACGGGGTGCGCGTGGTGGTCGATTTCGCGCATAACGAGGCCGGCCTGCGCGGGCTGCTGGAGGTTGCGCGCGGTGTCGTCCAGGGTCGCGTGCTGCTGGCGCTCGGTACGGCGGGGGATCGCAGCGACGACATGCTGCGTTCAATGGGCGAGATCGCGGGCTCCGGTGCGGACGACGTTGTGATCGCCGAGAAGCGCCACTACCTGCGCGGTCGCGAGGTCGGCCAGATGAACGAGCTGCTGCGCGCCGGCGTGGCGCAGGGCGGATTTCGGGGAGAGGTGCAGGCGTGTCCCACCGAGGTGGCCGCGCTCGCCGAGCTCGTGTCGCGGGCGACCGGCGACGACGTCGTGGCCGTGATGATCCACGCCGAGCGCGGCGATGTCTTCGCGTGGCTGGAGCGCGAGGGATTCCGCTCGTCGACACCGACCCAGGCCTCGGCTCGGTAACGGTCGATGCGGCTGCCCTGCTGCCGGTCAGGGGGCGGTCGCGGCCGGCTCGTCGAGTAGCTCGGTCCCGAGCACCGGGCCGATGCTGGCGCTTGACGCGCCATGCTGCCGCCGCTGCAGCTCCTTCCAGACCTCGTTGGCGCGATCGACGCACAGGACCACCACGTCTCCGCTGGCGCCCATGTCGAGCGCGCGTCGTGAGGCTTCCAGCTCGTCGAGGATCGTCTCCACCTCCTGGCAGCGCGCGCCTGAGGACATGGCCGCGTGGACGCCCTGCTCGATGAGCGCCGCGGTTGCGCCCGGCGGACGCCCGCGCGGGTTGACATCCTCGCGGACGAGGATGATGTCGAAGTAGCGCGCCGCGACGTTGCCGATTTCGCGGATGTCCTCGTCCCGGCGATCACCGGCCGTGGCCACGACGCCGATTCGCCGGCCGTTGATGAGCGGCAGTCGGCCGCCCGGCGTGGGCTTGGCGAGCGCGTCAACGAACTGGCCAAGGGCGGCCACCGCGGGCGGGTTGTGCGCGTAGTCGACGATCACCCGGTAGCCGTCGAGCTCGAACATGTTCAGGCGTCCGGGGGCCATGAAGTAGCTCGTCGTGAAGGTGCGCAGCCCCTGGCGAATGTCATGGAGATGAGCGCCCGCCGCCCAGGTGGCGGCGATCGCGGCGAGCGCGTTCTGCACGTTCATCCGCGCACGGCCCTCGAACGTCGCGGGCAGCAGGTGCGTCCAGACCAGCGGCATCGACTTGCGACCCTGGCGCAGCACGATCATCTCGCCGTTGGTGCCCGGCTCGAGGGTCACGGCACGGCGTCCACGCGACGACTGGCGTCGGATGATCTCGTTCTTGGGATCCATCGAAAAATAGATGACCGATCCGGAGCAGTGGCGCGCCATCGCCGCCACGAGCGGGTCGTCGGCGTTGAGCACTGCCACGCCGTCGCGGGGCACGGCTTCGACGACCACCTGCTTTACGCCGGCGAGCTGCTTGAGCGAGGTGATGCCGCCGAGGCCGAGGTGGTCGCCGGTCACATTCAGCACTACGCCGACGTCGTTGCGCTGGTAGCCCAGGCCCTCACGCAGGATGCCTCCACGCGCAACCTCGAAGACGGCGAAGTCGACGGTCGGATTCTGGAGCACGGTCGATGCCGAGCGCGGCCCGCTGCGGTCACCGCGTCGCACCACCCGCCCGTCGACGAAGATCCCGTCGGTCGAGGTCATGCCGACCTTGTGACCAAGCCCCTTCATGATGTGCGCGATCATCCGCGCGGTCGTGGTCTTGCCGTTCGTTCCGGTGACCGCCACGATCGGGATGCGCGAATCGCTCCCCGGCGGGAAGAGCAGGTCGATCACCGGCTTGGCGACGTACTGTGGCTCGCCTTCCGTCGGGTGGGTGTGCATTCGGAAGCCGGGTGCCGCGTTGACCTCCACTATTCCGCCGCCCGTCTCACCGATCGGGAGTGACACGTCGGGGCAGATGAGGTCAATCCCGGCGATGTCGAGCCCGACCATCTGGGCCGCCAGCTCGACGATCTCCGCATTGTCGGGGTGGACCTCATCGGTGCGGTCGATGCTGATGCCGCCGGTGCTCATGTTGCCGGTTCGCTTGAGATAGACACGTCTGCCGCGGGGCGGCACGTCGCTCAGCTCGAAGCCCTGCTCCCGCGCGTAGAGCACCGATTCATCGTCGACTTTGATGCGCGTCAGCACCCGTTCGTGACCGATGCCGCGCCGGGGGTCGGCATTGACCAGCTCGACCAGCGCCCCCAACGAGTGCTTGCCATCGCCCTCGACGTGGGCCGGAACGCGCTGCGCCACCGCGCGCAGCACGCCACCGATGACCAGGCAGCGATAGTCGCTACCGGTGAGGAAGCTCTCGACCACGACGATGCCGTTGCGCGACTGGCCCCGGGCGATGCCGTATGCCGCGCGCACCGCTGCCTCGTCGGTGAGGTTGAGCATGACGCCGCGGCCATGATTGCCGTCGACCGGCTTGACGGCGACGGGGTGCCCGATGGTTGCCGCCGCGCGGACCGCCTCATCCTCGTTGCGGACTATCTCGCTGCGCGGCACCGGCACGCCGGTGCTCGCCAGCAGCCGGTTGGTGAGCTTCTTGTCGCTGGCGATGTCGACGCCCAGCGATGACGTCAGGGAGGTCATGGTCGCGCGAATCCGCTTCTGATGCACCCCGTAGCCGAGCTGCACCAGGGATTGCTCGTTGAGCCGGATGGCGGGGATGTCGCGCATCGCGGCCTCGTCGAGGATGGCCTGCGTCGACGGGCCGAAGGCCGCTCGCTCGGCCAGCAGGATGAGGCGCTCCAGCTCGTCGGCGAAGTCGAACGAATCGTCCGGCTCGATGAGGTGGTTGACGAGGCGGACCGCAAGGCGCCCGGCGGCGAGACCAACGCTCTCCTCGGCGTAGGCGTAGACCACGTGGTAGCGGCCCGGCTCGCCCGTCCCGCGGGTCTTGCCGCGGCCGACCTCGGTGCCGGCCTCGCGCTGGAGCTGCAGCGCGATGTGCTCGGCGACGTGGCCAACCCAGGTTCCCTCGCGGAGGCGCTTCTCGAAGCCGCCGGGCTTGCCGGTCGAGCAGCTGTGCCGTCGGACGGCGGGCAGCAGGTCAAGCAGGCCCTCCACGAAGCCGGTGAGCGTGTTCGACGGAAAGGCTTCGAGGACGCCCAGGTCGACGATCAGCTTGATGGCGAGGTCATAGCTCCAGTAGCTCGGCCCGCGGTAGACGCGCGTCTCCAGGATGCGCAGCGTGCCGGACGGCTGCGGCTGGTGCGGGTTGTGGGCAACGTTGGCCGTCCGCGTCATTCGCTCGCCTCCTCGGCTCTTCGTGCCCGCAGCGCGCGGCGTCGTGATCGTTCCGGCGCCGTGTCGTCGGCGCCCTCGGCCGCAATCCGCTGGATGAGGCGTCGCGTGCGGTTTCCGGCCGTGCGCACCGAGGCGAGCTCGCGCTCGCTGGCGCTCACCGCTCGGAGTGGCGCGAGCAGGCTCCGGCGACGCAGGTCGAATCGGTATCCGGACGACAGCGAATGCAGGATCACGCCACTGACCATCATCGGCCGATGCCGCTTCACCTCGTAGGCATCGGTCTGCAGCCTGGCGGGATCCAGAATGGTGACCGATCCCTTGCCGATGACTTCAAGCACGCCACCGGGGCCGACCAGGCCGGCGGTGTCCTCGTCCAGGCCGATGCCCAGCAGTGCGGGCGATTGGGCGACCAGCGCCAGCAGACGGCCGATGCGGTTGCGCTGCTCGAAATGCTGATCGATCAGCACGCCGGGCAGCAGCCCCAGGCCGGCGCTCATCTGGGTCATGCGCTGCTTGGGAGTTGCCCCGCCGGTGCCGAAGGCGACCATGTGGCTGCCGAGCGCCGACGCTCCGGCGCTTGTGCCGGCGACGATCGCTCCGGCCCGATGCCGCTCCGCGAGCAACCGCCCCAGGCGGGTGCCGGCGATCACGCTCGACAGGCGTAACTGGTTGCCGCCGGTGAGGAAGATTCCGGTCGCGTCGTCGAGCGTGGAGGCCACGGCGGCGTCGTCGGCATCGTCGCGCGTCAGCGGGCGCAGGCCGCGGACGTCGGGCACGCCCATCGCGCGGAAGAGCGAGAGGTAGAGCTCGGTGGCTTCATCACCCAGCGACGAGGCGGTCGAGATCACGGCGATGTGACCCTCGGCACCACCGGCCAACGAGACGAATCGCGACAGGATCTGTCGCTGGCGCAGCTTGTCCTCCGCGCCGCCGATCATGAGCAGGTGTCCCACGCGGCTGGAGGTGGCGGCCATGCGTCGCAGCATACCGGCTTTCGAGCCGGCCAGAACGGGCGCTAGACTCCATCGGATGGCGTTCAGAACCGCGGCCGATCCGATCCGCGTTGAGCGACGGGACTTCTACGCCGTCCTCGGCGCCGACCCGTCCGCGACCTCGACCGAGCTGCGCGCTGCGTTCCGCGAGGCAGTGCTGCGCCACCACCCCGACCGCAGCGCCTCGTCCGAGCTCGCCACGCGACGGACATCCATTCTCAACCGCGCCTGGGCCGAGCTGCGCGACCCGCTTCGCCGGCTCCATTACGACCGCACCCTCGAAAACGGCAACGCCACCACGCTCGAGTGGCCTCTCGAGGAGCACGAGATCCCGGCTCCGATGCGTAGGCGTCGGCTGGAGCCATCGCGGCCGAGTCGCTGGCACCAGCCGCAGTGGCGCAGCGTCGCGGGCTTTCGCGTTCCGGCCGAGGTGTTCCTCGCCGGACCGGCCGCACAGGATCGCTGGATCGTCGAGAACCATATCGGCGGTGAGGACTGGCGCGAGCATGCTCAGCTGTACTGGCTGCGGTTCGCCGCCAACCACTATCGCGAGCGAGGCCGGCTCGACGACTGGCTTGGTGCCCTCGAGCGGCTGGTGAGCCTCGACCCGAGCCACGAAACCCTTGTCCGCGCGCCACTGCGCGAGGCCTATGCGCTGACCGGCCAGCGACTGCGCGGCGCGGCCTTCCTGCGCGGCGTGCTGGATCGCTATGCCGAGGGCTCGACCGCTCGACGCTGGCTTGAGCGCGAGCTGCGTGCGCTCCTCGCCGAGTTCCGCGACGCGCACGTCCGTCGCGGCCCGGTTGCGGAACGAGCGGAGAACGCGGAGCTGCTGCTCAACTACCTCGAGGCGCTCGACATGTCGCCGGCCTTCTCGGACGTGCGCGCCGCGATTCTTGCGCATCGGCGCGCCGGGCATGCCGGTCGCGCCTCGGAGCTCCTCGACCGCGCTGCCGGTGAGCCGCCGACGCTGGCCGGTCGCTGGTTCAGTCTGGTGCAGCTGCTCACCGAGGTCGGCCAGCTGGACCGCGCATCACAGCTGCTGGCCGAGATCGCGCGTGGCGAGCATCCCGAGGCGCTCGATCGCCGCCGGATCGGCGGTGACCCGGTGCGTCGCATCTCGGCGGCCCGACGTCGCCTGGCCCGGGCGCGGGAGCGGGCGGCCGCCGGCGAGCCGCGTCGGGCGGCAGCCCGCAGCACCGGTCAGGCGGCAGCCCGCAGCACCGCGTAATGCTAGGCTTCGAGCCTCCGCAGCGGGACGAACGAGTGGGTCTACTACGACCAGGGCGCAGTGCCGTCCTCGGCGGGTTGATCGGCGCCGGGAGCGCCATCGTCTCCACGCTGCTGGCAACCCTCTTCACCGAGCTGGTGCCGTTCACCGGTGTGCTCATTCTGATGGTCGCGCTGGTCGGCCTGGGGCTCGGTGCCGCGGCCGCGGCGTATGCCTATGCCTGCGCTGGCGTGGTGGTCATCGTGCTCACGCTGCTTCCCCAGGAGCACGTGGCGATCGGCGTCGACGATGCCATCCGCCTCATCTCCTTCATCCTCGGATCGCCGATCGTGGTCCTCATGGCGTTGCGCGTTGAGCGCACCGCGCACACGACCGCGCGGGCCCGCGACGTGAGCGCGGCCGCCGAGCGTCGCGCCCTCGCCGAAGGGAAGGCGGCGGAGCGCGCCCGGCGCCAGCTGGATGCGGCGCTGGTCGCCGCGGAGCGCGAACGGGCGCGCCTGCAGGAAGTGGCTGAGGCGATCCCCGAGCCGCTGATGGTCTACGACGCCAACGGCCAGGGAACGTATGGCAACCGCGCTGCGCTGCGCGTCTTCGGCCGCAGCTTCTTCGAGCGCCCGCTCGACGAATGGGCGGCCTCGGCCGAGCCGCGTGACGAGGCCGGCAATCGGCTGGTCCGCGAGGACTGGCCGCAGCTTCGCGCGCAATCTCAGCCGCTGCGCCGCCGCATGAGCGTGCGCCTGCCGATGTCGGGACGTGACCTGATCGTCGACGTCGAGGGCACGCCCATCCCCGGCGGCGGCTGCGTCCTGCTGATGCGTGACGTCGGAAAGGAGGAGGACGAGCGGCGGCGGCTGTCGCGCTTCGCCAGCTTTGTGGCCCACGAGCTGCGCAACCCGCTGGCCGTCGCCAAGGCACGCATCGAGCTGTCGCAGCGTGACCAGGCCGCAACCGATGGGCGCAGCGCTCACTCGCGCCGCGCGCTTGAGTCGGTCGACGCCGCGATCGGCATTCTCGAACGGCTCGAGCTTTTCTCGCGCGCCGATGCCGGACAGGTGGAGGCGCGCCACGAGCGCTTTGAGCTGGCCGCCGCCCTCGAGTCCGCGCTGGAGCGCCTGCGCGCGCGGGGGAGCGAACGCGAGGTGGTCTTCCGCATGCGCGCCCGTCCGCTGGTGATCGGCGATCGGCATTTCGCCGAGCAGGCGATCACCAACCTGCTGATCAACGCCGATCGCTACTCCACTCCGGGCGCGCCCATCAGGGTCGAGGTCGGCGGCACGGGCATCGTCACGGTGCGAATCATCGATGACGGCCCGGGCGTTACCGACGAGACAGCGGAGCATCTGTTCCGCGACCGGGTGACCGCCGGACACGGACTGGGCCTCGGCCTGTACCTGGTCAACGCGCTCATGCAGGCACAGGGTGGATCCGTGGAGCTCGAGCAACGCCGGCCGAAGGCAATTTTTACGCTGCGCTGGCCGCGCGCCGCTCGCGAGAGGGCGGAGCCAGCGGCCGCTGCTACTCCGCAGGAATGATCTCCAGCGGTCCGAAGCCCGCCTCGTCCAGATCGTCCCGCAGCGTCGACGCATCGCCGCTGAGCAGGATCAGCAGCTCATCGGGCCGGATCAATGCGCCGGCGACCGCGTGGGTATCTTCAGGCATCACCGCCTCGATCCTGCCGCGGTAGGACTGCCAGTAGTCGTCCTCCAGCCCGTAGATCGCCAGCGGCTCGATCGCCGCCGCCACCCCGCCGGTCGTCTCGAAGCGCAGCGGGAAGACGCCCACCAGGTAGTCCTTGACCTCCTGCAGCTCGGCCTGCTCCGGGGCTGTCGCTCGAATGCCGTCGAGCTGGGCGAGCAGCTCACGGATGGCAGGGACGGTCACCTCGGTCTGCACCGCGGCGCGGGCCGCGAACGGGCCGGCGGCGCGCCGCGTGTCGAAGGCCGCGTGCGCGCCGTATGTGTAGCCAAGCTCCTCGCGCAATCGCATGTTCAGGCGCGAGCCGAACACGCCGCCGAGCAGCGCGGCCATCACCGACGCAGCGAAGTAGCGCGGGTCGTAGCGATCGATGCCGACGTGGCCGACGCGGAGCTCGCTCTGGACGGATCCGGGCCGATCGACCAGCACCACCCGTCGGTCACCGGCCGGCTCCGGGGAGATGGTGCGATGTCCGGGGCTCTCGCCGCTCCAGTCGCCGAGGTGCTTTTCGGCGGCGTGCAGCACGGCGTCGCGTTCGAAGGCGCCGGCGACGATCAGGTGCGCGCCGCCCGGTAGGTAGTGCGCGCGGTGGAACTCGCTGACGTCGTCACGGGTGAGGGCGGTGACCGTCTCCGGCGTTCCGGCCGCGGCGCGTCGGTAGGGCACCGTCGCGGCGTAGAGATGGGCCAGGAACATCTCGTCGGCGAGACGGCCCGGATCCGCACGCGACTGCAGGATGTCGGCGAGGCGCTCGGCCTTGAGCCGCTCGAACTCGGCGGGGTCGAAGCGCGGCTGACGCACCATCTCGGCGAGCAGGGCCAGGCCCTCGGCGAGATGCTGCGGCAGCGACTGGAAGGCGGCCCGAGCGCTGTCCCAGCTCGACTCGCTGCTGACCTCGATACCGAGCCGCTCGGTTGCCTCAGCGAACGTGGCGGCGTCGAGCCGCTGCGTGCCCGTGACCAGCAGTTGCGCGGTGAGCGCCGCCACGCCGCCGTGTGGCTCGTCCTCGGCGGCGGCCCCCGCGTCGAAAAGCAGATGCACGTTCGTGACGCCGCTGTCGCTGAGCGGCACGAGCCAGATCGTCAGCCCGTTCGAAAGATTCTGTCGCTCGAATTCGGGGAAGGTGTAGGGGCGCGGCGTGGTCGATGCCGGACGATTTGGATTGGCTGCGCGGGTCATCGGTCCCCCTCGATCGCCAGGGCAGCTTCGGCGGCGGCCGCCTCGGCTTCCGGCTCGGCAACGTCAGCAGGGAGGTAGGTGAGGACGACGCGGTTGTCGTCAGTCAGCGTCGCGCGCATGGCCGCGCGCACGCGGTCGGCGTCGACAGCCTCATAGCGGCTCACCTCGCTGTTGATCATCTCCGGCGCATCGAACAGCGTGGTGTACATGCTGAGCCGATCCGCGCGCTCGGCGAGCCGCTCGAGGCTCGATTCGACGCCGGCGGCGTGCAGGTTACGGACGCGATCAAGCTCGTCCGCGCTCGGCCCGTCCGTCGCCAGGCGCTCGATCTCGCCGAAGAGCGTCGCCTCGAGCTCCTCGTGCGCGACCCCGGGTCGCGCCGTCGCCCACATGGCGAACATCGAGGCACCGCCGACCATCGGGAAGGCGAAGACGGTGACGTCCTGGGCGAGCTGACGTTCGCGGACCAGGCTGCGATACAGCCGCGACGCGCGGCCGGAGGCAAGGAGATCGGCCGCGACTTCGAGGGCGTCCCACGCATCGGTACCGAACGTCGGCATGCGGTAGACGGCGTACACGCGCGGCAGCGGCACGCGATCGTAGACCACCTCCCGGATCTCGCGTCCGATGGAGGCCGGCAGGTCCATGACCGGTCCGGGCGGCAGGTCCGGGTTGGCAGGGATCGAGCCGAACTGGCGCTCGATGGCCGCCAGTGCCGCATCGGCCTCGAAGTCGCCGGCGACGGTCAGCACGGCGTTGTTTGGTGCGTACCAGGTCGAAAAGAAGCGGCTGACGTCGTCGAGGGAGGCAGCCGAGAGGTCCTCCATCGAGCCGATGGTCGAATGGTGATACGGATGGCTTTCGGGATAGGTCAGCCCCTGGAGTTTTTCGTCCCAGCTCCCGTACGGCTGGTTGTCGACCGACCAGCGGCGCTCGTTTTTGACCACGTCGCGCTGGTTGTCGAGCTTCTCCTGAGTCATGGCCGGTACCAGCGCGCCCATGCGGTCCGCCTCCAACCACAGGCCGAGCTCCAGCTCGTGCGAAGGCAGCGTCTCGAAATAGTTCGTGCGATCCAGCCAGGTGGTCGCGTTGAGGGTGCCGCCGGCGGCCTGGATGAGGCCGAAGTGCTCACCCTTGGCGACGTTGGCCGATCCCTGGAACATCATGTGCTCGAAAAGGTGCGCGAACCCGGTCTTGCCCGGCTGCTCGTGCTTGCTGCCGACGTCGTACCACAGGTTGACCGCCACGATGGGTGTGCTGTCGTCGCGCGAGAGGATCACGCGAAGCCCGTTCGCCAGCCGATGGCGATCGATCGGTACGTGGGGCACGTCGTCTCCTTAAGCCTCCGTCCGAGGAAAATCCGCGCGGCCGCGCTGTGGACCGATGACGTCAGCCTGCGAGAAACGAGTGGTGAGCGGCCAGGGATTCGAACCCTGAACCTAGTGATTAAGAGTCACTTGCTCTGCCGTTGAGCTAGCCGCCCACTGAATCCCGACCGATTCACGCTCACATCGAGCGTATGACTGTGAAGCGGTCCGAGAGATGGGTTGACCACAGCGCTTGTCGAGCGTATAACTGTAGGTAGTTGAGATCCGCAGTTGAGGCTCCACGCCAATGACCAGAACCCCTATCCCGGAGACCGATTCTAACCCCACCGCCGTCGTCGGTCCACTCCGCGATTCGTTCCTGCGCCACCTGGCGGCCGAGAATCGCAGCCGCTCGACGCAGGTGACCTACGCCGCCGCGATCGACCTGTTGGCGGCCTTCGTGGCCGCGTCCGGCATGCCGTCCCTCTCTGAGCTACGCCGCGAGCATCTCGAGGCCTTTCTGGTCGACCTGCGCGGCCGTGGGCAGCGCCCGGCGACGCTGGCCAACCGCTATCGCTCCCTGCAGCAGTTCTTCAAGTGGCTGCTCGAGGAGGGCGAGATCGCGGCCAATCCGATGGCCAACATGCGGCCGCCGCACGTCCCCGAGGAGCCTCCCGAGGTGCTGCGCCCCGACGAGCTGCAGGCGCTGCTGGCCACCTGCGCCGGGACCGATTTTGAGGAGCGTCGCGACCAGGCCATCCTGCGCCTGTTCCTCGATACCGGCGTCCGCCTGGCGGAGCTGGCCGGCCTGCGCGCCGATGACGTCGACTTCGAGCACAACATCGCTGCGGTGCTCGGCAAGGGCAGCCGGCCGCGGGCGGTTCCGTTCGGTCGGCGTACGACCCGCGCCCTGGACCGCTATCTCCGCGCGCGGGCCCACCATCCGCAGGCTGGCGCCGAATGGCTGTGGCTCGGCAAGCAGGGGCGTCTGACCGCAACCGGCGTCGGCCAGATCGTGCGACGCCGCGGCCGGGAGGCGGGACTACCGCACCTGCACCCGCACCTATTCCGGCACACCTTCGCCCACACCATGCTCGCCGACGGCATGCAGGAAGGCGACCTGATGCGCCTGGCCGGCTGGCGCTCACGGCAGATGCTGGCCCGCTACGGTGCCAGTGCCGCCGACGAACGAGCGCGGGCCGCATATCAGCGCCACAGCCCGGGGGATCGGCTGTGATGGATCCCAAGCGTGCGCTACGGTGCCTAGCAGCCCTATCCATCACGGCGGGGCGCGCGCGGGATGCTCGTGCGCTTCCTGGCCTGCTCCGCGGCGCGATCCTTGCCCGGGAGTTCACCAACGATCCGGATAATGGGCTAGCCCCCACCCGCGGCGCTGGGGCACCACGCTTCGCACCGAGATGATCCCGCTCCCCCAGCGTGGGCCCGACGGCCTGCCGCGCTACGGGCAGCCCATGGCGAGTTTCCATCACACTTCTTGACGAAAGCTCCCACCGGGCGGCTGATTCCTCACACACTTCCTCACACGTTTTCCCTTGATCCGGCCGTCGGCCGTATCTAGCCTCATGGCATGGCGCTCCATGTTTCAGCTACCGAACTGCGCGACGAGCTGACCGAGCTCTGGCACGAGATCTCATCCGGCCAGTCCGTGGTCGTGCAGGGTGCCGGTCGGTCGCCGGTGCTGCTGCGCCGACTTCGATCAGGCGACCGCGGCCAACGGATCCCCATTACAAGCTTCCGCAGGAAGCTCCATCGAATCCTGCGCGAGGTCCAGCGGGAGCCGAGGATCGTGACGGTGGGCGGGGATCCATACTTTTGGGTTGGTCCCGCCCC
>JBBSCG010000019.1:0-35027 GCA_038250515.1 Candidatus Limnocylindria bacterium
TGCTGGCGCCGGAGAGCGGCGAGCAGTTGCGCGACCAGGTCGGCGACTTCGTCGACACCCGGCGCGCGGCGTTCGACGACGCGGTCAATGAGGGTCGCACGGCGGCCGAGAAGGCGCGTGCGGACATGCTCGCGGAGTACGAAGCGGAGGCCGCAGCAGAGGGCGGCGCTGCCGCCGAGGGCGCCACCTCGTAACCGATCGTCACACGACACCGATGAAGCAGACCGGAGCCGGTGATCGCCGGCTTTCGTCGTGAACAGGGCAGACATGCAGCCACGCAGCGCAGCCGAGATCCGCGAGGGCTTCCAGCGTTTCTTTGAGGAGCGCGGGCATAGCCGCGTGCCCCCCGCGCCGCTGCTGGCCAGGGACGACCCCACGCTGCTCTTTGTGAACTCGGGCATGGCCCCCTTCAAGCGGGTGCTCACCGGCGAGGAGAAGCGCGACTACACGCGTGCGGTTGACGCCCAGCCGTGTCTGCGCGTCTCCGGCAAGCACAACGACTTCGAGGAGGTTGGCCGCACGCCGCGACACCAGACCCTGTTCGAGATGCTCGGCAACTGGAGCTTCGGCGACTACTTCAAGCGCGATGCCATCCACTGGGCCTGGACCTACCTGACCGATGAGCTAGGCATTCCGCCCGACCGCCTGGCGGCCACGGTCTACACCGACGACCACGAGGCCCACGCCGTGTGGGCCGATGAGATCGGCCTGCCGGCCGATCGCCTGGTCCGCTGGGGCAACATCGCCATCGGTGACGAGAAGAACTTCTGGGCGATGGGCGAGACCGGTCCGTCCGGTCCGTGCAGCGAGATCCACTACGACCGCGGCGCGCAGTTCAGCGAGGGACAAGGCTGCATCCCGGATCACTCGGAGACCTGCCCACGCTGGCTCGAGGTCTGGAACCTCGTGTTCATGGAGTTCGACCGCTCGGCTGATGGCTCGCTCACCGCGCTGCCCTTCAAGAGCGTCGACACCGGCATGGGCCTGGAGCGCATCAGCTCGGTGGTGCAGGGTGTCGACTCGAACTACCGGACCGATCTGTTCGTGCCGATCATCGCGCGCCTGGCGCAATTCATCGGGCATGACCCGGAGACGGTCGAGAGCGAGCGCTTCAGCTACCAGGTGGTCGCCGATCACAGCCGGGCGATGACCTTCCTGATCGCGCAGGGCGTCACGCCATCGAACGAGGGCGCCGGCTACGTCCTGCGCCGGATCATGCGTCGCGCGGTGCGGCACGGACGGCTGATGGGCATCGAGCGGCCGTTTCTGGCCGAGACGTGTGGCGCGGTGATCGACATCATGGGCAGCGCCTATCCGGCGCTGGCCGAGAAGCGCAAGCGTGTCCTGTCGGAGGTCGCCGCGGAGGAGGCCAAGTTCGCGCGGACGCTGGCCGCGGGATCGGAGCGACTGGTGGCCCTCGTCGAAGCGGCGGGCGACGCCGGCACGATTGCGGGGGAGGAGGCATTCCGCCTGCACGACACATTCGGCTTCCCGATCGACCTGACGGTCGAGATGGCGGCCGAGCACGGCGCCACGGTGGACCGAGCGGGCTTCGACATAGCCATGCAGCGGCAGCGCGAGCGGTCGCGCGGGGCACGCGGCGGCCGGTTCACCGCGGCAGCCGGCCTCGAGGAGCTGGCGAGCGAGTTCGTCGGCTATCCGAACGAGACTCGCAGCGACGGCCTGCGCGTGCTCGGCGTGGCTGAGGCGGATGGTCGCACCCAGGTCGTGCTGGATCGGACGCCGTTCTACGCGGAAGGCGGCGGGCAGGTCGGCGATCGCGGCGAGCTGGTCGGCGAGCGGGGACGGCTGCTGGTCGAGGACACGCAGCGCGCCGGCGATGCGATCGTGCATATCGGGCGCCTCGAAGGCGCGCTGGCGGCCACTGATCTCGTCAACGCGGCCGTCGACGAGGAGCGGCGCTGGGGAGCGGCACGCAATCACACCGGCACGCATCTCCTGCATCGGGCGCTGCGCGACGTGCTCGGCGAGCAGGCCAAGCAGGCGGGCAGTTGGGTCGGTCCCGACGCGCTGCGCTTTGACTTTCCGGCACAGGCGGCAACGCCGCGCGAGGCACTGCGCGCGGTTGAGCGCCAGGTCAACGAGCAGATCCGACGCGACGCGCCGGTGATGCCCGCGGTGATGCCGCTCGAGGAGGCTCAGGCGCTCGGCGCCGACATGTTCTTCGGCGAGAAGTACGCGCCGGCGGCGGTGCGCGTGGTGCGCGTCGATGGCTACAGCAAAGAGCTGTGCGGCGGGACGCACGTTCA
This sequence comes from Candidatus Limnocylindria bacterium, assembly GCA_038250515.1. Lineage (GTDB taxonomy): Bacteria > Chloroflexota > Limnocylindria > QHBO01 > QHBO01 > JAICUY01. Next base: position 2,271 of record JBBSCG010000019.1, read on the forward strand.
GGCGACCGGCCAGATCGGGTCGCTGCGGATCACCTCGGAGTCGAGCATCGGCGCGGGCCTGCGACGGATCGAGGCAGTGACCGGCTCGACCGCAGAGGACCTCGTCGAGCGCCGGCTGGAGGCGTTGCATCAAGCGGCGCAGTTGCTCGGCGACAAGGGGGAGAACGTCGCGCCGCGCATCGAGGTGCTGCTGGCGCGCGTGCGCGACGCGGAGAAGGCGGCTCGCGAGCCCCGGGCGACGGCGGCAAGCCGGCTGGACGCGAAGGCGGCCCTCGAGGGCGCCGCGGAGGCAGGCGAGGCCCGCGTCGTCGTGCAATCCTTTCCGCAAGCCGATGCGAACGCCTTGCGCGCCCTTGCCGACGATTTGCGTGGCTCGACCGGGCGCTTCGTGGCCATCGCGTCGGGAAACGGCAATGGACCGGCGCTGATGGTCGCCGCCAGCCGCGACCTCGTCGCCGAGGGCTTTGACGCGGTGCCCATCATTCGAGCCGTGGCACCCATGATCGGCGGCGGCGGCGGCGGTCGCGCGGACCTGGCGCAGGCCGGCGGTAAAGTCCCCGCCCGGCTCGACGAGGCGCTGCGCGAGGCTGCTCGCCTTGCGCTCGAGGCGCTTCAGCGGCTAGAGACCGGTTGATGGCGCAGCTCCTCGGACGGGTCGCCGGGCGGCTCGGCGCGATGCGGCGGTCGCGCGGTGGGGAGCGCCAGGCGCCGGCGATCATCGCGCTGGATGTCGGCACCGAGTTCGCCAAGGCACTCGTCGTCGGGGTGGAGACGGGATCCCAGGGCGGGGTGATCGGCGTGGTCAAGGGCGCCGGTCGTCAGCGCCAGGGTCTGACGCACATGCAAAGTGGCACCGTCAGCGATATCGACGCGGTCGTCGCCAACTGCGCCGCCGCGCTCGGCGAGGCGGAGGCAACTGCCGGAATGCGGCCGGTTGCCACCGTGATCGGCATTGCCGGAGAACTGGTCAAGGGCACGACCTCGACCGTGACCCACCAACGCCACGATCCGCGCGCGCCGCTCACCGAGGAGGAGCTGCAGCGCATCGTGCAGCGCGTGCAGGACCAGGCGCTGCACGACGCGGAGCGCCGCATCGGCTGGGAGAGCGGGCTCGAGCGTCTCGACGTGCGGCTGGTGCATGCCGCCATCGTCGAGATCAAGATCGACGGCTATGCGGTCAGCAATCCCATCGGCTTCACCGGGTCGCACCTCGAACTTGCGATTTTCAATGCCTTCGCGCCGATGGTCCATCTCGGCGCACTGCAGTCGGTCGCGAGCGCGCTGCGGCTCGACCTGATGGGCGTCATCGCGGAGCCGTACGCGGTCGCCACCTGCCTGGATCCGGGTGAGCTTGGCGATGCCGGTGCCGTGTTCATCGACGTCGGCGGCGGCACGACCGACGTGGCACTGGTGCGCCACGGCGGCATTGCCGGCACGAAGATGCTCAGCCTGGGCGGACGCGCTTTCACCAAGGGAGTCGCGGAGCGCTTCAACCTGCCGTTCGATCGAGCCGAGTCACTGAAGGTCGCGCGCGGTGAGCTCCTCGAAGCGATCTCGCGCGCCGAGCTCGATGCGACGCTCGCCGAGGACGCCGCGGTCTGGCTGCGCGGCCTCGGTCTCATGATCGGCGATCTGGCCGACGGCGAGCTGCTTCCCGGCCGCGTCTACCTGTGCGGCGGCGGCGCTGAGCTGCCGCAGATCGGCGACGCACTGGCGGGCAACGACTGGTGGCGCGGGCTGCCCTTCGCGCGTCGCCCGGAGGTGAGGGCGCTGACACCCCAGGATGTTGCCGGGCTGCGAGACGAAACGGAGCGGCTCACCACGCGGCAGGACGTCACGCCGCTGGCGCTCGCTCACCAGGCGCTGATCATCGACGCGCAGTCGTCGGCGGTCGAGCGCGCCATGCGCCGCGCGGTGCGAGCCATGGACCTCTAACGCGATGGCGCCCGAGCCGCAGATCCTCTACCTCGAGCCTGATGACGAGATCACCTCGGTCGTGCGACGACTGCGCGAGACCGATGCCTCCCGGCTGGTGCTGGTCGCTCCAGGCCGCACCCGGGCGACCTCGTCGGCGATCGCGCTGCGGCTGCTGGCGAGCGTCGCTGCCGAGGAGTCGCGCGAGCTGGCGCTCGTCGCCGATCCGCTGGCTCGCGCCCTGGCCGGCGAGGCGGAAATACCGGTCTTCGCCTCGGTCGCCGAAGCGACCGCTGGGGAGGCTCACGCCGTTGAGGCGACGCCCGCTCATCGCGCCGCGATCCACGTGGTGCGTCCCGCGGAGGCGGCCCAATCGACTGATTCGCGCGCCCGCGATGAGACGCGACCCGTCGTGCTTCCCCGGCCGCAACCGGCGCAACGTCGCAACGTCGCGTCGTCGCGTCGGCGATCGCGGGCGCCGTGGATCGGTCTTGCCGTCATGTTCGGGGCGTTGCTGCTGGCCGGCGGCGTGGCGGCCGTGGTGCTCCCTGGCGCGACGATCCGCATCACCCCGGAGACGAAGTCGGTGGGGCCGGTGACGTTAGAGGTGCGGCCGACGCACCAGGAACGCGTCAGCGGCCAGATCCCGCTGACGATGAGCGGCAAGGCAACGGGTGATCACGTCGAGCGGACCGAGGCGAACGGAACCGTCGTGTTCCAGAGCGGCAACCCCGGACGATGCCGAGTGCCGCAGGGCACGCGCGTGGCCGCCGGCAACGTCGTGTTCGAGACGGCGGAAACGGTGGTCGTGCCGGAGGGCAAGCTCACGGGCCGCGGCATTGCGCCGGGGGCGAAGAGCGTTGGGATCGCGGCGTTCGAGCCCGGTCCTTCGGGCAATGTGGCGGCTGGGGCGATCGACACCATCCAGAACGCGAACCTGACCTTCTGCCTGCGCGGCTTCCTGGACCCCACGCAGCCCATCGTCAACAATCCACAGGCCACCGCCGGCGGTGCGGAGAACCACTCGTCGGAGATCAAGCAGGCGGATGTCGACGCGCTGGTGAAGCAGCTCACCGCTGCCCTGACGCAGCAGCTCGCCACCGCGCTCGCCACGCATGACGACGTCGTGATGATCGTCCCGACCGAACCCGAGAAGCCGACCGTCGCGACTCCCGACGGGCTGGTCGGCAAGCGCGGTGAGGAAACGTTCGAGCTGACCGGCACCATCGCCTACGACCGTCCGGCCGTGCGTCGCGCCGATGTTGACGTCGCGGCCCGCCAACAACTCCTCGAAGACACGAGCGTTCTGCCGCCCGAAACCACCATCGAGCCGGCGACCATCCGGACCACCATCGAGAAGGCCCGACTCGACGGTGGCGCGGTCGCCGTCACGGTGAGCGTGACCGCTGAAGCGCTCTCCGTGCTCGACATCAACGAGATCCGCGCTCGGGTCGGCGGGATGACGCGCGAACAGGCGCGTGCGGCGCTCGAGCAGATCGGGCCGGTCGGGGTTGAGCTGTGGCCCGGGTGGGTGGACCGCATCCCGCAGATGGACTGGCGCGTGCGTGTCGAGGTGACCCGCGCGCCCACTCACTCGGCGGCGCCATCGGGGTCGCCGTGATGCGGATTCTCGGCATCGACCATGGCAGCAAGCGGGTCGGCATCGCGATTGCCGATACGGAGACCGGCATGGCGTTCGCGCGGCGTGCGCTACGACGGCACGGTGGTGAAGCGGACATCACAGCACTCGCTGAGCTGGCGAGCGACGAAGGCGCGCAGCGGATCGTGGTCGGGCTGCCACTGAACATGGACGGCAGCGAAGGACGTCAGGCGACCGAGGCGCGCACCTTCGGCGAGCGCCTCGCCGGCATCGGTCTGGAAGTCGTCTACGTCGACGAGCGGCTGAGCTCGTGGGAGGCGGGGGAGCGCCTGCTGGAGAGCGGGCGCCGGCCGACGCGGGCGAGCGGCGAGCTGGATTCGGCAGCCGCACGCATCATCCTGCAACAATATCTGGACATGACCAAGGAGAGCGAATGAGCCGTCGTCCCCCGCAGTGGGATCTCGATGAGCGCCACAACGCCCGGATTCGAAAGCTTCGCGATCACCGAGAGGTGCCGCTGCGTCGACGTCGGCGGCTACAGCCGGTTGTGCTGCTCGTCTGGTTTGCGGCGGTCGCAGCCGTTGCAGCCATCGTCATCATCCTCGGCTTCCTGGCCTTCGCGCCGAAGCTGATGGCGTGGGTCGAGGAGAATCCTGGTTCCATCGAGCACGGCGTGGTGCGCGACTTCGTGCAGTGGTATAAGCCGGGAGAGCTGTCCGATGCGGCAAGGGGCGGCAGCGGCACGCGGGTCACGGTCACCGTCGAGCCGGGCGCCAGCGATGCGCAGATCGGTCATCTGCTCTACGAGAAGGGCGTCATCAGCTCGGAGCTCGCCTTCCAGTACGCGGTCATGCGGGCCGGACGTGCCGGCACGCTGCAGGCGGGCGTGTACGACCTGCTGCCGAGCCTCAAACCGAGCCAGATCGTCAGCGCGCTGCGCCAAGAGAAGGGCCAGGACATCTCGGTCAGGATCAAGGAGGGTTGGCGCCTGGAGGAGGTGGTCGGCTATCTCGCGACCACCAGGCTGACGATGAACATCGACGACTTCGCCAAGCAGCTGAAGGATCCGCCCGCCGATCTCCTGGTGAAGTATGACTTCTTTAAGGACCTGCCGGTCGGCCGCACGCTGGAGGGCTACGTTCGGCCGGATACCTACCGCCTCGGGGCCAACTGGAGCGCGCGCAAGGTACTCGAGACGTTGCTCGACGCGTTCGACAAGACGCTCACCCCGCAGATGCGTGCCGCGCTGGCGAAGGAAGGGCTTAGCGTGGATGACGCGGTGAAGATCGCCTCGATTGTCGAACGCGAGGCGGTGCTCGACAAGGAGCGGCCGCTCATCGCCGGCGTCTACATCAACCGGATCAAAAACCCCGAGAACGGCGAGACGAACGGCTTCCTAAACGCCGACCCAACGCTGCAGTACGGGCTAGCGACCGACAAGAATGCCACGGCGCCGGTTGGTGACTGGGCCGCCATCAAGTGGTGGCCTCCACTGCCCGATGCCGGTGGCAAGATCGACCTGCCCAAAGTGCTGGCGGGCTACCAGACCTACCTCAGCCCGGGCCTGCCGCCGTCGCCGATCGCCGCGCCCCGTGACTCGTCACTTGCCGCCGTCGCCGCACCGCAGGGCGACTCCCTGTACTTCGTGGCGGGGTGCCCGAGCGGGACGCGCGACGGCTCGCACTACTTCGCCAAGACAAACGCGGAGCAGTCGGCCAACATCGCCAAGGCCAATGAGGAGTGCGCCGGCCAGTGAGCGCGGCCCTTGCGGCGGTGACGCGTCTCGACCGGGTTCGTGCGCTGCTCGACGCGCACGAGCTTGACGCCATGCTCATCAGCCGCAACGCCAACAAGCGCCACCTATCGGGTTTCGTCATCGCGCGCGACGATGAGGCCACCAGCGGGTACAGCGGCACCCTGCTGATCACTCGCGACCGTCAGTTGTTGTTGGCCGACGGACGCTACACGGAGCAGGCCGGCATCGAGGCGCCCGAGTGGGAGGTGTCGCGCACGCGCGGACGACTCGCTGCTGAGCTTCCGGAGCTGTTGACAGCCAACCGGATCAACCGATGCGGCGCGGAGGCGACCGTCCTGAGCCACGCCGACTGGACCGCCCTGGAAGAAGCGTCCAAGGTCGATTTGGTTCCGCTCGACGCCGAGCTCAATGAGCTGCGGCTCGTCAAGGACGCGACCGAGCTGGAGGCCCTCGAACTCGCAGCAACGCTGACCGACGCCTGCTTCGCGTTTCTCGTGGGGTTCGTGCAGGCCGGCATGACCGAGCGGCGGATCGCCTGGGAGTTGGAGGGCTGGTTTCGCGCCAACTGCGCGGAAGAGATCGCTTTCGAGCCGTTGGTCCTGGTTGGGCCGCGCGCAGCCATGCCGCACGGCCGGCCTTCCGGCGAGGCGGTGACGCCCGGTCAGCCGCTGCTGATCGACTTCGGCTGCCAGGTCGATGGCTACCGCTCGGACATGACCCGCACCGTGTTCTGCGGCGAGCCCACGACCCGGCAGCTCGAGCTGTATGCCACGGTGCTCGCGGCGCAGCAGGCCGCGTATGATGCTGTGGGTCCCGGGGTGATCGGCACCGAGGTGGACGCCGCCGCCCGCTCGGTCATCGGGGCGGCGGGCTACGGCGAGGCGTTCAGTCACGGGTTGGGCCACGGCATCGGTCTGGAAACGCACGAGGCGCCGATGCTGCTCACCTACGAGCAACCGCTGCTGTCGGGCATGGTCTTCACCCTGGAGCCGGGCATCTATCTGCCGGGCGAGATCGGGATCAGGATCGAGGACGACGTGGCACTCACCGAGGCCGGGCCACGGCGCCTGACCAACGCACCGCGCGAGCTCATCGTCATCTGAATCTTCGCGGCCGCCCGAGCGGGTGGCACGCCATGGGAGGCATCGGTATCACGTGATCAGCACCGGAGATGTCAAGAAGGGAATCATCATCGAGCTGGACGGCCAGCTGATGAAGGTCCTCGACTGGAGCCACATCAAGATGGCGCGTGGCTCGGCGCAGGTGCGCATGAAGCTGCAGAACGTGCGCAAGGGCGACATCGTGGAGCGCACCTTTCAGGCTGGCACGCGCTGGCCGCGCGCTCGTGTCGAGCAGCGCAAGGTGCAGTACCTGTACAGCGACGACGGCGCCTACCACTTCATGGACAGCGAAACGTACGACCAGTTCGCCGTGCCGGCGGCCCTGCTCGGTGACGAGGCCAAGTTCCTGGTCGACAACACGGAGGTCTTCGTCAGCAACTACGAGAACGAGATCCTGGGCGTCGACCTGCCGGTCACCGTCGACCTGCGCGTGACGCAGGCCGATCCAGGATTCGCAGGCGACACCGCGGCCGGCGCCAAGAAGGCGGCAACGGTCGAGACCGGGCTGGTTGTGCAGGTGCCGCTGTTCGTCAGCGAGGGCGACCTGCTGCGGATCGACACGCGCACCGGTGAATACGTCACTCGCGTGCAATAGACCGATGCCGCGGCAGCAATTCGTAACCATTTCAGTTGCAAGTGGGCAGCAGGCCCATCCTCGTGGTGTCAGGCCGCATCGTGTGGCTGAGGCAGTGGGATGAGCCAGCAGCCGACGCTTTGGGAGACGGCGGCTGCCGCACCGCGCATCCTGCGCGTCAGCGACTTGAACCGTCGTGTCAGAGCGTTGCTCGACGGCGATCCGGCATTGGCCGACATCTGGGTCGAGGGCGAGATCAGCCAGCCGTCGTTCCCGCCGTCGGGACACTGCTTTTTCACGCTGAAGGACGGCTCATCGCAGGTTCGTGCGGTGATGTTCCGCGAGGAGCTGGGGCGCGCCACGGTGCGTCCGACGCATGGCACGCAGGTCGTCATTCACGGGCGCGTGCGCGCCTACGAGCCGCAGGGCATCTACCAGCTGTACGCCTACGAGATCACGCCGGCCGGCGCCGGCGACCTGCATGCCCAGTACGAGGCGCTTCGGGTGCGCCTGGCGGCCGAGGGGCTGTTCGAGGCGGGCCGCAAGCGGGTACTGCCGCGCTGGCCGCGCCGGATTGGCGTGGTGACCTCGCCGGTCGGCGCGGTGTGGCGCGACATCGGCAACGTCATGCGCCGTCGCTACCCGATGGTCGAGCTGGTCCTGTCGCCGTCGTTGGTCCAGGGACCAACGGCCGGCCCGGCGATCGTGCGGGCACTGCAGCGGCTGTACGCGGACTCCTCGCTCGACCTTGTCATCCTGGCACGCGGCGGCGGCTCGCTCGAGGATCTGTGGCCCTTCAACGACGAGAGTGTGGTGCGCTGCGTTGTTGCCTCGCCGGTTCCCGTTGTCGTGGGGGTGGGCCACGAAAGCGACGTGACGCTGGCAGATTTCGCGGCGGACGTCCGAGCGCCGACGCCGAGCGCCGCGGCCGAGCTTGCGGTGCCGGACGCGTCGCAGCTGCTGAGCGTGCTGAGTCGGCTGCGCGAACGAGCCTCCACGGCATTGCTGGCCCGTGCGAGCGAGCGCCGACGGCTGCTCACCGCCGAAGAGCGTGCGTTGACAGCGCACGCGCCGAACCTCGAGGCGGCGCGGCAACGGGCGGCGGAGCTGGTGGATCGGGGGCATCGGGCGCTGGTCGGGCGCGTTGGGCGCGAGCGGGCAATGCTGGAAGGCCTTCGCGACGGTTTGCGCGCCCTGGGGCCGACCGCGACGCTCGAGCGCGGCTACGCGATCGCGCGCCTGGCCGATGGCACGGTCATCCGCGATCCGGCGGCAACGACCGTCGGTGCGCCGCTCATCGTGACCGTGGCGCGCGGTACGGTTTCCACGCTCGTGACCGAGAATCGAGCCGAGGAGGTTGGATGAAGACAGAGCAGTGGAACGCGCTGCTGGAGATCGACAGGGTGGTCGAGCGCCCCTCGCGCTACAAGGATGGCCTGGCGTGGTGCACGGTTGCAGGTCGCGAGATTGCCCATGCGGAAGGTTCGGATCGGTTGGATCTGAGGCTGACACGAGCCGGCATCCGCGAGCTCCACGACGTTTCCGTGGCTGAGCCTCGGCCCTCGCCGTCAGACTGGGTCACACTTGACCTGGCGACGCCACGCGATGAGAAAGGATTGGTGGAACTCGTTCGTCGGGCCGTGGCGCTGAACCAGACGCAGTCGGCTCGCGGTCGGCAAATCAAGAGGAGTCGTCGTGAGCGTTCCTGAGGCTTCTCGCGATGAGACCGACGCCCTTGATTCGCGTCCGTTCGACGAGCTGGTCGTCGAGCTGCAGCGCATCGTGCAGAAGCTCGAAGCCGGAAGCGTCGGACTCGAGGAGAGCATTGCGCTGTACCGCGAGGGGCTGCGACTGCACGCGGCCTGTGAAACGCGGTTGCGCGACGCCGAGCTGAAGATCACCGAGCTCGGCCGCGGTGTGCAGCAGTCGGAGCCCGACGTCGCTGGATGATCCGCGACTTGGCTGATTGCCGGCCGCGTTCGGCCGTCTGGGCCCGCGACCAGGGCGTGGCACGAATGACGCTGTACTGGTGTCAGACACATGAGCGCGCGCACGCGTTCCACTGAGCGTGAGGGGTACAGGTTCGTTGAGCGCTCGTACTTCTTTGAGAAGGACCTGTCTTGAGGGCTCCCGAGAGGCATCGGTCTATACTTTTCGTTCGCCGTTCGGCCGCATCCTGGAGTAGCTCTTGCCCGTCCCTGATCATTTGACCAATCCCGCCCAACTGCGCTCCATGACTGATTTGGAGCTCGACCGACTCGCCGGCGCGCTGCGTGAGCGGATGATCCGCGCCGTCTCAAAGACCGGTGGGCACCTGGCCTCCTCGCTCGGTGCGGTGGAGATTGCGCTGGCGCTGCATCGTGTCATGGACTCGCCGCGCGACCGGGTCGTGTGGGACACCGGGCACCAGGCCTACGCCCACAAGCTGCTGACCGGACGCGGAGACCGATTCGACACGCTGCGTCAGATGGATGGCGTTGGTGGCTTCCCGCGACGCAGCGAGAGCGAGCACGATGTCTTTGACGGCGGGCACGCCGGGACAGGGGTGAGCATCGGTGTCGGGCTGGCCGCCGCGCGCGACCTGCTGCCGGCGGGTGATCCGAAACGGAAGCAGCGCGTGGCGGTATGCGTGGGTGATGCCGCGCTGCAGAGCGGGCTGACGATGGAGGCGCTCAACCACCTGGGGCACACCAAACATCGGCTGCTGATCGTGCTCAACGACAACGAGATGAGCATCAGCCCGTCCGTCGGCGGGCTTTCGACGCGGCTCAACAAGCTGCGGCTGACGCGGGCCTACCAGGGCACCAAGTCGGCGACCAAGGGTGCGCTGGAGCGCATCCCGGTCGTCGGACGGCCGCTCTTTGAGGCACTGGCCTTCACGAAAGAGGGCTTCAAGCGCTCGTGGGCCAAGGTCGGATTCTTCGAGGACATGGGGCTGACCTATATCGGGGTGCTCGACGGTCACGACCGCCGCGAGCTGGAGAATGCCTTTGAGCGCGCCTTCGAGCTGCATGGCCCGGTTCTCGTTCACGTCAAGACTGTCAAGGGCCGCGGCTACGCTCCCGCGGAAGAGGACTCGATGTCCTTCCACGGTGCGTCGCTGCCGCCCATCGACCTGTGCCTGATCGACCCGACCGAGGAGGCGTTGCCGGCGTCCGGCGAGTCGCGGCGCAAGTCGAAGTCGTATACCCAGACCTTCGCCGAGGAGCTCGTCCGCTTCGCGGCCGATGACGAGCGCATCGTCGCCATCACCGCTGGCATGCCGACCGGCACCGGTCTGATGCGCTTCGAGGAGCGCTTCCCGCGACGCTTCTTCGATGTCGGAATCGCCGAGCAGCACGCTGTCGCGCTGGCCGCGGGGCTGGCACTGGCAGGAAAGCGCCCGGTCGTGTCGCTGTATTCAACGTTCAGCCAGCGCGCCTACGATCAGCTGGTCCACGACGTGTGCCAGAACGATCTGCCGGTGCTGATCGCGATCGATCGCGCTGGACTGGTGGGGGAGGACGGCACGTCGCACCAGGGCATGTTCACCCTGCCGGCACAGCGCTCGCTCCCGAACCTGGTGATCGGCTCGCCCAAGGACGAGCAGGAGATGCGCGACATGGTGGTCACCGCGTTCGCCTGGAATGGACCGATGTCGCTGCACTACCCGCGCGATGCCGGCGAGGACCTTGTGGACCGCCAGGGTTCACTGCTCGAGGTCGGGCGCGGCGAGGTGCTGACCCACGGCTCAGACTTGCTTTTCGTCGGGTTCGGTCCGATCGTTCAGCGCCTGCTGGCGGTCTCGGCCGAAATCGAGACGTCGTTCGGACTCTCCTCGACGGTCATCAACGCACGCTGGGCCAAGCCGCTTGACGAGGCGCTGCTTGCGGAGCACGGTGCCGGGAAGCGGCTGATCGTGACCGCTGAAGAGTCAGCGGCGATGGGCGGCTTCGGCGACGGCGTGCTCGACGCATTGAACCGCGCCGATCTCCGCGTTCCGCTGCTGAAGATCGCGCTGACGGAGGGCTTCGTGCACCACGGCGCCGTCGAGGACCTGCGGCGGCAGCAGCGGATCGACGTGCCGGGCATCGCCGCGCAGGTGCGCGAGAAGCTGGCGGACCTGGGCCTGGAGCTCGCGGCGCCACCGAAGCGTCGCAAGGTGTCTGCGGCCTAACGTCACTTGGATCGCGCACCGGCAGGCTTGGAGCCTGCGCCCGGGCGCGCTCACCTATGATCGGCCGATGCCGCGCATCCGTCTCGACCAGCTCCTCGTCGGGCGCGGGTTGGCAACCTCGCGGACGCAGGCGCAGGCGCTGATCATCGCCGGCCAGGTCGAGCTCGCCGGCGCGCCGAGTCGGACGCTGAAGCCGGGGCAGTTGGTGGCCGCCAGTGCCTCGGTCAGCCTGGTTGAGCGTCCGAGGTGGGCGAGCCGTGGCGGCGGCAAGCTTGAGGCAGCGCTCGACGCCTTCGACGTGGATCCGTGCGGCCTGGTCTGCCTGGACGCCGGAGCGTCGACCGGCGGCTTCACCGACGTGCTGCTCGACCGCGGCGCGCGGATCGTCTACGCCGTCGACGTGGGACGGGCGCAGCTCATCGACCGGCTGCGTCGCGAGCCCCGGGTGGTGAGCATGGAGCGCACGAATCTCCGCGAGCTGCGAGCGCTTCCCGAACGGATCGACTTCGCCACGCTGGATCTCTCCTTCATTTCGCTGAGGCTGGTCCTCCCAGCCGTGCATGCACTCCTGACCGATGCCGGCCGCGCCATCACTCTCGTCAAGCCGCAGTTCGAGGCGGGCCGAGAGGCGGTCCCGCGCGGCGGCGTGATCCGCGATCCGGCGGTGCATCGCGACGTGCTTCTACGCTTCGGCGAGGATGCGGCGGCGGCCGGCTTCGCGCCGACAAACCTGATCCGGTCGCCGGTGATCGGAAGCGAGGGCAATGTCGAGTTCCTTGCATTGCTCGAAAAGGAGCCGGCCAGGCGACCAGCGTGGGAGTTCCTCGTCGATGCGCTGAACCTCGTGTGACCGGCCGCAGTACGAAAGGTGGGAGGGCCACATCATGCGCAGCGGCCTCGGGCTTTTGGCATCCGCATTGGCCGGGCTTGCTGGAGTGATCGCGAGCATGGACGGCGATGCCAGCATCGTGCCGTTTTTCATCGGTCTGACATTCGCCGGCGGCGTAGAGGCCTGGGCGGTTCACCCTCCGCCCATGGGCTGGCGGCAGCTCGTCGCCGGGGTCGTTGCGGTGCTGTGGCTGATCGCCGGCATCTGGATCGGCGGCCTGCTGCTGATGGTCGCAACGCACGTCATGGAGGCGTCGGGTCCGCCGCCTGCACCGGAGGCGACGTATCTGGGCCTGACCGCGACCGTCTACCACGTGCTGGGACTCTACGGAGGCTTGCTCGCCGTGATGGCCAGCGCGTGGGGCCCGGGTCGCTGGTTCCGCGCCGGCGAGCGCCTGACAGGTCCGGCGGCGAATCGGTAGAGCCGCTATCTGCCGCGAGTACTCAATGGCTTTCGTGCAGCACGAACGGCGCTGACGCTGGGCAGTCCCGAAGACCTCATCGCTGGACACAAGCGCGCGCGAGAGCACCCTAGGTTCGCGAGAGGCGCGGAACTCGTGACATAGGTGCGCCGAGGGGCGCATATATGTTCGTTACAAGCGAGTCAGGCACCGGTCGGCGCCACCTGCCTCCCTAACGCTCACCAGGCGCACGTTTGTCCATCATGACCCGCGCGACACCCGCGCGACACCCGCGCGGTGCCAGATCTCGGCGCCAGATCGCGACGCGCGTAGCACGCGCGTATTACGATGCCGACCGTGAGCAAGCGCAGGGTGTCCACGGCAGAACAGCTGGGCGCATTCGAGGGAATGGAGCCGATCGCGCGCGTCCCGGAGCCGGGCCTCGACACGATGCGCCAGATCGTCAGCCTGCGCATGCCGGACGCTTTGCTCGAACGCGTCGAGGCGGCGGCCCGCGCACGCGGCGTCTCACCATCGAGCCTGATGCGTGCGCTGATCGCGGCTGGCCTGGACCGCAGCTACGCGGCGGTGACCGAATCGGATGTGGCGACCGAGCTCGGCGCGCTGCGCCACCAGATCCAGGAGATCGCGCGTCGCCTGGAGCAGCAGGCGTGAGCATGGGGCTGAAACGCATCGGTCTGGCGTACAACCCGACCAATCCGGAAATTCCCGCCGTGCTCGAGCGTGCCAGGCGCTGGTGCGTCGACAACGCCATCGAGGCCTGGGAGGCGCGGGCGGAGGACGGTCAACGCATCGGTCAGGAGCTGGAAACGAGCGATCTCGTATGCGTCCTGGGCGGCGACGGCACCTTCCTTCGCGCGGCGCGAGCGATCGGCGGGTCGAAGGTGGCGGCGCTCGGCGTCAATCTTGGCCGCGTCGGCTTCCTGGCCAAAGTCGAGACGGCCGACCTGGAGCACGCGCTCGACCAGGTGCGCGACGGCGATTACGCGGTCGAGGAGCGCTTCCGGATCCAGGCGCGTATCCAGCGGGCGAGCGGTGCGACGGAGGAACATGCCTGCGTCAACGAGGTGGTCGTCGCGCGAGCCAACCGGGTGCGCATGATCCAACTGGAGGTGGAAGTATCCGGGAGTCACCTGGCGACCTACGTGGCCGATGGCGTGGTGGTGGCCACCCCGACCGGCTCTACCGCGTACTCGTTCAGCGCCGGCGGCTCCATCCTCGACCCGCGGCTGCGCAACATGATCATCACTCCGGTCGCCGCCTACCTCTCGCCGCTGCACAGCGTGGTCGCCGGTGAGAATCACGTGGTGCGTCTGACGCTGCGTTCGCCGAGCGACGCCCTCATCTCGCTCGACGGCCAGACCGATTTCGCCATGGCCGAAGGCGACCGCGTCGAGGTTTCGGCACTCGAACGGCCGCTGCGCATCATCGAGCCGACGGGCAGCACGCCGTTCTACGATCTGCTGCGGACCAAGGCAGGGCTGCTGCCCTATTGAGCTTCTAGACCGATGCCTCTGCGCGAGCTCAACGTCGAAAACCTGGCGGTGTTGTCATCCGTTCGGCTGCCGCTGTCGCCCGGCTTCACAGTGGTGACCGGCGAGACCGGTGCGGGCAAGTCGCTGGTCGTCGACGCGCTGTCGCTGGCGCTCGGCGCACGCGCCTCGGCGGATGCGGTTCGATCCGGGACCGATGCCGCGCGCATCGAGGCGATCTTCGACGACGTGCCGCGTGATTCCGACGACCCGCTCGACGAGCTCGTGGCGGCCGGGGACGGGATGGTCATCGTGCGGCGCGAGGTTTCGGCCGACGGCCGTTCGCTGGTTCGGGTCAACGACCGAGCGGTCACGGTCGGTGGGCTCGCCACGCTCGGCGCGCGCCTAGCGGAGATTCACGGCCAGCATGAGCAGCAGCGCCTCTTCGACCCGGCACGGCAGCTCGCGCTGCTCGACAGGAGTGGCAGCCTCGACGAGCTGCGCGGCGAGGCGGGGGAGCGCCATCGCGCCTGGCGAGTCGTGGTTGCGGCATCCGCCGAGCTGCTGACCGATGAGCACGAGCACGCTCGCGCGGTGGAGCTGCTGCGTCATCAGGCCGACGAGATTGCCGGAGCGCGGCTCCAGCCGGACGAGGACGCAACCCTCGAGACGATCGTGCGCGCCGCGCAGCATGCCGAGGAGATATCACGCGCGGCGTCGGAGGCGGTGCGAATCCTGCGCGATGACGGGGGAGCGCTGGACGCACTCAACGGCGGCCTGGCCTCCCTGCAGGTCGCCGCGCAGCACGACGATCGCTTCGCGGAGCTGCTGAGCCGCGGGCACGGCCTCGTCGCCGAGGCCGAGGAGCTGGCACGTGACGCCGCCGCGTTCGGGGAGCAGGTGGACCTCGACCCAGACAGCCGAGGAGCGGCCGACGAGCGCCTGGCACTCGTTTATGAGCTCAAGCGCAAGTACGGTCCCACGTTGGACGCCGTGCTCGAGTTCGGAGAGGCCGCCACCCGGGAGCTGCTGGCCCTCGAGAACCAGGAGGGTGAGCGCGACCGCCTTCGCCGCGACGAGCAACGCGCGAGGGTGGCCCTGGAGGAGACGGCACAACGCCTGAGCACCGCGCGAGCTGATGGAGCAGCTGTCCTTGCGGAACGCGTCAATGCAGAGCTGCCGCCGCTCGGCCTGTCCGCCGGCACATTCGGCGTTGAGCTGGCCCCGACCGAGATCGGTCCGTCCGGCGCCGATCGCGTGACCTTCACCTTCGCCCCGAATCCGGGCGAGCCACCGCGACCGCTGGCCCGGATCGCGTCCGGCGGCGAGGCGAGCCGGCTCAGTCTTGCGCTGAAAGTCGTCCTTGCCGCCGCCGACGACACGCCGGTGCTCGTCTTCGACGAGGTCGACGCCGGGATCGGCGGGCGCAACGCCGCGGCGCTCGGTGAGCGGCTCAAGGCGCTCGCCAGGCATCACCAGGTCCTGTGCGTCACGCATCTGCCGCAGGTCGCGGCCTATGCCGACAGCCACCTGCACGTCGGCAAGCGAGTCGAGGACGGTCGCACGCACACGGAGTTGCGGGTGTTGACCGCCAACGAGCGCGCCAACGAGCTGGCGGCAATGCTTGCCGGTGAGTCGCCGGGTCAGGAGGCGCAGGCCGCCGCCGTTGCGTTGCTGCGCGCCGCGCGATGACGATCGACGAGGCGATCGACTCGTTCCTGCTCGAGCTGCGTGTCGAGCGTGGGCTCTCCCCGTTGACGATCGCGGCCTACCGCCGCGACCTCGGCCAATTCGCCCAAGGGGCGAACGCGACCTGGCGCCACGATCCGGAGCCCGCCCGGGACTTCATCAACGAGCTGCGGCAGAGCGGTCGCAAGGCAACCACCCAGGCGCGTAAGGTCGCGGCGTTGCGCAGCTTCTACGGCTTCGCGCTGCGCGAGGGAATCGCCACCCGCGACGTGGCGACGCTGCTTGACACGCCGAAGCCGGGCAGCTACCTGCCCGACGTGCTCGCCGCCGAGCAGGTGAACGTCATTCTGGATGCTCCGTCGGACGAAGAGCCGGCCGGGATTCGTGATCGGGCGATCCTGGAGCTGCTGTACGACTGCGGTCTGCGGGTGAGCGAGCTGACGGGCCTCGACACCGACCGGCTCGACCTCGAGAAGCTGCAGGTTCGGGTCATCGGCAAGGGCAACAAGGAGCGTCGCGTGCCAATGACCGAGGAGGCGCGCGAGCGCCTGCATCGGTATATCAGCGGGCCGCGCGGTACATGGACGCGCGGCAAGCCGACGCCGGCGGTCTTCGTCAGCCAGCGCGGGAGGCGGTTGGCGCGTGAATCGGTTTACCGGCTGGTGCGTGGATGGGCGGAGGCGGCGGGCCTCAGCGAGAACGTCACGCCGCACACGTTCAGGCACAGCTTTGCGACGCACATGCTGGAGGGCGGCGCGGACCTGCGGGTGGTTCAGACGCTGCTGGGCCATGCTAGCATCAGCACCACCCAGCTCTACACCCACCTCACCGGACGCCGCCTGCGCGAGGTGTACACCAGGGCCCACCCGAGAGCCTGAGCCGAGAGCGGAGCATCACCATGAGCTATGCCACGAACCTCCTGTCGCGCGGCGAGGAGATCGTCTTCAAGAGCCGGCAGCACTGGTTCGCGGTGCTCGCCGACACGTGGCCCTGGGTGATCGTGGCGATCGTGTCGCTGGCCGTGCTGATCTTCCTGGGCACCAACGACCCGGTGATGGGCAATGTCACGCTGGATGGCATCCTGATCATCGCGCTGCTGGTCATCTTCCTGGCGTCGCTGGGCCGGATGGGTCTGGTGATCTGGGCGTGGCGCAACCAGGAGTACCTGGTCACAACGCGTCGGGTGATCCGTGCCGAGGGCATCTTCAACAAGAACATGGGCGACTCGGGCCTTGAGAAGGTCAACGACGCGCATCTGTCTCAGAGCTGGATCGGTCGCATCTTCGACTACGGCACCCTCGACATCCTGACCGCGGCCGATGAGCCGGGCGGCGTCGAGGATTTCCCGATGCTCGCCGACCCGGTCAAGTTCAAGATCGCCATGCTCAACCAGAAGGAGCTGCTCGATCGGCCTGACCTTGCGCCGCCACGTCGCTACCAGCAGCGTGACGCCCAGCCGGAGATGCGTCGCGCCGAGCCGATGCCGCCGCGTGCCGGTTCCGATCGCGTCTCCGAAGTCCGTGCCGCGCCCGCGGAGGCGGTGGCGGCTCCTGTCCCGCCTCCGGTCCCCTCTGCCGGGTACGAGCTGGCGGCCACCCTGGAACGCCTGGCCGGGCTGCGTGACAAGGGACTGATCACGCCCGAGGAGTACGAGGCCAAGAAGCGCGACATCCTGGAGCGGATGTAGGTGGCGCAGCCGCGCCTTGGCGCACTGGCGGATGGGATCTACGGCGATGAGCTCGAGCGACGCATTCTTGCCGCCGCCGAGGCCATTCGCGTCGCCCTCGCCACGGAGCCTGCGCTCGCGGAGCCACGCGTCGCCTGCGTGCTTGGCTCCGGCCTGGGCGACCTCGTGGAGCTGCTGGACGACACACCACGGGTGACGCTCAGCTACCGCGACATTCCGTTCGTCCGGGGTGCCTCGGTCGAGGGACACGCCGGCCAGCTGATCGCGGGCGTGGCGCACGGCACGCCCGCGGTGGTGCTCTCCGGCCGCGCGCACCCGTACGAGGGCTACTCGCATCGCGAAACGACGATCCTGCTGCGCGCCTGCCTCTCGCTCGGCGTTCGGACGGTGGTTCTCACGAATGCGGTGGGCGGCCTCAATCCTGATTTCGATCCGGGCGACGTGATGCTGATCAGCGACATGATCAACCTGTCCGGCGAGAACCCGCTGCTCGGTCCGAACCTCGATCGCTTCGGCCCGCGGTTTCCCGCCATGGCCGATGCTTTCGATCCTGCGCTGCGCGCCCGGGCCGCCGACGCCGCGGCCGCGGCCGAGGTGCGGCTGCGGGTGGGCGTCTACGTCATGCTCTCCGGCCCGTATTACGAAACGCGCGCCGAGATGCGCATGCTGCGCTCGCTGGGCGGCGACGCCGTCGGCATGTCGACGGTTCCCGAAGTGCTGGTCGCGCGCCACGCCGGTGCCCGGGTGCTGGGTTTCAGCCTGATCACCAACAAGGCGACCGATGACGTCGACACCGGCGCCACCCACGACGAGGTGATCGAGATGGGCCACGTCGGCGCGGAACGGCTGTTGCGAATCCTCGACGCACTGCTTCCCGAGTTGACCTGATGCTCTTCTTCAGCCTGTCGCCGGCGGAGATCGCGGGCATAGCCATCGCTCTGGTGGTGGGTATCACCTTCCACGAGTTCAGCCACGCCGTCGTGGCCGACCAGCTCGGTGACCACTCGCCGCGGGCGCGCGGCCGGGTGAGCCTCAACCCCATGGCACACATCGACCCGATGGGGGCGCTCTTCTTCGTCATCGCCGGCTTCGGCTGGGGTCGGCCGGTGATGGTCAACTCGTACGCCCTGCGGCCGGGACGCATCGGTCTGTCGATGGTGGCGGCCGCCGGGCCGATCGCGAACGTGGTGGTCGCGCTGGTCTTCGCGGTCATCTTCCGCGTCCTGTTCATGACCGGCGTCGCCAACGAGTTCGTGATCATGGTCGTCGTCTTCACGATCATGTACAACCTCGCCCTGGCACTCTTCAACCTCCTCCCGAGTCCGCCGCTCGACGGCTACAACCTGGCGCTGGGCCTCCTGCCGCCGGCGCAGGGCTTCGTCCTGCAGCGCTACGCGCAGTACGGCTTCCTGATCCTGCTCGGCATCATCCTGCTGTCGTACGGGGCGCCCGGCGGCGGACCGATCGGCTGGCTCTTCGCGCTGGCGCGCGGGGGGACGAACCTGCTGACCGGCGTGGACCTGTTCTTCTAGATGAATCGACCGATGCACCGCGTGGCGCAGCTCGTCAACCACGTTCGCGCGCGCGTCTCGCCCGACGAGGAAGCATTCGTGCGTCGTGCGCTGCCGTCGAAGGCGGTCACGCTCTTCGCGTCGATGCCCGTTGCCGACCGGCGCCACGGCCTTGACGTTGCGGAGCACCTGCTCGCCGCCGGGCACCGCGACCCGGACCTGATCGCCGCGGCGCTGCTGCATGATGCGGCCAAGGGACGCCGCCTGCGACTCTGGCATCGGGTGGTCGGCGTGCTCTTCGAGGCCGCTGCGCCGCGCCTGCTTTTTCGCCTCGCCTCCCCGCGCAGCCGCTCGTGGCGCTACGCGTTCCACGTCTATCTGCACCATGCACCGATGTCGGCCGAGGCGGCGCGCGGGGCCGGCTGCTCCGACCGTTGCGGCGCGTTCATCCGCGGCATCTCGCCCGAGATGTCGCTGCAGGCCGCACTGTTGGCCGCCGACGAGGCATCCTAGCCAGCGATGCCGCTCGAGCCGATCTCCGTCGAAGCCGATGCGCCGGTCGCGGTCGCCGTCTCGCCCGACGGCGCGGCGCCGGCCTTCGAGCTGCGCCTGCCCGTCTTCGAAGGGCCGCTGCAGCTGTTGCTGCACCTCATCGAGTCGCGCCAGCTTGACGTGCTGAACGTGCCACTCTCCGACGTGGCTGACGCGTACGTGCAGCATCTGGCCCGGCACCCCGTCGACGTCGTCAACCTGTCCGAGTTCGTGGCCATCGCGGCGCAGCTGATCCTGCTCAAGTCGCGTCGACTGCTTCCCGCCGAGCCGCTTCCCGCCATTGTCGAGCGTGACGAGGAGCCCGCTGAGGAGGAGCTGCGCCGCCGCCTGCTCGAGTACCGAGCGTTGCGTGACGCGGCCGCGGCACTCGGTCAGCGTGATCTCGTCGCCCCGCTGATGCGCCGCGAGCCGCGCGACGCTGACCTCCCGCAGGTGCCCGCGCCGCAACTGCCCGCAGCGTTGCTCGCGGCGGCGCTCGAGCGGCTGGCCGCCGTACCCGAACCTGAGCCGCCACCCCCTGAGGTGATGCTGCGCGAGATCACGATCGGCATGCAGATCGCGGCGCTGCGACAGGCGATGAGCCGCGGCGGTCGCATCGTCCTCCAGGCGGTCCTCGCCACTTGTCGCTCGCGGACCGAGACGGCCGTCACGGTGCTTGCCGCGCTTGAGCTTGTGCGCCGTCGCCAGGTCACCGTCGAGCAGGACGCCATCTTCGGACCGATCGTCATGACGCCGGTCGCGGACTCGTCACCATGACCGCGCTGGACGAGCTGACCGCCTTCTACGAGGCGCTGCTGTTCATCGCCGAGCGGCCGCTCGAGACCGCTGAGCTGGCGCAGCTCGGCGGCGTGCCGCGGCTGCAGGCCGAAGCCACCCTCGCCGGCCTCGCCGAGGAGCTGACCGAGGACCGTCGCGGCCTCCGGCTGCAGCGTCACGACGACGCCTGGCAGCTCGTCACCGCGCCGGAGATTGGCCAACGCCTGGCGACCTACGCCAGCCGTCAGGAGGCCCGGCTCACGCCCGCAGCACTCGAGGCGCTGGCCGTCGTGGCGTACCGGCAGCCGTGCACCCGCGGGGAGGTCGAGCGCGTCCGCGGCGTCGATTCCGACTACGTCATTCGCTCCCTGCTGCATCGGCGGCTGATCACCGAGGTCGGCCGACGCGACGCCCCCGGCCGGCCGATCCTGTTCGCCACCACTTTTGCGTTCCTGGAACGCTTCGGGCTTACCTCGCTCGACGAGCTGCCGCCACTCTCCGGCGCCGCAGCGGCGCTCACCGTCGTCGCCGATGCCGGCTGAGCGACTCCAGAAGCTTCTGGCTCGTGCCGGCGTGGCATCGCGACGCGGGGCCGAGGCACTGATCGCCGAGGGCCGCGTGACGGTCAACGGCCGGGTCGCAGAGCTGGGCGCCAGCGCCGACCTTTCGACCGATGCGGTGACGCTCGACGGGAATCCGCTGCCGAGCGTCGAGACGCCGGTGCACCTGGCCATCCACAAGCCGCGCGGGGTGCTGTCATCAGCACACGACGAGCGAGGCCGTCGTTCAGTGGTCAGCCTGGTGGAGTCGGCATCGGCCCATCTGTGGCCGGCCGGCCGGCTCGACGTCGATTCCGAGGGCCTGATGGTGCTGACCAACGACGGAGAATGGGCGAACCGCATGCTCCACCCGCGCTACGGCATGGAGCGTGAGTACGCGGTGCTGCTCGACAACATCCCGATCCAGGCCGAGGTCGACGCGCTGCTGGCTGGCGTGCAGCTCGACGATGGACTGGCGCGCCTGCTCTCGATGCGGCTGGTGGGGCCGCCACGTGAGGTGGACCGCGAGCGCGGCCAGCACGGCACGTGGGTACGTGTACGCGTCGGTGAGGGCCGCAAGCGCGAGGTTCGGCGGATCTTTTTCGCAATCGGTCATACGGTGAGGCGCCTGGTGCGCACACGACTCGGTCCGCTCGACCTCGGCGGTCTTCGCGTCGGGGAGTGGCGCACGCTGCGTCCCGATGAAGTTGCGTCGCTGGTGGGTGCCGTCCCGGCGCGTCCGCGCGCGCCGCGGCGACGAGGGCGGCAGCACGTCAGCGTGGCGATCGACGGCCCGTCGGGATCGGGCAAGAGCACGATCGGTAATGCGCTCGCCACGCGCATCGGTGCGACATTCGTCGACACCGGGTTGATGTACCGCGCGCTCACCCTGGCGGCGCTGAACCGGGACGTGGATATCGAGGATGCCGAGGCGCTCGGCCGGCTCACCGAACGCGTCTCGATCGAGGTCCGCAAGCCGCGGCCGAATCAGCGCGATCGGTTCGAGACCGTCCTGCTCAACAGCCGCGACGTGACCACCGAGGTCCGTACGCCGCGCATCGACCGCGCCGTATCGGCGGTGAGCCGCCACGCGACGGTCCGCGGCGCGATGCTCGATGCACAACGCGCCATCGCGCGCAGGGGCGACGCGGTCATGGTCGGCCGCGACATCGGTACCGTGGTCCTGCCCGATGCCACGCTCAAGGTCTACCTCACCGCCTCGACCACGGTGCGCGCCGCGCGACGCGCCGCCGAGATGGGCCATCCCAATCGTGTCGACACCTACCTCGCCGAGATCGAGCGACGCGATGCGCTCGACTCGGGGCGGGCGCTCGCCCCGCTGCGCAAGGCCGACGGCGCGCTGGTGCTTGACACGGGCCAGCTGGACGTCGATGCCTGCGTCGCGGCGATCGAAATGCAACTGCCCGTCTCCGTCCGATGAGATCGTGGTTCTACCGCCCCGGAGCCGCGATCAGCGCCTTCCTGCTGCGCCGCCTGGGGCAGCCGACGATCGTCGGCGTCGAGCACGTTCCGCGCGAGGGAGCGTTCATCCTGGTCGCCAACCACGTCTCGCTCACCGATCCGCCGATCGTCGGCTGGGCGACCGGCTACCAGATCAATCGCGTCATCCATTTCATGGCCAAGCAGGAGATGCGCTCGTGGCCGATCCTCGGCTGGCTGGCGAGCCAATCTGGCGTCTTCTTCGTGCGGCGCGGTGAGGGCGATCGCAGCACGCAACGCGCTGCACTGGAGACGCTCGCCCGCGGCGAGCCGATTGGCCTCTTTCCGGAGGGCACGCGCAGCCGCGACGGCGTGATCGGCGAAGGCAAGGCCGGGGCGACGCTGCTGGCCATGCGCAGCGGAGCGCCGCTGCTTCCGGTGGCCATCTTCGGCACCGAGCGCATCTTCCCGGGAGGCTCGCGGGTGCCACACCGGGCGCGGGTCACGGTTCGCATCGGTCAGACCTTCCGCCTGCCCCACCAGCCGTTCGGCCGCCTCGATCGCCAAACGCTGGCCGCAGGAACCGAGCGCATCATGCACGAGATCGCTACGCTCCTGCCGGCGCCACGACGTGGTCGTTACGGGTAGCCGAAATCGGGTGCTCGGTCGGATCGGTCTAAACTGAGGCCGATGGCAATGGCAACCAACATGAAGCCCGAGGTGCGCATCGCCGAGCGCGCCGGCTTCTGCTACGGCGTTCGGCTCGCGATCGACAAGGCCAAGCAGGCCCGCGAGGAGGGTCGCGAGGTGACGACGCTCGGCCAGCTCGTCCACAACCAGGGCATCAAGGCCGATCTCTCGCAGCGCGGCATCAAGACCGCCGACCTCGCCGACGAGGTCGAGGGCGGCACCCTGATCATCCGCGCGCACGGCGTCCCGCGTGACGAGTTCGAGAAGGTGCGCGGCGCGCAGGGGCTGGAGGTCATCGATGCGACCTGCACATGGGTGCTCCAGTCACAGAAGGCCGCGCGTGAGCTGGCGGATGCCGGCTACACGGTGTGCATCATCGGTCACGAGGATCACCCGGAGGTTAAGGGCGTGCGCTCGTACGCAGGCGAGAAGCATGTTGTCGTCGACGACATGGACCGATCCACCTGGGAGCGCGTGCCGCGCACCAAGAAGATCGGCGTGGTGAGCCAGTCGACCATCCTGCCGCAGAAGCTCGAGGACTTCGCCGCCTTTTGCCTGCGCCGCTGCCACGACCTGCGGGTGGTCAACACCGTCTGCCCGGTGACGCTGACTCGCCAGGACGATTCGGTCGTGCTGGCGCGCGAGGTCGAGGCCATGATCGTGGTCGGTGGGAAGAACTCGTCGAACACGCGCGAGCTGGCCGTCAAGTGCGCCGACATCCGATCGGACACCATTCATATCGCCGATGCCGACGAGCTCGCTGCGGACTACGCCGATTGGGTGCCGCGTTTCCGCTCGATCGGCATCACCGGCGGGACGTCGACGCCCGAGGTTGACCTCGAAGCGGTCCGCGACCGCGTCCTCGCTCTCGCCTGAGGCCACCGCGTCGTCGTATTCCCACCGGAATCAAACGAGGGCGAATTGGAGTCTCTCCTGCTGTTTATTCGCCTCACGAATCAAACCCGCCATTTTGTGCCCCAAACCCGTTCAAATGGGTCGGTTTGATTCGCCTCACGAATTATCTGCATGACAGCGCCGCGATCTCGTGCATTTGATTCTCTGGCGAATCATGAGCTGTTCAGAGATCCACGACGATGGTCGAGGTCGTGGTGGGCGATGCGTAGACAACGCCCAGCAACCATGCCTCGGAAGGTCTCCGGTTTTTGTTCGATCTGGCGAATCACGTAGGTCATCGGGCCGCGCGACATGGCGCGGGCAGGGTGGCCGCTAGACTCAGGCGCATGTCGTCACTCCCTGTCGTCGCCATCGTCGGACGCCCGAACGTGGGTAAGTCCACGCTCTTCAACCGCCTCGTCGGTGAGCGGACGGCCATCGTCGAGGACATCCCCGGTACGACCCGCGACCGCGTCTACGGGACGGCGGAATGGAACGGCCGTAAGTTCACGGTCGTTGACACCGGGGGCCTGGAGCTGGAGCCGGGCAGCCACATCGAGGAACGGGTGCAGGACCAGGCGCGCGTGGCGGTCGAGGAGGCGGACGTGATCCTGTTCGTGGTCGACGCGGCAGCGGGCATCGCGCCGCTCGATCACGAGGTCGCCGACCGCCTGCGGCGCACCTCCAAGCCGATGATCCTGGTCGCGAACAAAGCGGATAACCCTCGACGGGAGAACGAGGCAGCCGAGTTCTACGCGCTCGGGTTCGAGACGACCCTCACCGTCAGCGCGCAGCACGGCCGCAACAGCGGCGACCTGGCAGACGAGATCGTCGACCGCCTGCCGCCCAGGACCGATGCCGAAGAGGAGCCACCGTTCAGCCAGGACCTCAGCGAGGATGATCTGGCGGAGCTGGCGGAGACCGAGATGCCCCCCCCGTTGGTGGCCATCGTGGGAAGACCGAACACCGGGAAGTCGACCTTCGTCAACCGCGTGATCGGCGAGGAGCGGATGATCGTCAGCGACGTGCCGGGCACCACGCGGGATCCCATCGACACCGCGGTCGAGCTGGATGGCGAGCCGATGATCCTCGTCGACACCGCCGGCATCCGCCGCCGCGGCGCCATCGACCGGGGGATCGAGCGCTATTCGGTACTGCGCGCCATGAAGGCAATCGACCGATGCGACGTCGCGGTCGTCATGACCGATGCGACCGAGGGCTACACCGCCCAGGATGCGCACGTCGTCGGCCACGTGCTCGATGCCGCCAAGGGGATCGTCGTGGTCCTCAACAAGTGGGACGCCGTCGAGAAGGAGGGCCACACCGCCGACCAGTGGCTCAAGGTGCTGCGCCGCGAGGCACCGTACCTGTCGTGGGCCGACATCGTGTTCGCGTCGGCGGCGACCGGACAACGGGTCGAGCGCGTGCTCCGCGAGGCTCGACGCGTTGCGGAGGAGCGCTACCGCCGCGTTGCCACCGGTGAGCTGAACCGGTTGGTCAGCGACGCCGTGCGCGCTCATCCGCCGGCGCACGTGCGGAATCGGCTGCCGAAAATCTTCTACGCCACCCAGGTCGCGGTTGCGCCGCCGACCTTCGTCATCTTCTGCAATGACCCGTCGTTGATCCATTTCAGCTACAAGCGCTACCTGGAGAATCGGATTCGCGCCGAGTACGGCTTCCTGGGCACGCCGATCCGGCTCATCTTCCGGCAGCGTGTCTCCGAAGAGGCCGCTCGTCGCGCGTCACGTCCTCGGCGAGCCACGAGCCAGCGCCGCTGACGGCGCTGCTATCCTCGATCGCGTGACGGAGCGCATCGCGGTCATCGGCGCCGGGGCCTGGGGCACGACACTGGCAATTCGCCTCGCAGCGGCCCAGCATGAGGTCACGCTCTGGGCGCACATGGCATCCGCGGCCGAGGCGATTGCCGCCTCCCGCGAAAATACGCGTTACCTGCCTGGTGTGAGCGTGCCGCCGAGCGTGCGCGTGACCGCCGCCGACGCCGATCTAAGCGGCGCGTATCGGTATCTTGTGCTGGCCGTGCCGTCGGCGCATGTGCGGTCGACACTGCGGCGCCTGGCCCGGGTGTTGACCTCTGATGTGCCGATGCTCAGCGTCGTGAAGGGCATCGAGCAGGACACGCATCTCCGAATGACCGAGGTGATCGGGCAGGAGCTGCCGGGCCGGCGCGTTGCGGTCATGTCGGGGCCGAACCTGGCCCGCGAGATCGCCGCCGGCAAGCCGGGCGGGTCGGTGGTTGCCTCGGCTGACGAGCGCCTCGCGGCGGACCTCGCCTCCGTGTTCTCATCGGAGCGTTTTCGGGTCTACACGAACCCCGATGTCGTTGGCGTCGAGCTGGCCGGCGCGCTGAAGAACATTGTGGCGCTGGCCGCGGGAATGGTCGACGGCCTCCGATTTGGCGACAGCGCCAAGGCGGGGATTATCACCCGTGGCCTGGCGGAGATGACTCGGCTGGGCGTGGCGGCCGGTGCCCATCCGCTCACCTTTGCGGGCCTGGCGGGCGTCGGAGACCTGATCGCCACCTGTATGAGTCCGCTGTCCCGCAATCGGCGCGCGGGCGAGCTGCTGGCGAGCGGCGTGACGTGGGAGAAGGTGGCGCCCAAGCTGTCGGGCGTGGCGGAGGGCATTTCCACGGCGACTGGCGCACTGGCGTTGGCATTGCAGCTTGGGGTCGAGCTGCCGATCGCCGAACAGGTGGACGCGGTCGTGCACCGTGGACACGCCCCGCTGGAGGCCGTCGCGGAGCTTATGGCGCGCGAGCCGAAGGGCGAACTTGCAAGTCTCGGAGCATAGGCCCTGCGCCATCGGCCGGCGGCCCCGATCGAGGGCGGTCAGTGGCAGCTGCCGGTGCCGCTGTCGCGGAATGACGCTCCGGCCGTCGGCACGAACTCCCATCGATACCCGGTCGGGCTGAGCGTCAGCTTCAGGACGCCGTTCGTCGTGCCGTTGAAGACCTCGCTGTTGGGCTGCTTGGAGGCGATCGGCCGCAGCCCGGCGCCGCCCGTGCCGGCGATGATCTCGCGAATGCCGTTGGCGGCCGCCGCACCCGTGGGGGTCTGCGGCGCGAAGCGCTCGTAGTCGTGGTCATGACCGTTGATCACCAGCTCGGCGCCGGCGGCGTTCAGGGCGTCCCACAGCGGCCGGACGCTTGCGTCGTCGCCGTGTTTGCCCGAGCTGAAGAGCGGATGGTGCCAGTAGGCCATCACGCAACCGGTTGGGTGTGCAGCAAGATCTGACCTCAGCCACGCAACCTCCGCGGGACTGATGATCTCGCTGTTGAGGCTGTAGATGCGCCAGCCGCCCAGCTCGTAGGCGTAGTAGCCGCCCGGTCCGCCGGCCCGAGCCCCGAAGTAGCCGTAGTAGCCGGGGGCGCCCGACACGTGGTAGTCATGGTTCCCTGGCGCGGGAAAGATGCGTGCCTTGAAGCGGCCCCACGACGGGGCAAAGTCCCTGGCAAAGTCGGCGGCCGCGCCGTCTGGGTAGGCGTTGTCGCCTGCGGTGAAGACCGTCCCGGGGATCGATGCGATGAGGGCTGCGGTCGCTTCGTCGCCTGAGCCCGAGGTCGCGATGTCGCCGGCCCCGACCAGCACGGCTGCTGTCGCGGGCACCGGCGCGGGTCCAGGCGTCTGCGATGCAGCCACGGTCGGCCGCGGCGTGGAACCTGTTGTTGCCGTCGGGGTAGCCGTGGACGGCGCGACAGTCGGCGTGTGGGAGCTGCTCGGACTGGCCGAGGCGGTCGGGGATTGGCCTGGGGTCGCTGAAGCGGAGGTCGCAGAAGCGGAGAAGGAATGGGACCGCGCGCCCGCGGAGGGAGTGCTCACGGCGACGGGCGCCGTGTTGCTCGCGAACCCGACGGCCGCGCCGACGAGAACAGCAACTGATGCGAGGCCAATCCAGAGCGCTGGTCGACGAATGAGCGTGTTCATCCTGCCTTATCCTCCCGCAAACTGGACCTAAGCATACGACCCGGCGCGCCAAAGTCGATACAGCCGGCTCGATGAAGTGCTCGGCTATACTGGCGCTTCCGGTCGGGGCGTAGCGCAGTCTGGTAGCGCACTTGAATGGGGTTCAAGAGGTCGGAGGTTCGAATCCTCTCGCCCCGACACCCATCACCGCACGAAGGCGTGGCACTGAATGTGCTCCCTGTGCGCAGCAAACAAGCGCTAGGGAAAACCACCGGATGTCCTGGCTGTGGATCATCGTCGTCGTCGTGCTTCTGCTCTTGTTCGGCGGCGTCGGTTACGGTCGGCGCAGCACCATGGGCAGCTCCTACGGCGGCGGGGTGGGGATCATCGGTCTGATCCTGATCGTGCTGCTGCTGTTATTCGTGCTCGGCATCCTGCGTTGATGGGCGACCGCGACAACCGCGAAGAGGGGCAGCCACACGTACAGGAGCGCGACGACTTCGAGAAGACCATCAACCTGACCGATCCCGACCGCGTCGAGCGTGCTGGTCGGCCGCTGTCTCGTGATGATGAGGCGGAGAACGTGGGCGATCGCAGCGACCCGCGCGTGCAGCAGCCCGGCGAGGAACCGCCACCCGAAGCCGAACGGCCATAGCGGCGACCGGATCGGCTAGGCTATCGGTCGATGAGTTCAGATCGCCTGGTTCAGATCCTGGTCAATGCCGCGGCACTGTGGGTGGCCGTGCAGGTCGTGGGCGGCATTCACTTCACCGGGGAGTGGTGGAAGCTCCTTCTCGTGGCGGCCGCGTTCAGCCTGCTGAACACCTACCTGCGCCCCGTTCTTCGGATTCTTTCCATCCCGCTGACACTGATGACCTTCGGGCTCTTCCTGCTGGTGATCAACGCCCTGATGCTGCTGCTGACGAGCGCCATCTCCAACGTGTTGAACCTCGAGTTCGCCGTCGACGGCTTTGGCGCGGCGTTCCTGGGTGCGATCGTGGTGGCCATCGTCGGGCTGCTGCTCTCGATGCTGATCGGCAGCGGCCGGCTGGCAGGCAAAGCCGTCTGACCGGCGTGGCGGACTGATCCATGGGCCGCGCGCCCGTCCTCGTCGGACTTCTGCTGGCGGTTTCGATGACGCTGCTGATCGCGCTTGCCGGTCCGCTCCTCTTGTTCAATCCATGGTTCGTGTCGTTCGAGCAGGCGCGAACTGACGTACCGGCGCGCCTGAGCACCACGCAGGTGAACGTCGATCGCATGACGGGCGAGATCCTGGCCGATATCTGGATTGGTGGTGAGTTCGACGCGAGCCTGAATGGCGAAACGCCGCTGCTCGACGAGAACGAGCGAAGCCATATGCGCGACGTCGGCAGCCTGGTGCGACTGCTTGGCACCCTCACGCTGGTGGCCGGGCTGGTCCTGCTGTTCAGCGTCCTGGCGTTGCGTCGCGAGCTGCGGCGGGTCGGCGGTCTGCTGGTGATGGCGGCCGGAGCTGTGGGGCTCGTGGCCATCGTGCTGGCGGGCACCTTTGCGGTCGCCTTCGAGCCGGCCTTCCTGATCTTCCACGAAATCTTCTTCCCGCAGGGCAACTTCCTGTTCGGCCCCGATTCGAACCTGCTGCGCCTGTTCCCCGAGCCCTTCTGGTTCGAGGTGTCGCTGGCCGCCGGCATTGTGATCGTTTTCTCGGCGCTGATCGTGTCGCTGGTCGGCTGGCGTCTGTGGCGTTCGCACGGCGACAAGCCCAAATGGCCGACGTGAACTGTCTCCGCCGCCTGAGCGGCGCATCGGTCCGCGTGCTTCGCTCGGCTACACTCCTGCCATGGGATTGTCCATCCGCCTCGGCCGGATCTTCGGTGTCGAGATCGGCGTGCATCCGTCATGGCTGGTCATCGCCTTCCTCATCACCTATTCGCTTGCGGTCGGGCAGTTTCCGGTCCAGTACCGCGGCTGGAGCGACGGCCTGTATTGGTTCGTGGCGGCACTCACCTCGGTCCTCTTCTTCGCCAGCGTGCTGGGCCATGAGCTCAGCCACGCCATCCTGGCGCGAAGATTCGGTTTGCGTGTGACCGGCATCACCCTGTTCATCTTCGGTGGTGCCGCGAGCCTGGAGGGTGAGCCGAAGCGTCCACGTGACGAGGCGTTGATCGCCGCCGCGGGACCGGTGACGAGCCTGGTCATCGGCGGGCTGCTGCTCGGTATCGACGCGATCGTGGAGCAGCCGCAGGTCGGCGCCCTCGTCGGCTGGCTCGGCGTCATCAACCTGTCGCTCGGCCTGTTCAACCTCATTCCCGGCTTCCCGATGGACGGCGGGCGCATCCTGCGGGCCCTGCTGTGGCGCCTGCGGGGGGACCGCTTCGCTGCGACGCGCAACGCGGCGCTGGTGGGGCGCCTGTTCGGCTACCTGCTGATCGGCATCGGCGTCTTCCTGGCATTCCAGAGCGGCAGCGTCTTCGGCGGTGTGTGGCTGGCGCTGATCGGCTGGTTCCTGTCGAATGCCGCGAAGTCGACCGTCGCCCAGATGAGCGTGCAGCGCACGCTGCACGGAGTCCTGGTACGCGACGTGATGGAGCCGGAGCCGGCATCGGTCTCGCCGAACGAGACGGTCAGTGAGCTGGTGCACGACCGGATGCTGCACAGCGAGCATCGGTCCTACCTGGTCCGTCACGATGACGGTGGGCTGGCTGGCATCGTGTCGCTGTCGGACGTGCAACGCCTTCCGCGCGACCATTGGGACAGCGCGCGAGTGACCGACATCATGACCCGCTATGCGGATCTGGCCACGGTCAGTCCGGAAGACGAGGTCGAAGACGCGATGAAGCTGCTGCAGGAGCGCGAGGTGAACCAGTTGCCGGTGGTGGGTGACGGTCGCGAGGTCGTCGGGCTGCTGACGCGGAGGGGTCTGCTGCGGCTGATCGACACTCGTCTCAAGCTCGGTGTCTGAGCCGATGCTCGGCGTCGAGGACGTGCTCGCGCGCATGCGGGCCGTCGTCACGGAGACATCGACGGAGCCGTGCTCACTTGACCGATGCCTCGGCCGCGTGCCGGCCTCGTTTTCGGTGACGGCGCCCATCGACGTGCCGCCGTTCGCCAATTCCGCCATGGACGGCTTCGCCGTCCGCGCCGCCGATCTTCCCGGCGAGCTGCGAGTCACCGGTGAGGTGCCTGCCGGCGCCGGCTCGCTGCCACAGGTCAAGCCGGGAGTCGCGGTTCGGATCATGACCGGTGCGCCGATGCCGCCGGGTGCCGACACGGTGATTCCCATCGAGGATGCCGTCGAATCCGATGCTTCCGTTCGGCTGCCCGCGGCCTCGCTCTGGACGTACGTGCGCGCCGCCGGTCACGACACGCGCGCCGGCGAGACGGTCGAGCTTCCTCGCGCACCGCTCACGCCGGCGACCATTGCCGTGCTCGCCTCGCTGGGAATGAGCACGGTCGAGGTGCGGCGCCGGCCGGCGGTCGCGATCCTGTCGACCGGCGACGAGCTCATTCAACCCGGTGAGTCGCTCGGTCCGGGTCGGATCTACGATGCCAATACGCTCGCACTGGCAGCGGCCGTCATCGAGGCAGGCGGCAGGCCGATCGTCCTGCCGATCGCGGGTGACGACCCAGCCCTGATCGAGGAGCGGCTGCGTCACGGCACCGAAGCTTCGGACCTGCTGGTCGTCTCGGGTGGGGTGAGCGTCGGTCGCCACGACCACGTCCGTTCGGTCATCGAGAAGCTCGGCGAGCTCGACTTCTGGCGGATCGCCGTGCAGCCGGGCAAGCCGCTCGCCTTCGGAAGCGTCGGCGGCCGACCGGTGGTGGGGCTGCCGGGCAATCCGGTAAGCGCCCTTGTCACCTTCGAGATCTTCCTGCGACCGATGCTGCGCGCCATGCTCGGGCTGGCCGGTGACGGCCGCCTCCGGGTGCGTGCCTGCGCGACCGAGCGAATCGGGAAGGATCCTGAGCGCAGAGCGTACCTGCGGGTTCGGCTCGCGGCCGACGGCGACGGGTACCGCGCGGAATCGGCCGGCGGGCAGCAATCGTCGCAGCTGCGGCCGTTGTCCTCCGCCAACGCGCTGCTCGTCGTTCCTGAGGGAGCCGCCGCGGCCGAGCCGGGCCAGGCATACGAGGCCGTCCTGGTCGGGGCGGTGGCGTGAAGCCGTCACATCTGGGTCCCGAAGGCGCACCGCGCATGGTTGACGTCGGCGGAAAGCCGGTGACGGCTCGACGGGCAGTCGCCGCCGCCACGGTCCGCATGCGACCCGAGGTCCTTGCCACGCTGCTGGATGCCGGTGGCCCGAAGGGAGACGCATTCGTGGTCGCGCGCCTGGCGGGGATCGGAGCGGCCAAGCGGACCAGCGAGCTGATCCCGCTGTGCCATCCGTTGCCGCTCGACCGCGTCGACGTCACGCTCGAGGCAGACCGCGAGGCGGGAACGGTCCGCATCATCGCCGAGGCCAGTGCCACGGCGCGCACCGGCGTCGAGATGGAGGCGCTGACCGCCGCCAGCATCGCCGCGCTGACGCTGTACGACATGGCGAAAGCGCTGCAGCGCGACATCGTCATCGAGCGCATTGAGCTGCTCAGCAAGGAGGGCGGCCGCAGCGGAGCGTACCGGCGCGACGAGGAGCTGCCGACCGCGCAGCACGAGGCGGTGGTGGTCACCATCTCGAACCGATCAGCGGCGGGGGAACGCGAAGATTCCAGCGGCCCGACGCTGGTCGGTGCGCTGCAGACTGCCGGATTCGATGTCGACGCCAATGTGCGGGTCGTTCCCGATGACGAGGCGCAGATCGCGTCGCTGCTCGCGCTGCTGGCGGATGGCGGGCATCGGGTGGTGCTGACGACCGGTGGAACCGGGCTGACCGCCAGCGACACCACGCCGGCGGCGACGCGCCGCGTCATCCAGCGCGAGGTGCCAGGCATGGCCGAGCAGATGCGACTAGCAGGGCTGCAGAACACACCCATGGCCTCGCTCTCCCGCGGCGTGGTGGGGACGCGCGGCACATCCCTCATTGTCAACCTGCCCGGCTCGCCCAGGGGTGCCCTGGAGTCGCTCGAGGCGATTCTGCCGGTGCTGCGTCACGCACTCGAGCAGCTCGCCGGCGGCGACCACTGATGTTGCCGCGGGCCGCAAGGTCCGCCCCTCGTGCTGTCCGCGCCGCTAGCATTGAGCGCCTATGCAGCTGAA
>JBBSCG010000020.1:0-33061 GCA_038250515.1 Candidatus Limnocylindria bacterium
CCTTGCCGAAATGCTGCGAGCCGAGCGATGCGAACGGAATCTGCTCCTGCCCCTCGCCGCCCAGGCCCAGGTCGGTGACGACCTTGCGACCATGGATGCGCAGGTGTCCCTTGTCGGCGAGCTTGAGCATGATGTCCGCCTCCTCGACCACCGGGTTGGCGATCGGCGCGTCGTCGAAGATCACGAACGCATCTGACATCGAGCCGCGTACCGACGAGTCGTAGTCGAACAGGATCGTGACCTGCTTCCCCATTCGTGCCAGCAGCGCGCCCATCACGCCGGCGATGACGCGAACGCCCTGGCCGCCCACGCCGTCGAGCGCAATCGAGGTCGCCATCGTTCTAGGCCGATGCCTCCGCCGCGTCCCAGTAGCCAGCCCATGGCTGTATCGGCCAAGAAGCTGTCGGAATCAACGGCTGGTCGGCCGAATGGCCAGCCAGCGGCGCCGGAAGCCGGAAAACCGGCGCGGCGGTCCGGAACGCGGGACGTGCTTGGCGGTTAGAGCCACCACGTGGCGATCGCACCGTCATTGCTCCGCGCCTGATTCGTGAAGCGCGTCGTCGAGCGTAATCTCGCGCTTCGCGACGCGCAGCTTCAGCTCGGACGGCAGCTGCGCCATCAACGCCGCTTTTCGCTGTGACTCGGCACGGCGCTGCGCCTTCTCGTCATCGCTCGCCGGCTCGGTGGCGCCGCCCGGACTTGGCGGCTCGGTGGCGCCGGCCTCGCCCGGCGAATCGGTCGCGGAGGTCAGCGGCGCGGCCGGCTGCGGCGGCAGCTCAGGCGAACGCCCGTTGCCGTTGCTCGCGGCGGCGGCATCGGTCTGGAGCGGATGCAGAATGCCGAGCTGGAAGGGCTCGAGGTGATCGGCATCCTGGGACGCTCGCTTGTAGGTCTTGCGATAGAAGTTGAGCATCTCGGTGGCGCTCGCGAAGCCGATGCGACGGCCGTTGTTCTCGATGCACTGGCTGGTGATGTCGACCAGGCTGAAGCCGTCGTGCTCGATCGCCTCGCGCATGGCGTTGCGCATGTGCAGCTGGTGGTAGACCGTCGTCTTGGCGTAGAGCGAATGCGGGCTCGAACGGACGATGGCCTGCAGATTGACCGGCGTATTCGGGTTCCCTGCCGGGCTCGACAGAGTCTTGGTGCCGGTGGGCGTGGTCGGGCCCGTCTGGCCGCCGGTCAGGCCATAGATCTCATTGTTATTGCACAGCACCGTGACGGGCGCATTGCGGCGGATGGAATGCAACAGGTGGTTGCCGCCGATGCTGGCGGTGTCCCCGTCCCCGGCAACCACGATGACGTGCATCTCCGGACGTACGGTCTTGATCGCCTCGGCGACCGGCAGCGTGCGGCCGTGCAGCGTGTAGACACTCTCGAAGTTGAGGTAGCTGCCCATCCGCCCGGTGCAGCCGATGCCGGTGATGATGATCGTGTTCGTCTCGTCGAGGCCCATCTCGTCGAGGACCATGGCCAGCTGGATCATGATCGTGCCGATCCCGCAGCCAGGACACCAGATGGTGGGCAGCAGGTCGGTCTTGATGTTGCGCTTGTAGCCGAGCTCGGCCATCGGTGCTTCGGGCATCAGCCGATCCCCAGCGGCGAGGGCGCGACGCGCTCGGTCGGCTGCTCGGGCACGGGCGGCTCCGAGGGGCCGCCGTTGAGGACGCGCTGCAACCCGTCGCGCACCGCCTCGAGCGAGATGCGGCCGCCGAGCAGCGGTACGCGCATTACCTCGCGTCGAATGGCGAGCTCGACCATGTCGGCGTACTGGCCGTCGTTGGCCTCGATGCACACGATCTGCTCGTACCGCTCGGCGATGGCGCGCAGCTCGTCGCCGAGGATGGGATGGATGCGGATCGGCCGGAAGAGCGCGTAGTCGGTGCTGAGCGGCGAGGCGACGCGCGACACGATCCCGTAGCAGATCACCAGGACCGACGCGTCGACGTTCCAGCCGTGCTCGTAGTGCGCATAGCGGTTCGCCACTTCGGTGTGCCGATGCTTCGCGTCGTAGTACTGGCGCAGGTACTCGTCGGCATCGGCGGTCGCGGGCTCGCCGGCGTTGGGCCCCGACTCGTACATCAGCACGCCCGCAAAGAAGCGCGGCTTGCCCTTCTCGTGCTTGCCGAGCGGCGGCGCCTCGCGGGGAACGACGCTGACCGAAGCCGCGACGTCGTCGAGGTCGACCACCTCGTTGAGGTGCGCCACGAACGTGTCGCTGAACACGACCACGGGCGAGCGCGACTCCTCCGCCGCGTTGAACGCATCGACGGTCACGCGGAACGCCTCCTCGACGCCGTTCGGGTAGAAGGCGATCGGGGTGTAGTCGCCGGTCGATCCGTATCGGGCCTGCATGATGTCGCCCTGACCTGGCATGGTCGGCATGCCCGTCGCTGGACCGACACGCTGCACGTCGACGAAGACGCAAGGCACGCCGATCTTCTGCGCGTAGCCAACCGCCTCCTGCATCAGCGAGAAGCCCGGGCCGGAGGTGGCGGTGAAGGACTTGGCTCCCGCCAGGCTCGCCCCG
The DNA here is from genome assembly GCA_038250515.1 of Candidatus Limnocylindria bacterium. GTDB lineage: Bacteria > Chloroflexota > Limnocylindria > QHBO01 > QHBO01 > JAICUY01. Next base: position 2,528 of record JBBSCG010000020.1, read on the forward strand.
ATGATCGCGTTCGCCGACGCGATCTCGTCCTCCGCCTGCAGGAACCGAAACTCCGGATGCTCGGCCGTGTAGCCCGATGCGACATTCAGGATCTCGGTCGAGGGGCTGATCGGGTAGCCCGCGTAGTAGCTCGCCCCCGCCGCGAGCGCTCCTCGGAAGACCGCCTCGTTGCCCTGGGTCAGCTTGCGCATCGGTCGTGCTCCAGGGACTTCATGTCAATTAGCCCAGTCGCCGACGCACGACTGTCGCGAACCACCTCACTTCTCCCGCGACGCGTACGCCGCGACCGCAGAGGGAATCATCTCGATCGCCAGATCGGGGCAGTAGCGCTCACAGAGGCCGCACAGGATGCAGTTGTCCTCTTCCAGGATCGCGTCATTGCGCAGGACGAGGGTGGCCTTTGGGCAGATCTCAACGCAGATGTCGCAGCGCTTGCAGAAGACCGGGTTCCAGGTGATGTTCGTGTAGTCGACCCAGCGGATGCCGTCGTGGTGGTCGTCGGACGTTCCCGAGCCAAAGCCGATGGCCTCGCCAGCGCGTTCAGGTGTCATGAAGGCCGATTCTAGCCGCTTGGCTGCGACGCCGGCTCAGCCGAGGGTAACGCTCCTGCGGGGAGTCGTTATCTTCGGCGCGCGACGGCGGCCGCAGCGTAGTGCTCTCGCTGGGAACCGTTATCTCCGGCACCGAGCCCGGCCAGGACGTAGTGCTCCCGCTGGGAACCGTTATCTCCGGCACCAGGCTGGCGACAGAGATATCGGCTTCCGCGAGACCCGGTATGCGGTTCGACACTGCCGTCCAGAGATATACCGGCTCCAACGGGGCCCGTAAGCGATCGGCGGTGGCGACTCTGCCACCCAACGGCGCATCGGCTACCATCGGCCGCGCATGGTTTCTGACCGATGGCGCCTGGCCGGGGCCCTCCTCACCTGCGTGCTCCTGCTGGGCGCGTGCACGGCCGAGCCGACGACGAAGGAGACGCCGAGTGCCCCATCTTCGCCGTCGCTCGCCGCCAGCGCGACGCAGGCAGCGACCCCTAGCCTGACCCCCAGCCCGACGCCCGAGCAGGCGGTGACATTCCCGGCCGCGGTGGTCACTGGCTTCACCAACCTGAAGGCCGATATCACCCTCGACGAGGTCACCAGGCTCGCCGCCAACGGCACGCTGCTGGTGCCGTGTGGCTTCAGCGAGTACCTCGGCCAGACGATCGTGGGTGGCGGCGATTGCCTCCAGCCTGACGAGATCATCGCGCAGCTCGGCGACAAGCCCGAGACGATCGCGCTGCTGCCGCCCGGCCTCGTCGAGCCGAAGACCAAGGTGCTGCCGGTGGATGGCGCCGACCTCTTCGGCGAGCCGGCCGCCCGCGCGATGAAATATCCCGTGCAGGTCAAGGGCATCGGTCTGGCGAAGGAATGGACGGCGTACGACGCATCCGACGTTCGAAGCATCATCTCGCTCGGTGATTCGTGCCCGGACCGCGGTGTCGCCTTCCAGGCCATCACCAAGGACAAGGGCTGGGGCTGGGTGATGGGCGGCGGCACGGCGAAGTACCAGCGCGTCTACCCGAACCCGGTGCCACCTGGCGTCGTCGGCAACGGCTACAACATCGTCGACGCCGTGCCGACCGGGAACCAGGGCGCGGTCGCCGACCTCGTGAGCGGCGCCGATCTCACGGTCGACGACTTCGAGTGCCCGGTCGTCGACAACTGGCGCGTCAACGACGGGGTCGTGTTCAGCATCGATCCGGCGGCAGTGGCCGCACTCCACACGATCCTGGGGGTGGACGTCGCGACCCTGGCCGCCAACCACCTGACCGACCGCGGCATCGCCGGCCTGCTCTCCACCGTCGACAAGTTCGATGCGAACGGGATCAAGCACGTCGGCGCCGGATCGTCGCTGGACGCGGCGCTGCGGCCGGCCTTCCTGGACGTCAACGGGATGAGCTTCGCGTTCGTCGGCTTCAACGACGTTCCGGGCGTGGTATCGGCTGCGCCAGGTCAGCCCGGCGTTGCGCCGTTGACCGCCGAGAACGCAACGGAGGCAGTGAAGCGAGCACGCGACGGCGGGGCCGACATCGTCTTCTGCATGCCCCAGTGGTGGGGCCCCGGCGAGTACTTCGGGAACTTCAGTGATCTGCAGCTCAAGCAGCGTGCCTTCCTGTTCAAGGCGGGCTGCGACCACATCCTGGGCGCCGGATCGCACTGGGCAGGACCGATGGCTTTCGCCAAGGACGACCGAGGCCTGCACTTCACCATGGCCAGCCACGGCAACGTCCTGTTCGGCCAGGACTGGAGCCAGCAGACCCAGGAAGGCGTCATCGTGGAGCTGAGCTTCCGCGGAACGATGCTGGTGCAGGCGCGCATGCACCCCTACATCATGCTGCTGCAGGCACAGGCCAACCTGACCGACCCAGCGACCGATGGCCACTACGTCCTGCAGCGAGTCTTCGAAAGCTCCGAGCTCGACTACTAGCGCCTGACGCGCTCAGCCCTCGACCGATGCCGCCTCCGGCACCGCTGCAGACTCTTCCGCACGACGCGGGCGACCGCTGACCATGGCGACCACCGCCGCGATGATGACGGCCGCGGCGATGAGCGTGCGGGGTGTGATCGCCTCGGACAGGAAGAGGGCGCCGAGCGCGACTGCCACGATCGGGTTGACGTAGGCATACGTGCCGACCGTCGAGACGGCGACGTTTCCGAGCAGCCAGACGTAGGCGGTGAAGGCGATCAGCGAGCCGAAGACAATGAGGTAGGCGAGCGCCAGCAGCGAGCTCGCCGAGAAGGTCGCCGTATTGACCTCGCCGAGCTCGCCAATCAGCGTGCCCGCGATCAGCAGCGCGACCCCACCGGCGAGCATCTCCATGCCGGTGCCGAGCAGCGCCGAACGGGGCATTGGTGCGCTGCGGGAGTAGACCGAGCCGAGTGCCCAGGAGATTGCGGCAAAGATCACGAGGCCCACGCCCAGCGGATCGATGCTCCCCACGCCGGACACCGGCGCGAGAAGCATCGCCACGCCAACGAACCCGGCAGCGATGCCACCTATCGCCAGTGCCGACGGCCGTCGCCTGGTGACGAAGGCGTCGAACACGGCGAGCCAGATGGGCACGGTCGCGACCAGCACGGCGGCGATCCCCGAAGGGATGCGCAGCTCGGAGAGCACCACGAACCCGTTGCCGCCCAGCAGCAGCAGTACGCCGACGATCGAGGCGGCGCGCCATTGGGCCGGGCCGGCCCGCTCGAGCTTCGCGCCGCCCAGGCGAGCACGGACGGACAGAAAGGCGAGCATCAGCACGCCTGCCGCGACATAGCGGACGCCAGCCGCCAGGAGCGGCGGCAGCGTCTGGATCATGACCGCGATCCCCAGGTAGGTCGAGCCCCACACGACGTAGACGATCAGCAGTGCAGCGGCGACCTTGAGCGTGGAGGGCGGGTGCGGTGCGCGAGTCACCGGCGCAGTGTGCCCGAACGGTTCACGTCAGGAAAACGCAGGCCCGATGCGGAGCGTGAGATAACGCCTTCCGCGCGGATTACACCTCGCCGGCAGGATCGGCCTCTGCGCCGATGCCCGCATCGTCGCTCTTCGTCGCGAAGCTCGTCTCCCAGGGCTTCTCGGCGGTGGCCGGGTGGTCGGCGAAATGGGGACCCGGAATGTCAGTCTCGGTCGGGTCGACCTGCGCGCCCTCCGGCGCCGACTCAGCCCGGGCGTCGACGCCGAGCGCGGCGCGGTCGGCGCCCGCGATGCTGCCCATCGGTCCGGTCCGCTTCGGATCGGCCGGCGGTTCATGGTTGTCGATGACGCGCGGCTTGTCGAGGTCGCGATTCGCATCGGTATCGGTCATGGAAGCTTCGAGGGTGCAGAATCTGGGCCGCATGTCGATTCTGGCGAGCGCCGTCCGTCGTCATGGTGAGAGGCCGAAGCTCATCGGCCCAAGCAGGGAGAAGGCTTGTGAAGTACATGTTCCTGATCGCGAGCAGCGAAGAGGGCTGGGGCAGCCTCACTGAGACCGAGCTCAACGAGGCGTACGGAAAGATCATGAGCTGGTGGGACGACCAGACAAAAGCCGGCAGGCTGCTCGAAGGCCACCAGCTCAAGGCTCCGGAGACGGCGACGACCGTCAGAAACGCGCGCGACGGGTCGAGCAGTGTCACCGACGGACCGTACGTCGAGGCCAAGGAGATGGTCGGCGGCTACGGCATCGTGGAGGTCGCCGACCTCGACGAGGCGATTGCCCTGGCGTCCAGTTGGCCGGCTCCCGACACGATCGAGATTCGCCCGCTCATCGACGGGCCGTCGATGTAGGTGCAGGAGCGCCCGGAAGCGGAGCAACGCCTGGAGGCGGTCGTTCGCGAGGAACGGGGCCGCCTGATCGCCAGTGCCGTGCGCCTGCTCGGCGACTGGGACCTGGCCGAGGAGCTGGTCCAGGACGCGCTGCTGGCAGCGCTCGACCACTGGCCGCGCGAGGGTCTGCCGGACCGGCCGGCTGCCTGGCTGACGACGACGATTCGCCGCCGGGCGATCGACCTGCTGCGTCGCGAGGCGCGCTATCGCGATCGCCTGGCACTGCTCGGCGCGGAGGCCTCACACATGAATGGACCGATACCGACCGGTGGCCCGCTCGATGCCGACGACCGTCTCCGGCTGATCTTCACCTGCTGCCATCCGGCGTTGTCGCGCGACGCACAGATCGCCCTCACGCTGCGCACCGTGGGAGGCCTCTCGACTCCGGCCGTTGCGCGCGCCTTCCTGCTGCCGGAGGCCACCGTTGCGCAGCGCCTCGTTCGAGCCAAGCGCAAGATCCGCGACGCGGCCATTCCGTATCGGGTCCCGTCGGAGGCCGAGCTGCCGGCGCGTCTCGAGCAGGTGCTCGCCGTCCTGTATCTCGTATTCAACGAGGGCTACCTTGCCTCGTCCGGTGCCCAGCCGCAGCGGCGCGAGCTGGCCGCCGACGCCGAATGGCTGACGTCGCTCCTCGTCCGCCTGATGCCCGACGAGGCCGAGGCGATCGGCCTGCTGGCCCTCATGCGCCTGCACCTCGCTCGGGTGGTCGCGCGCTTCGACGCCGACGGGTCACTGGTCCTGCTCGCGGACCAGGATCGGTCGCAGTGGGATCGCTCGGCCATCGAGGAAGCGACCGCCATGCTCGAGCGCGTGCTGCGCATGGGCCGGGCGGGCCCGTATCAGCTGCAGGCCGCGATCGTGGCCTGCCACGCGGCCGCGGCCTCCTACGCCGCGACTGACTGGGCGCAGATCGTGGCACTGTACGACCGCCTGGTCGCGCTCCAGCCGACGGCCGTGGTGGCGTTGAACCGCGCCGTCGCGCTCGCCGAGCTGGCGGGGCCGGCGGCGGCCCTCGAAGCGCTCGACCCGCTGGCCGACTCGCTGGCGACCTACCACCTGTACCACGCCGCGCGGGGCGAGCTGCTGACCCGGCTGCACCGCTTCGAGGACGCGGCCGCTGCGTTCCGCGGCGCGCTTGTCCTGACCGACAATCCCTCTGAGCGACGCCTCCTGGAGCGGCGCCTGGCTCAGCCGGGAAGCGGTCGCTCAGCGGGCCCGACGTAGCGGACCGCGGGCCGGATCAACCGGTTCGCGGCCGCCTGCTCGAGACAGCTCGCCGTCCAGCCGGCGTGCCGCGCCAGTGCGAAGGTCGCCGGAAAGAGGTCCGGCGGCAGCCCGACGCCCTGGAGCACCGCGGCGGCGTAGTACTCGACGTTGGTCTTGATGACGCGGTCCGGCTTCAGCTCGGCGAGGACGCGCAGCGCGATGTCCTCGACCCGCACCGCCTTGTCGAGCCATTCCGCATTGGTGAGCCCCTCGGCGACCGTGCGCAGCGCCGCCGCACGCGGATCATAGGCGCGGTAGACGCGGTGGCCGAAGCCCATGATCCGCTCGCCCCGGCCGACCGCGCCGCGGATCCAGCGCTCCGCCTGCTCGGGCGTGCCCATCTCATGCAGCTGGTTGACGACTTCGGCCGGCGCGCCGCCGTGGATCGGTCCCTTGAGTGCCCCGATGGCGCCCGCCACGGCGCTGGCAATGTCCGACCGCGTCGAGATGATGACCCGCGCCGCGAACGTCGAGGCGTTGAAGCCATGCTCGGCACCCACGACGAAATAGGCATCCAGCGCGCGAGCCGCGACCGGATCCGGGCGCTCACCGCGCAGCTGGTAGAGGAAGCCATCGGCGAGGCCCAGCTGCGGATCCGGCTCAACTGGCTGGCTGCCCTCGCGCAACCGCGCGAACGCCGCCAGCGCGGAGGGCGAAAAGGCGGTCAGCGCGCGCGCCTGCTCAACCGTTGGCGGCCACGACGGGCGCGTCACGGCGCCCCACACCGAGACCGCCGTGCGCAGGGCATCCATCGGCAGCGTCTCGGGAGGCAGCAGGCGCAACGTGTCGAGCACCTCCGAGGGCGGCGGCGCCGTCGCGAGGCGCGCGTCGTCGCGCCATTCGGCGGTCCACAGCAGCTCGGCGACCTGCGCGAAGCTGCCGCGCTCCACCAGCTCGCCGATCGGGTAGCCGCGGTACAGCAGCCGACCGTTCGCGCCGTCGACCATCGACAGCTCCGTCTCGCCGGCGAGCACGCCCTCGAGGCCGGGCGAGTAGGGACGAGTGTCGGCGGATTCGGGCATGTCGCGAGTCTAGTACGCAGCGGGATAACGTAGCGCCACGCGTGACTCGGGCAGCCGGATGCAAGCTACGCTGGACCAAAAGACCCTACACCGGTCATTCTCGACATCCTGATCACCCTGACCCTCACCGGGGCCTCGCTGGCGGCGTTCGGCGGCTTCGCGGTTGTCGAGCGACCGATGCACCGCATCGTCGCGCTGGCCGCTCGCTTCATCGGCTGGAGCTTCACCGGCGGCACGCGCGCCGCCGGGGCCCTCGGCTCTGCGCTGCCGCGCAGTCACCTGCACCGGGCACCCGGCCGCGCCACGCCGGTGCTGCGCGGGCTGCTGATCGCCGTGCCCATCGGCCTCATCTTCGTGGCGCTGTTCGCCTCGGCCGACGCGATCTTCGCGCGCACCGTCGACGACCTGTTGCGCTTCGACGTCGACCTCGGCGGTACCGTGGGACGCGTCATCCTGGCGGTGGTCACCGCCTGGCTCGCCGCCGGCGCGCTGGCGTTCATGGTTGCCGCTCCGGACCCGACGCCACAGCCGGACAACCCGGACGTGCCGCCGCTCCCCCGCCTCGGAACGACCGAGGCGGTCACGGTGCTGGTCGCCGTCGATCTGCTTTTCGCCGTCTTCGTGGCGCTCCAGGCGACCTACCTCTTCGGCGGCAGCGACACGCTCCAGGCAGCGGGCCTCACCTACAGCGAGTACGCCCGACGCGGCTTCCTGGAACTCATCGTGGTCGCGGCGCTGGCCGGCGGGCTCGTAATCGCGCTCGACGCGGTCGTGGCACGGCGCAGCCGGGTGCAGGTCGCGGCGGCCATCGGCCTCGGAGTGCTGACCGCGGTCGTGCTGGCATCCGCCGTTCTGCGGCTTCGGCTCTACCAGGAGGCCTATGGCTGGACCGAGCTACGCTTCTACGCGCTCGCCGGCATCGCCTGGCTGGGCGTCGGCGTGGTCATCGCCATCGCGACGCTGGCGACCGACCGGATGCGATGGTTGCCCCACGGCCTGGTCGTCTCAGCGCTGGTCGTTGGGCTGGCACTCAACGTCATCGGTCCGGTGAGATTCGTCGCCGAGCAGAACGTTGCCCGGCTGCTGCACCCGGAGATGGTGGCGGCGGGCGGCGAGGCCGGCCTGGATGCGTTCTACCTGACGATCCTCGGCACCGACGCCGTGCCGGCGCTGGTCGAGGCGCTGCCAGCACTTCCGGAGAACGACCGGCGCGAGCTGTCGGCTGAGCTCGATTTCCGCGGCCAGGGCCTCGCACAGGATTACGCCGGCAAGGCATGGCAAGCGTGGAACCTGTCCCGCGAACACGCTCGGGAGATGGCGAGTCCTCGGAATCTGGGAATGCCGTAACTCACGTCGAACGGGATCATCGCGCAGTTCCTTTAGGACTCGCCAACCAGTCCGATGCCGGGCGCGGGCCGCTCCCGCGCTCTGCAGACAGGCAACGGGTACCATCGGTCCATGACAGATCAACCGATGCCGCCCAAGGGCGAGCTGGACACCAGCAGGCAGTACCAGGCGCATTTCACGACGGAGCGCGGCGAGATCGTCGCCGACCTGTTCGCCTCGGATGCGCCGATGACCGTCGAGAACTTCATCAACCTGGCGCGCGCCGGCTTCTACGACGGAACGACGTTCCACCGCGTGATCCCCGGCTTCATGGCCCAGGGCGGCGATCCGACCGGCACTGGTCACGGAGGTCCCGGCTACCAGTTCGGCGACGAATTCTCGCCGGCACGCCGCCACGACGCTACGGGCACGCTGTCGATGGCCAACGCCGGACCGGGCACGAACGGCTCGCAGTTCTTCATCACCTACGGCCCGACGCCGCACTTGGACGACCGCCACACGGTCTTCGGCCGCGTGACCTCCGGGACGGATGTCCTGAACTCGATCCGCGAGCGCGACCCACAGCGTGATCGGCAGCCGGGCGACCAGATCGAGCGCATCGAGATCACCGAGTCGTAGCGGGCGACAGCGCGCGATGACTCGCCAACTGACCATTGCCGATGTCGTGCGCAGGCCGTTGCCCGGCATGGACGCGCCGACGAAGGTGCGCTTCACGCCGGACGGCGGCGCGCTGACCTACCTCCAGGGACCGCCGGACTCGACCATCCGCTCGCTCTGGCATCACGATCTGAGCGGCGAAGAGCGGACGCTCCTCGCCGGTCCATCTGACGATGCCGTCGTCTCGCGTGACGAGCAGCTGCGCCGCGAGCGCAGCCGCGAGTACGGCGACGGCGTCACGGATTACCAGTCGTCGGACGACGGCGCGGTGCTGGTCGTCCTCGCCGGTCGGCTCTTCGTCAGCCGCGCAGGCGAGCCGGTCAAGCCGCTGTCCGGGATCGAGGGCGTGCAGGACGCTCGCCTGTCGCCCCACGGCCGGCGCGTCGCCTTCGTGCAGTCGGGCGACCTGTTCATGGCACCCGTCGACGGCGGTCCGCCACTGGGCCTGACCGATGACGCGGTTCCCGACGTGTACAACGGCCTCGCCGAGTACATCGCCGCGGAGGAGCTCGGCCGTCACCTCGGCTTGTGGTGGAGCACCGACTCGGCCCAGGTGGCATTCGCGCACGTCGATGAGCGCGACGTGGCGCCCTACCTCATTCCGCATCTCGGCGGCGAGCGGGTGGAGGTCGAGGAGCATCGCTATCCGTTCGCGGGCGGACCGAACGCGCGGGTCTCGCTGCGTGTGACCGATGCAGCCGGCGGCCCGACACGCCAGGTCGAGCTCGGCATGGCGTCCGACGACTACCTGGTGCGCGTGGTGGCGCACCCGCTCGGCGGATGGCTGGTGGCAGTCCTGCCTCGCGCACAACGGTCCCTCCGTTGGCTCCGCGTCGAGCCCGATGGCAGCGCCAGCGAGCTGTGGGTGGAGCCCTCGACGCCGTGGCTCAACCTCGACGACGACACGCGGGTGCTGAGCGACGGCCGCGTACTGCGCTCGACCGAACGCAGCGGCTTCCGCCACCTGGAGCTGCGAACCGCCGACGGGACGTTTGATCGGCAGCTCACCAGCGGCAACTGGGTCGTGACCGGTGTCGTGCACGTCGACGAGGCGCGCGGCGAGATCCTGTTCACCGCGACACGCGACGGCGTGCCGCAGCGCCACCTGCACGTCGTCCCACTGGCGGGCGGCGACCCCGAGCGGCTCAGCAACGAGCCAGGCTGGCACGAGACGGCGGTGAGCCCCGACGGAGAGCGGTGGGTCGACACGTGGTCTTCACTGGAGCACGCCCCGGCGGTCGTGGTCCGCTCGCGTGACGGAACGCCGCCGATCGTGATCCACCAGCCGAGCGCCACCGCCTCGACGCTCAATCTGCCGCCACCCGAGCTGCTGGAGCTGTGTGCCGCCGACGGCGCCACGACGCTGCACGCCGCGGTCTACAGGCCGGAGCGCGCGCAATCGGAGTCGCCGCCACCCGCCGTCGTGTGGATCTACGGCGGTCCACATTCTCAGAAGGTCGTCGACGAGTGGAGCATGACCGTCGAGCTGCATCGGCAGATGCTGCGGCAACTCGGGTTCGCGGTGGTCGTGGTCGACAACCGCGGAACGTTCAACCGCGGCCTCGCCTTCGAGGCACCGCTCTGGCGCCAGATGGGACACACCGAGATCGCAGACCAGGCCGCCGCGGCCCGCCAGCTGGCCGAACGCGGCGAGCTCGACGCTGAGCGGATCGGGATCACCGGCGGAAGCTACGGCGGCTACCTGACGCTGATGGCGATGGTGCTTGAGCCACAGTTGTTCCGCGCAGGCGTCGCGGCGGCGCCCGTCACCGATTGGCACCTGTACGACACCGCCTACACCGAGCGCTACCTGGACACGCCCGATGCGAACGCCGACGGCTATCGGCGCTCGTCGCTGATCGAGCGAGCCGGCGACCTGGCCGGTCCCGCTCTCATCATCCACGGTCTGGTCGACGAGAACGTGCATTTCCGCCACACGGCGCGACTGCTCGCCGCGCTCGCCGAGACGGAACACGACGTCGACCTGCTCGTGTTCCCCACAGAACGGCACGGCGAGCGCGGGCAGGCGGGCAGGCGGCAACGCCAGCGCCGTGCGCTGGAGTTTCTGTGCCGCCACCTGGGCCAGCCGTATCCCGGGCCACTCGACGGGGACTGACCTGCGGTCAGGCCGCCTCGTACAGCAGCGAGAAGGTGGTGACCGGATCAGGAGCGAAGGCGACGCGGGTGCTGCAGGTGCTGCACACGAGCTCGTCGTCCGTTTCGTCGACGGCAAAGGCGACCTCGTCCTCGCACCAGGGGCAGGTAAGAAGAATCATCATGGCCCGATCCTGAGCGTCGCCCGCGACACCTAGCCTGTCGCAAAGTCGCCCGCGGAATCGCATCGGTCTATTTGCGTCTTTGCGCAATTTCTGACATACTGCGTGCTCATGGAAGCAACACTCCCTCGTGAGCTGCTGCGCGATCGTGCCGCGGCCATCGCTCGTGCATTGGCCGACGCAAAGCGGCTGTGCGTGCTCGAGACGCTGGCCGATGGTGAGCGCAGCGTCAGCGAGCTCAGCCGCGAGGTCGGCTGCCAGGTCCCGAACATGAGCCAGCATCTTGCAGTGCTGCGCAGTGCCGGGATCGTCGCCACACGACGCGAGGGCAATACCGTCTTCTACCGCCTCGCGGACCAGCAGGTCCTCGAGATCTATCGACTTCTCCAACAGGTCGCTCACTGAAGCGCGACCGGAAAGGAACTTTCAGACCGATGTCGAACATTCGCGAAGCGACCGACGCCAACTTTGACGAGCTCGTGCTGCAGAACGACAAGCCCGTGGTCGTGGACTTCTGGGCAGCCTGGTGCGGACCGTGTCGCATGGTGGCGCCCGAGATCGACAAGCTCGCGGCGAAATACGACGGCAGCGTCGACGTGGTGAAGGTCGACGTCGATGCCAGCCCGCAGGTCGCGCAGCGCTACGGGATCATGAGCATCCCGACCGTTGCCTACTTCGTGCCCGGCCAGCCGCCGCGCGCAGCGGTCGGCTTCCGTCCGCTCGAGGCACTCGAGTCCACCTTCGGGCTGGAGAGCGTCGCCAAGAGCGCCTGACCCTTTGACCAATGCGCCCGCTTCCCACGCCGGGGAGCGGGCGTTTTGCATGCCCCGATTTGACCGGTTCACGTGCGCCGATTGGTCCGGCATACTGCGGGCCGCATGTCGCTGCCCGCCCGCGCCCTCGTTCCAACGATCGCCGCGCTTGCCCTGATCGGCTTCCTGCCACCCCAGGTTGCGCGCGCCGCCGAGGGACTCGAGGTCGTCGCTGCGACGACGTACCAGCTGCTGCCGAGCGAAGGGCGCGTCCACGTCACGGTCAACGCGAACGTCACCTCGCGGACGCCCGACACGCCGGACGGCCGCGTCATCACCGGACTCAGCTTCAGCGCCCAGCCGGGGATTCGCAACGTCGCGGCGCGGTCTGGCACAGCGGCCCTCACGGTCAAGATCGAGAAGCGGACCGATGAGTTCACCGGCCTCGCCGTCACCTTCGGCCGGCCGCTCGCATTCGAGGACAGCTACCGCTATGCCGTCAGCTTCGACCTGGTCGATCCGGGAGGCGCGGCCGGTCGCGACATCCGTATCGGGCGCAGCGTGGTGGCCCTCCCGGTGTGGGCCTTCGGAAGCGATGGCGTGCCCGGCAGCAGCGTTCGCGTCGAGGTCCCCGCGGGCTACAGCACCAGCGTCGAAGGCAGCCACATGGCGTCCGTCGGCGACCCTGACGGACCAACCACGCTCAGCGCGTCGAACCTTGCCGACCCATTCGCATTCTTCGCGTACGTGTCCGCGGATCGGCCCGGGGCATTTTCCGAGACGCCGGTCTCGATTACGCTCGACGGCCGCAAGACGACGATCAACGTTCGTGCCTGGCAGGACGACCCCGAGTGGGGCAGCCGCATGAAGAATCTGCTGCGCGGTGGACTGCCGGCACTCCATGAGCTCATCGGTCTGGAGTACACGGTCGGCGGCGCGCTGAACGTCGAGGAGGCGGCCACCTCACGGCTGGGTGAGTACGCCGGCATCTTCAACGACGTCGATGACACGATCACCGTGCGCTATGACGCCAATGCATTCGTCGGTCTGCACGAGGCGGCCCACATCTGGTTCAACGAGCGGCTGTTTCCCGAGCGCTGGATCGGCGAGGCGTTCGCCGAGTTCTACGCGGTGCAGGCCGGAACGCAGATCGGCGCCAGCGGCGACACCTTCGAGCTGAACGACGGGCTCCTCGAGCACCGTGTGGCGCTCAACTCGTGGGGCAAGGTGGGCGTCGAGGATCTCGCCGTCGAGGACTACGCCTATGCCGCCACCTACCATCTGGCCACGCTCATCTTCGCCCGCACCGACCTCGAAGGGCTGCGCAACATCTGGAAGGCGGCAGCCAACGATGAGCTCGCCTATCGACCGATGCATCCCGGAATCTCGCCCGGCATCAGCATCGCGGTCACGCAGCAGGGATGGCAACGCCTGCTCGACCTGCTCGAGGAGCGGACCGGCGACAACTACAGCGACCTGTGGGACGAGTGGGTGGTCAGCGACGCGGATCGTCCTTTGCTCGCCGAGCGGACCGATGCGCGCGACACCTACCGCAGCGTGGCGGCACGCGCCGGGACGTGGGAGCTGCCGCAGCGCATCCGCTACGACCTCGGCTCGTGGAAGTTCGACGATGCCCAGGCCGAGATGAACAGCGCCGCTGCGGTCATGGTTCAGCGCGATCTCATCGCGACCAAGGCGACGGCGCTCACCCTCGAACCGCCGCCGATGCTGCGCTCGACATTCGAGGGCGGCCGTGGCCTGGATGCCGCGGCCGACGAGGCGACGGCTGAGCTCGCCAGCCTCGCCGCGATCGGCCGAGCGACTGATCTGCTCGCACCCGCGCCGTCGACGCTTGAGACAATCGGGCTGATCGGACTCGAGCCGCCGCGCGAGTTGAGTGCCGCCCGCACTGGCTTCGAGTCGGGCGACCTCGGCGAGGCGGATGCCGGTGCCGCGATCGCTGCCGCCGCGCGAATCGGTGCACAGGACGCCGGCCGGCAACGGGTGGCCATCACGGGTGGTGGGCTGCTCGGCCTGGACCTGCTGGCGATGACTGCTCTGGCGCTGCGCCGCCGAAGCCGGCGCCGCCGTCTCGAGCGCCTGCGGGCGCGGGTCAATCCGCCGACGTTCAGCCCGCCGATAGGCCCCGCGTCGTGACGCCGAACGGTTAGCGTTCCGGCCGCTACCCTGTTGCGCACCTTGCATCGGTCCATCGCTGCCGTCCTGTTCGGCACCTTCACCCTTCGGTTGAGCACCGGCCTGACGGGCACGCTGCTGTTCTACTACCTCGCCGACCTGCCGCGACACGGCGGCCCATCGGTCAGCGCCTTCCTGGTGGGGCTGCTGACCGCGGCCTACTTCATCGCCGAGCTGGTGCTGTCTCCGGGCTTCGGCGTGCTGTCCGATCGGCTCGGCGCGCACCGGGTCATGCAGTGGGGGCCGGCCTTCGGTGCCGGGGCGGTGGTCATGACCGGCCTGACCGCCAGCGTGCCGATCCTGGCGCTGACCCGCCTGCTGGAAGGGGCCGCAGGAGCTGCCAGCATCCCGTCCATCCTCGGTTACATCGCGCTCAGCACCAGCGCGGATGAGCAACTGCGCGGTCGCACCGTGGCGCGCTTCGAGGCGGCGACGCTGGCCGGCATCGGCGTCGGCGTCGTGCTTGCCGGCGTGCTCTACGACCTCATCGGCCGCAACGCCTTCTTCCTGAATGCCGGGATTTACGCGGGCTCCTACCTGATCTACCGATTCGGCGTGGCCGATCTGTCGTCCGAGCTGCTCAACCAGGCCGCCGCGACGCGTGGCACGCGCTTCGACTTCGCCCGTTACCGCCGTGTGCTGTCCAGCCCCAGCGTTTGGCTGCTCGCGCCGACCTGGATCGCGTTGAACGCCGTCATCGGCGCGTGGACGACGCAATCGGTCTTCCAGCTGGTGAACAAGCCGAACCCCGAGTTCGCCGGCCAACTGCTGATGGGCGGCCTGCAGCCAAGCCAGGTGAGCGTCGGGATGGGCATCGCCATGGTGGTCTTCTTCGCCGGCCTGTTCTACTGGGGCAACCGCTTCAAACGCTTCCGGCGCACGACCATCATCGGTATCGGGATCGCCGGCGGACTGGTCATGATGGCCGCGATCTTCGCGCTCAACCACTCGCAGAGCTGGGGCCTGCCCGTCCAGGTCCTGTTCACCGGGACGCTCGCTGTCGGCCTGTTCGTGCTGGCAGGTGCCACGCCGGCGGCCCTCGGCCTGCTGGCCGACATCAGCGAGAGCCACCCCGCGGATCGCGGCGTGATCATGGGCCTCTACTCGGTCTTCCTGGCGCTGGGGCAGATCGTCGGGGCGCTGATCAGCGGCAAGGCGGCAGAGTGGCAGGGCATCGACGGGCTGCTGCTGGCGAGCCTGGGGCTGCTGCTCATCGCGCTGCTGCCCCTCAACCGGCTTCGCGCCTCGGAGCACCTCGTCGGCGTGGCCGAGCCGCCGCGGGTCGCCGCGCAGCCACTCACCGAGGGCTGACGCGGCGTCCGCGACGCTGCCTCGGCGCTTTCGTAGCCACGCCATGGCTCCAACGACGAATGA
Source organism: Candidatus Limnocylindria bacterium (assembly GCA_038250515.1). Classification (GTDB taxonomy): domain Bacteria; phylum Chloroflexota; class Limnocylindria; order QHBO01; family QHBO01; genus JAICUY01. The sequence goes on from JBBSCG010000020.1 coordinate 17,756, forward strand.
GCAGCGAATAACGCGGTGTGGCGGGCCCGGTCGAACGGCTCGTCGGCTGAATGGCCAGGTGGCGGCTGTATCGGCCGAGAAGCGGGTGCTTGGCGGGCCTGGTTGGCCATTAGAGCCACCGTGTGGCTACCGTCCCTACAGCCACCGCATCGCTCCGCTCCCTCGACACTACAGAAACACGATCCCGTTACCGCCCGGGTCGCGACCTGCCCGCAGCGCAGCCATCACCGTCCGGCTGCGCAGGGGGAATGCCACCTCGAGCGCCGCGCCGGCCTCGCGGACGGCTCGTCGGTTGGCATGGGTATCCTTGAACACCAAGATCAGCCGATCGACGCCGGCGTCGCGTTGCTTCTGCATCACCGGCCTGATCTGCGCCTGGACATCACGGAGCCTCGTGAACATCTCGACGCCGATCTTCACCTCGCGTAGCAGCAGGACGTCGAACGCGCGCAGGTCACCCGCTATGTTTGTACCGGCCTCGACGACGATCTTCCACTCGCCTGGCTGGATCTCCTCGAGGAAGCGAGCCTCGAGCCCGAGTTGAGGGGCATCACGGAGCGCCCCACCGGCGGGATAGAGGCGCATCCAGAGTTGGCGTCCAACCACGGCAGCGAACTGGGCGAGGTCAAGGGTGCTCACCTGCATGTCCTCCCCTCGCTCGATCCGCCCGACCTTCGACGCCGACCAGCCGAGCGCCAGCGCGACCTCGGCCTGAGTCAAGCCTGCCGCAAGCCGCGCTTCACGCAGCTCCGCACCCTGCTCTCGCAGAAAGCGCTTGGCCCGGAGAACGGCTTCGTGGACGGCTCGCAGTCGAGGTGGCACTCGGACATCATCCACACCGTGCCTTACCACGGGCTTACCGGCGGCTTAACCAGCCCACGGCTCAAACGGCCAAGAATCGACCGATTCCGCCCGCTCGCCGGCTGAATCGCCAGGTGACGGTTGCATCAGCCAAGAAGCTGGGGTTTGACGGGGCTGCTTGGCGATTAGAGCCACGACATGGCGATCTGTTGCGACCGATGCTGAAGCCCTGCCCCGCCGCGCCAACCGCTAGAATCAGCGGCCCATGCGCCTCTCGGAGCTCTTCTTCACCACGCTGCGCGAAGCGCCGAACGACATGGAGATGCCATCCGCGCGGCTGCTGGTGCGCGCCGGTTACATCCGCCAACTGTCGTCCGGCATCTTCACCCTGCTGCCACTCGGCTTTCGCGTGGCGCAGAAGATCGAGCAGGTCATCCGCGAGGAGATCGACGGCATCGGCGGCCAGGAGATGAGCATGCCGGTCGTGCATCCGGGCGACCTGTGGCGCGAGACCGGCCGGTATGACAGCACCGGGCCCGCCCTGGTCCGATTCAAGGACCGCGCCGGGCGCGACATGGTGCTGGCCATGACCCACGAGGAGGTGGTGACCGACCTCCTGCGCGACATCGTGCAGAGCTACCGGCAGCTGCCGATGATCGTGTACCACTTCCAGACCAAGTTCCGCGACGAGCCGCGGGCCCGCGGCGGCCTGATCCGCGTCCGCGAGTTCGTGATGAAGGATTCCTACTCGTGCGACCTCGACGAGGCGGGACTGGACCGCAGCTACGAGCTGCATCACGGCGCGTACTCGCGAATCTTCGAGCGGATCGGTCTGGAGACCATTGCCGTCGGAGCGGACGTGGGCATGATGGGCGGCAGCCTGGCCCACGAGTTCATGGCGCTCAACCCGCTCGGCGAGGACACGCTGGTGCTGTGCGACAACTGCGACTACGCGTCGAACCAGCAGATCGCCAACGTGCGGAAGCCGGATCCGCTCACGGAGACCCACCAGCCGCTCGAAGAAGTGGACACGCCCGGCACCAACACCATCGCGACGCTCGCTGCGCTCCTCGGCGTCGGTGCGGAGCGGACCGCCAAGGCAGCCTTCTTCGCCGACCAGCGTGGCCGGCTGATCACGGCCATCGTGCGCGGCGACTTCGAGGTCAACGAGACGAAGCTCGTCAACGCGACCGGTGCGACCGAGCTGCGACCGGCTCGTCCCGAGGAGATCACGGCCGCCGGCATGGTGCCCGGCTACGCCTCCCCCATTGGGGCACACGACACGCTCGTCGTGGTCGACGACCTGGTGGCGGCCTCGACCAACCTGGTGGCTGGAGCGAACCGCGAGGGCGTCCACTACCGCAACGTGAACGTGCCGCGTGACTACACGCCGGGCGTCGTGACCGACATCACCAGTGCCCGCGCGGGTGACGCCTGCCCGAACTGCGGCTCGCCGCTTCGTCTGGCAAATGGGATCGAGGTCGGCAATATCTTCAAGCTCGGCACGCGCTACACCGAGGCGCTCGGTGCGACCTATCTCGGCGAGGACGGCGAGCGGCATCCGATCGTAATGGGCAGCTACGGCATCGGTATCGGTCGAAGCTTGGCGTGCGTGGTCGAGGCGCACCACGACGACAAGGGCATTGTGTGGCCGGAAGCGGTGGCCCCCTACGCGGCGCACATCGTCGCCATCGGTGGCGCGCGCGACGCCAGCGTGACCGATGCAGCGGACGGCCTCCACCAGCGCCTGACCGATGCCGGCGTCGAGGTGCTGTACGACGATCGCGACGAATCACCCGGCGTCAAGTTCACCGATGCGGAGCTGCTCGGCATGCCGCTGCTGATCACGGTCTCGCCGCGTTCCCTCGCGGCAGGCGGGGCGGAGGTGACCGTACGGGCCACGGCCGAGCGCTCGGTGCGTCCCATCGCCGAGGTCGAGGCCGAGCTCGTGGCGGCACGCTGATGCGACGCGACCCGAACATCCCCGATGCCTTCGACGTCTACACCCTCGTCCTGCTGCGCCGTCCTCCCGACCCGCCATCGATGACCGACGAGCAGATGGAGGCCCTTCAACGCCGCCACCTGGCATACCGCGCCGACCTGACACGACGGGGCGTCCTGGTCGTCAACGGTCCGCTCATCCGCCAGTCCGACGAATCGCTGCGCGGGCTCTCGATCTTCGCCTCCGACCTGCACGAGGCGCGTCGCTTGAGCGAGGCCGATCCCTCGGTCCAGGCCGGGCGGCTGCGGTTCGAGGTCATGGAATGGTGGGTCGGGGCCGACAGCCTCGCATTTTCGAGCGCCAACCGTCCCGTCGGCGAACGCCGAGCGATGCCCGACGACTGACCGGGGTGCGGCGCGCCGTTACTTCACCGTGAACGGCACGTGCATGCCAGCCATGTAGTGGCCCTCGACGTTGCAGATCGCCACATAGCTACCAGGGTCCAGATGCGCACTGAATGACTTCGTCGCCCCCTTCTCGACGTCCTCCACCTCGCCCATCGACTTCAGGCTCGGATCATCCTCGTTGACCTCAGCTTCGTCGGATGCCGCCGGCAGGGCATCGGCCGCGTCATCGGTCTTGAAAACGACGAACTCGTGAAGGATGGTCCCCTTGTTCGCCACCTGGAAGGTGACATCGCCGCTTGGAATCTCAGTCTTGTCGAGCTCCACCTTGAACTCGGTCAGCGTCGCATTGACGGTCGTTCCACCTTCCCCGCCGCCGGCTGTCGCCGACGGCGACGACTGCGCGGAGCAGGCCGCCAGGATGAGCGCCAATGCAACCGGGCTGAATCCGATGAGTCGTCTTGTCGTCCGTGTCAATTACCTGCCTCCTCATGGCGTGCAGCCCGAACAGTCGTCGGACCGTCACGCCAACCGATCATGTATCCACGGGACGGCGGCGTTCTATAGTCAGGCGTGACCATTTCATGGGCGTGCACATGACCATCCTTCGTCGCAGGACGACCCACGCCGGGGATCGTCGTGCCACGGAGGCGTTCGCGTTCCGCGACCTGCGCGCGCAGCTGCAGCGCATCGGTTTGGGACGAATCCTCATCGCCCTCGACGCCATCGCGGTGCTGCTCGTGGCCGCGACCTTCTTCCAGCTCGGGCCGCCCGAGCTGCTGTTTCATGGCGTCTTCGTGGTTCTGACGATCGATGCCTTCGTGTTCGGTCGAACGGTCACCTACCAACGCATCGCCGCCTCGTCGATCGCGATGCTGGGCTACGTACTGCTGCCGATCTTCCAACGCGAGATCGAGCCGCTCGATCTGACGGAATGGCCGCTCATGTTCGCCATCGCGATCCTGGTCGCATGGATGGCCGATCGAGAGCGAACGGCCGTGCGCCACTATGCGCGGCTCTACCGCAGCGCCCGTGAACGCCTGGTGACCACCGAGGAGCAGGAGCGCAAGCGGCTCTCGCGTGATCTGCACGACGGGATCGGTCAGACATTGACCGCATTGTCACTTGCCATCGACGGGGCTTCGGGTTCGGAACCGAAGCTCCAGCGCAGCCATCTTCGTCGGGCACGCAAGCTGAGCGAGATCGCCCTCACCGAGGTGCGCTCGACGGCTGAGCGCGTGCGGCCCCCGCGCCTTGAGGAACGCGGCCTGGAGAGCGCGCTGCGCGAGATGGCCGGCAATTGCGGAGCCATGATCAACCTGAATCTCGATCACGATGCGGCGGTCGACATGACCCCGGCAACCATGCTCGAAGTGTTCCGCATCACGCAGGAAGCGCTGGCTAACGCGGTTCGCCACGCCGAGGCGAGCCAGATCCAGCTCATCATGGCGCCGGCCGCGAACGGCGTGCTGCTCGAGATCCGGGACGATGGGCGCGGGTTCGAGCGCTCGAACGTCGGTCCGCGTCGCCTTGGGCTCGCCAACATGCGCGAACGAGCGGCCACCATGGGTGCACCCCTGAATATCTCGAGCGCACCGGGGCGGGGAACGAACGTCTCGCTGTTGATCCCTCGACCAACACAAGGACTGCGATCGCATGCCGCGCGGCCGATGGTCACCGGCGGCTCGGACGTCGGCGGCTCGGTCGCCGGCAATTCAGCCGCGGCTGATCACCACACCCTGTGACGCGCATTCTCCTGGTCGAGGACCATGTTCTCGTGCGAGAGGGCCTGCGCCTGCTACTGGGGCAGGAACCTGACTTCGAGATCGTCGGCGAGGCTTCGACGGTGAACCACGCGATCGACTGCGCGATCTCCGCCAGGCCGGACGTCATCCTGCTCGACATCGCGCTGGCCGACGACGACGGCATCCCGCTGATCGGGGTGCTGCGGGCTCGTGTACCGGACGCACGCGTCCTTGTCCTCTCCATGTTTGCGGACGCCGAGACCGTCCGCCAGTCGCTCCTCGCCGGCGCGGCTGGCTATCTCGTCAAGGGAGCGACGGTCGATGAGCTGACGGCCGCCATCCATGCCGTCGCACTCGGCGGAACCTTCCTGCACAGCGCGATCGCCGGCGTCGTCCTCGATGATGGGCTGCGCTGGCTGCGTAACGGCACCCGGCTGTCACCACGCGAGCGAGAAGTGATCAGCCTGCTCGGCGACGGGAGATCGGCCGGTTGGATCGCAGGCGCCCTCGGCATCAGCGTCCACACCGTACGTCGACACGTCGCGAATGCCAGCGAGAAGCTGGATGTGCACGGTGCTCGCGCATTGCGCTCCTACGCAATCGCCCACGGCTTCGCGCGACACCTGCTCTCCGACCAGCGAGTGGCCCGAGCGCCACGGCCAGCGAACTGATCGCTGAGCGTGACCGACTAGCGGCCGGTCGCCGCCCGCCCGCGCCGCGCGAGTGCGTCGATGGTCACCGCGGCCAGCAGCACCGCGCCGGTGACCATCAGCTTCACCGGCGACGGAAACGCGAGCAGGTCCATGCCGTTCGAGATCGACTGGATGACGAGGATGCCGACCAGTGCCGCCCAGATCGTGCCGCGCCCGCCAAACAGGCTCGCGCCGCCGATGACCGCGGCAGCGATGGCATTCAGCAGCTCAACGCCGCTTCCCGACGATTGGTTGACCGCGAGCAGCCGTGAAGCCGCGAGCATCCCTCCCCAGGCCGCGAACAGCGAGGCCAGCACGAAGACCGCGACGCGCACGCGGTCGACCCGGATGCCGGATCGCAATGCAGCCTCGGCATTGCCACCCACCGCATAGATCATCCGCCCGAATCGAGTGCGGCTGACGACGTAGTCCATCACGACGACCAGGCCGATCAGAAAGACGAGCGAAAGCGGCAGTCCACGGTCGCCGCTGAGGACAAGGACTGCACCCGCGGTCAGCGCGGCCACCACGACGACGCGAATCGACACGACCATGACAGGCTCGGCCGCCAGGCCCCCGCTCAGGCGTCGTCGTCGCCCGAGCGCGCCGGTGAGCGCGACATACAGCACGAAGATCGCAGCGATGCCCCACGCCCAGACGCCCGTGAAAAACGTCCCGGCCAGCCCGACCACGAAGTCATCGCGCATGTTGATCGTCCCGGTATCACCGAGGACGAACAGCAGGGCACCTTGCCAGCCGATCAGTCCGGCCAGCGTCACCACGAAGGAGGGAATTTTGAACCGCGTGATCCAGAAGCCATGGATGAGACCGATGAGCACGCCGACGCCGAGGCCGAGCCCAACCGCGACTGGCCCCGGCAGGCCGGCTTTGGTGTTCGCCACCGCCATGACCGCTGCGGCCAGGCCGCTGACCACGCCGACCGTCAGGTCGATCTCGCCGAGCAGCAGGACGAACACAACGCCGACCGCAATGGTGCCGATTGCCGCCATCTGCAGCGACAGGTTGACCAGGTTGCCGGGACTGATGAAGTGTCCCTGGGAGGCAATGGCAAAAATCGCCCAGATTGCCATGAGGCCGAGCACCACTGGCAGTTGTCCCAGGTCGCCGGATCGCAGTCGGCGCCGATAGCCATTGAGGGCGCCGCGGAATCCGGGCTCTTCACCGAGGATGCGTGGATCGTGCTCGAGCGTGCTGGTCATGCCGTCGCTTGCGGTGCGACGACAGCAGCGGCGCGTTCCGCCGCAATCGCCCCGGTCATGTAGCCGACGATCTCCTCGTGATCGGCCGTCGGTGCGTCGAACGTGCCGACATATCGGCCGAGGCGCAGCACCGTGATCCGATCGGCAACGTCGAACACGTCCGCCAGGTTGTGGCTGATGAGCACGACGCCGTGCCCCTCGTCGCGAAGGCGGCGCACGAGATCGAGCACCTCCTTGGTCTGCGCCACCCCCAGCGCGGCCGTCGGCTCATCGAGCAGCACGACCTTGTTGTCCCACAGGACCGAGCGCGCCACGGCAACCGACTGCCGCTGGCCGCCGGAGAGCGACTCGATGGCAGTGCGCACGCTGGAAATCTTCACCGACAGGCGTCGCAGCGTGTCGACGGCCCGACGCTCCATCGAGACCTCGTCCATGACAGCGACGGGTCCCATGCGATCCATCGTCTCACGGCCGAGGAACAGATTCGCAACGACGTCCAGGTTGTCGCACAGCGCCAGGTCCTGGTAGACCGTCGCGATGCCCAGCGCCGTGGCGTCGGTCGGCCCGTTGATCGAGACCTCGCGACCCTCCCAGCGGATGGTTCCGGAGTCGATCGGATGAATCCCGGCAATGACCTTGATCAGGGTCGACTTTCCGGCGCCGTTGTCGCCGACCAGCGCCACCACCTCTCCGGCCGAGACGTCGAACTGCACGTCGGTCAGCGCCTGCACGGCGCCGAACGACTTGTTGACACCGCTCAGCTCGAGCAGCGGAACCCGCTGCGCCTCGCCCATCTCATCCTCCGTGGTGCCGAACGGCGGGGAGCGCCTGCTCCCCGCCGTTCATGGTGGCGCTCAAGCGTCGGTCGGCCCTACTTGATGCCCGCCGAAGCACAGGCGGACGCGAAGTCGCCGGTGCAGATGTCGGCCACCTTGTAGAACCCGTCAGCCACGACCGAGTCCATGATCGACTTGGTCCCGGCGATCGCCCCGTCGAGGGTGACGGGTACGACCGGGATGATCTGGGTCGGGATGTCGGCGGTCCCGTTGTTCTCCTTGCCGGAGAACGTCGCGGTGTCCACCGACTTGCCGGTGGCCAGGTCACAGGCAGCCGCGGCGGCCGCCTCCGCGAGCGTCTTGTACGGCTTGTAGACCGTCATGAACTGCTCGCCGGCGATGATGCGCTGGATTCCCGCCAGCTCGGCGTCCTGGCCGGTGACCGGATGGGTCTTCGGGTCGACGCCGTTTGCCTTCATGGCCGCGATCACGCCGCCTGCGCCGCCATCATTGGCGACATACACGGCGTCGAAGCCGTCCTTGCCAAACGATGCGATGGCAGCCTCGGTGATGGCCTGCGCCTCCTCCGGCTTCCAGTTCTGCATCGCGTCTTCCTTGACGATGTCGACCTTGCCATCAAGCACACTGTGGGCGCCCTCGGCAAAGAGCTTCGCGTTGTTGTCCTTGGGCGAGCCGTTGATCCACAGGATCTTGGCCTTGCTCATGCCCATCTTGCTCAGGTCGTCGAGGAGCGCCTGGCCTTGCAGCTTGCCGACCGAGTTGCTGTCGAACTCGAGGTAGTAGTCGGGCTTCGAGTTGCCCTTGATCAGACGGTCATAGCTGATGACCTTGACGTTCTTGCCGGTTGCCTCGGTCACGATCTTGCCGGCCGCATCGGCGTCGTTCGGGTCGAGCACCAGGACCGTCGCGCCATTGGTCATGGCCGACTCGGCCTGGTTCAACTGCGCAGAGTCCTCGCCACCCGCGTTGTTGTAGATCAGCTCGGTGTTCGGGCAGAGCTCCTTGAACTTGGCCTCGAACAGCGGCTTGTCTGCCGCCTCGTACCGAGCGGTCTGCTTCTCCGGCAACAGCAGGGCGACCTTACCGCCGCTCGCCGAGCCACTGGCGCCGGGCGCCGCGCTGCACGCCGTCGCCAGCAGCATGATCGCGAACCCTGCGGCCGCGAGGCGTACCAACTTACTTGGCATGAAAGATCTTTCCTCCATCGGGGCGTCTCGCCCCCGCCTGAGCATCCGCCAGCCGGTATCTCCGGTCGTCATTGGGCCCGATACGGGACATTACTCCTCCGAGGCAATGGCTTGACTGCTTCCGACGCGATCCTCCCACCACAGCCGCGGAACGGCCACCAGCGGAGCGAGGCGCGCCACCCACAGCGTCGGCACCGCCACGGTCACCGCCGTGAAGGCCAGCCAGTCCCATCGGCGCCAGACCGCCACCGCGATGAGCGCGGCCGCCACGCCGAAGCGGAAGACAAAGTCACCCACCGTCGACGGCACGGCGGTCAGCAGCTGACTACCGGCGAATGGCGCTCGGTTCGCGCTGCTCCCCTGCTGGCCCAGGGCGGCGGCGAAGCGGATCCACACATCGGGGTCCAGCACGAAGTGAACGAGCGTGAGGACCACCACCGCCACGAGACCGATCAGCAGCGCGCGACGCGTCGTGGGCCGTCGCAACCACAGATACGGAATGAGCAGGACCGATCCGTACTTCACGCTGGCCGCGAATGCCAGCCAGCCGGCTCCGGCATGAGGCGGCCGCAGCGCCAGGCGGCCGAGGGCCGCGATGGGCAGCGTCACGTTCAGCGTCATCAGCTCGATCCCGAGCGGCTGAAAGAGCAGGCTCCAGCCGACGGCCCGCCACGACCCGACGAGATACCGGACGCACAGCAGGCACACCAGCCGATATCCCCAGGTCACGACCACCTCCGGCAGCAGCGCGAGCGGCGTCGCCAGATACGCGAAGGTGGGTGTGTACCGATACGCTCCCGGGTCCCCAATATTGACCGGGGCATACAGGTTTGCCCCGTCGAGAAGATGACGGCCGGCGAGCAGGTAGGACTTCAGATCATAGGCGACGCCGCCGGTGCGCGCCGTCTCGGAGATCAGGTAGCTGCCGAAGGCGACGAAGCCGACCAGGCTGACGACCCAGCCCAGCGCCTCGAGCGCCGAGCGCAACGCGGGCCGCCGGGCCACCAGCTCCATCGCGCCTGCTCGGATCACCACGTTCAGAGGATATCGTGCTCCCGGTGGTCGAGCGGCCGGTCGACGCGGAACGGGTTGGTGGCCGCGTCGGCGCGGCCGGTGAGCAGGTCGATCACCAGGCGGCTGCCTCCGGCCGAGGCCATGATCCCGTGGCCCGAGTAGCCGCCGTTGAGATAGACGCCGTAAGGCCCGGCGGGTCCCAGGTACGGTCGCCGGTCCGGCGTCATCTCATACTGCCCAGCCTGCATCAACCAGTCGAGCGTGCCGCGCTCCCAGACCTCTGACCAGAACGGTGTCACCCGCGACAGCGCATGGTCCGATGCGGGATCGAGCAGCCCGAAGGCCCACGCCGGGTCGACGGGCACAGCATCGGTCGGGTCGGAGGGCGGCGTGGCGGCCTCGGTCCACAGCGCCAGGCAGCCGCGCATCGCCGGCCGCCAGTGGGCCGCAGTCTCCTCCTCGATGACCATCGGTGCATCCGGCGGGATCTCCGGCAGGTCGGGAATCACCAGCTTCTGGCGACGCGTCGGCCGAACAATGACATCCACTCCCGCCATCGCGGCCACCCGGGCGGTGAACGGGCCTGCTGCAACGGCCACGGCGTCGGCCGCAACGTCGCCACCCGAGGTTTGAACGGCAAGCAGCCGCGAGCCGTCATCGGTCAGGCGAAACCCGGTGACCTCGACGTTGGTACAGAAGGTCACCGAACCCGAGCCCATGCGCCCCGCGCTGGCTGCCTCGGCGTAGCCGATGGCCAGGCGCTTGACGTCAAGCCAGCCGTCGGCCGCGCGGTACCGCGCGCCCAGCACGTTCGGCGACAGGAACGTCCAGCGATGCCGCGCCTCATCACCGGAGAGCAGATCCACGTCGTCGAGCCCCCATCCCCGCTGACGCGCGACCAGGCGACGTGAGCGTTCGAGAGTCACATCGGTTAGCGAGCAGAACAGGTAGCCGCCGTGATGCAGCCCGAGATCCCAGCCGTCGAGGCCGGTTCGGGCCGCGAAGTCGTCGAACAGCTCCACGCCCTCGCGCACGAGCGCGATCTCATCGGGGTTGTCGAACTGGAGCCGGAAGGCGCCGGTCGAGGCGGGCGTGGTGAGCGTGGCCAGCGCGGGACGCCGCTCCAGCACCACCACGCGCAACCCTGCGCGAACGGCGAAGAACGCGGTTGCGCAGCCCACGATTCCGCCGCCGACAACCACCAGGTCGGCGCTGGCGGGCAGCGTCTCGACGTAGCGCACCATCTAAGCGTCCTCGTACGGGCCGACCGCGCCTGCCGGCGAGGCAAGATGCGTCTCGCCGACGCCCCGGCGCGACTCGCCCGCTCCCGCGGGAAGTCGCGCCGCAAGCACGGCGGCCAGGACCACCACCACCATCATCAACGCATCGGCACCCGCGATGGCGGTCCCCACGGAGAGCTCGGTGACCTCCGAGACCGCCACGAACGCACCGCCGATTCCGGCGCCCAACGCGGTTCCGAGCGTGAACATCAGCTGCAGCGCGGACGATGCGGCGCCCTCGCGACCGCGCTCCGCGGTCTGCAGCACCAGCAGGGTGAGTGTCGAATAGGCGAGGCCCATGCCCAGCCCGGCCGTGGCCCAACCGAGCGCCGAGGTGAGGATCGGCAGCGAGGGCAGCAGCACCAACGCGGTGATCGCGATTCCCGCTCCGATGAGTACCGCCCCGGCCGCGACTACACGGCGCCGCTCGAGGCCGCCAAGACGCGACGGCAGCCACGACCCGAGCGCCCAGGTCACCGCCGCGCAGGAGAGGGCCACGCCGCCAAGCGTGGTCGAGCCGCCGCGCACGGTCGTCACCGCCAGCGGCACGAAGGCCTCCGTACCGAAGAAGGCGAACGCCACGAGAAAGACGAGGCCGAACACGGCCGGCGCTCCGCGACGCAATTGCAGCGATCCGGGCGGCAGCAGGTGGCGCAGCCCGCTCACCGCCAGCCAGCCGCCCACCACCAGCAGCACGGCGCTGATCGCGAGCTGCCCCGGCACGAGCGCCGCCAGGAGTAGCGTGCTGCCGAGCGCCAGCCGCAGCGCATCGAAGGCGCGTCGCGCTGCACCACCCGACGTGGCGTGCGCCGAACGACCGAGTCGCGTCACCGGCCGCAGCACCACACCGCCCATCAGCAGCACCAGCGGGACAAGCGCCAAAAAGACCCAGCGCCAGCCCAGGTGGTCAGCCACCAGCCCCGCGACGGCCGGCCCGACCAGGCCGGGCACAACCCACGCGCTCGACAGCAGCGCGACCATGCGCGCCATGCCACCCGGCGGATATGCCCGAGCGATAACGAGGTAGACCACCGCGCCGATCGCCCCCGAACCGAACCCCTGCACCGCCCGACCCACGATCACGATCAGCATGCTCGACGCCACGCCGGAGATCACGAGTCCAACGGCGAACAGCAGCAGCCCCATCGCGAACGCGCGTCCCGGGCCGTGCCGGTCGGCATCGCCGCCGGTCAACGTGATCCCCACGATATTCGTCAGCCAGAAGGCGCTGAAGGCCCAGCCATAGAGGTCGAGCTGCCCCAGCTCACCGACCGTCGCCGGCAGGATGGTCGGCACCGCCATGCCCTCGAAGGCGACCGCGGTGACCAGCCCGACCAGCGCGATCGTCAGCAGCCGGCGGGACGATGACCAGATGGAGTGCTCGCTCACCTGCGCATGCTAGCCAATGGACCGATGCAGGCCCGCAGCGGCGGCTGATCAGCCCGCGACCGATGTACCGAGCAGCAGCGGCGCGCCGAGCCGATGCTCGTAGCGCGGCCGGAAGCGCAGCTCGTTGTACATCGTGGCGACGTCGACGCTGCGCGGACCGAGTGACGAGTCGGGCAGCGCAGCATGGGCGTACTTGCCATCACGCACCGCCGCCATGCGACCGGCCACGCCATCGGCCAGCAGGTCCATCGCCACGTTGGCGAAGGTGATCGCCACCATCTGGTCGACTGCATCGGGGTCGCCGGAGCGCAGGTCGTAGGTCAGGTCGCTGTTCACCGTCTCGACGCCGGTCCGTCGACGCAGCTCGGCGGCCAGGGCATAGCCCACGTCGGCCTTGTGCCGATGGCCGTAGGCATCGGCCTCACCAACCTCGCCGAGCGCGCCGCCGCGCCAGATGGCCCCCTCGGAGGCGATGACGAAGGCATAGGTCGATGGGTTGCGTGAACGGTCGTCGAGCAGCACTTCGGCCAGGTGGTCGAGATCGAAGGGCGCCTCGGGGATGACGCAGCGGGCGCTGGTCACGTACGCCGCGTACCAGGCGGTGTAGCCCGAGTTTCGGCCGAAGATGCGGAAGACGCCGATCCGCTCGTGCGACCCGAGCGTGGTGCGCTGCCGGTTGATCAGCTCCTTGGCGCGCGTCACCGCCGTCGAGAAGCCGATGCAGTACTCGGTGCCCTGCACGTCGTTGTCCATCGTCTTGGGGATCGCCACCAGCGGCACGCCCTCGGCGCCGAGCCGATGCGCGTAGCCGAGCGTGTCGTCACCGCCGATCGCCACCAGCGCCTCAATCCCCAGCCGCTCGATGTTGTCGAGCACCAGCGGGGTGAGGTCGTACGTGCCGTCATCGGTCAGAAAGTCGCTGCGCTGCGCATCGGTCAGGAAGTCCGGCAGGGTTCCCCCGGGCATGCGCCCGGGATTGGTGCGAGAGGTGTGCAGCACCGTGCCGCCACTCCGATCGATGGCGCGCGTGTTGCGTCGGTCGAGCGGCCAGATGTAGGCGGGGCCCGGCCCATCGGCCCATTGCAGGTGAGTCAGGCCCTGCCAACCGCGGCGGATGCCGAGCACCTCCCAGTCCATCTCGCTGGACCGATACACGACGCTCTTGATCACGGAGTTCAGACCCGGCACGTCGCCTCCGCCGGTCAGAACGCCGATCCGCTTACGGCTCATCACCCTCCATCCTGCACGGCCGATGCACACGAGCCGCCTGCGTCGCCAGCCCAGCGTGAGTTGTGCCAGAACGCAAAATAGGGCATAATTGGGCATCTATGAAGACCGCCCGAGAACGTCGCTACGTCACCTGGCGCCTGCCCGATCGTCAATTCTCCAAGGTTCACCTGATGGCGGACTCTGATTTGACTCTGTGCGGCCGGACGCCTCCACGAGCGACCGGTGCACCGCAGCCGCCGATCCCCGACGTGTCGCTGTGCCCCACCTGCATCGCCAACGAGGGCTGACGCTCTCCTAGAGATCGTTCGTCGTACTCAGCGCGACATCCCGAATGTAAGTGGATGTCGCGTTTCCATGGGGTTGACTCGGTGTCACGGTAGCGGTACTTCTCCAGGCCGACGAGCGCGGCCATGACTCCGCGAGCGCCGCGATCGCGGTCGGGCACGTGACGCACCATGACGCGCGCCGTCGCGAGGTGAGCAGAACGGGCGGGTCGACGTCGACCGCCCACTCGCCGCCGCGCACCTCCGGCTGTCGCTCGATCAACGCTCACCCTCTGCTCGGCGGGCGCACAAGAACGCCCCGAAGGAACTGCGCCCGACTCGACGGCCACAAGGACCACCGTGCCGGTACCGGAACCCTTGATGCAATCTCATGATCCGGTATTCGCCGCCCCTTCGGGACGACCAAAGAATAGGCCGACGCCGCCGCGCGCCGCAAGACCGGTTATCCCCGAACTTCCAGCGATCTTGCCGAGTAGTCCACAGCGCTTCCCCAGACGGACGCTGAACCAGGCCTGGATGCGATACGCACCGCGGGCACCCATCCTGCAACAGGAAGCAGATGCTGAATCGAATACTCATGGGCATGGCCGCAGGTGCGGTGGGATCGGTCGCCCTCAATGTCACCACCTATCTCGACATGACGCTCCGCGGCCGTGGCTCGAGCGACGTGCCGGCCCAGACTGCTGAAAAGCTTGCCGGCATGGCGGGCGTCGACCTCGGTGGTCCAACGTCGTCCCAGGGACCGGCCGCCAGGCGCGCGCAGGAGACCGCGCAGAACCGCAAGACCGGAATCGGGGCGTTGCTCGGCTACGGCACCGGCCTCGGCGTCGGGGCGCTGTACGGCCTGCTGAGCCCGATGCTCCGTCGCCTGCCAACGCCGCTCGTCGCAGTGCTGCTGGGCGCGACTGCCATGGCTGGCAGCGACGTGCCGACGACCGCGCTGGGCACCACCGATCCGCGCAAGTGGGGCGCTCCCGGCTGGCTGTCCGACATCGTGCCGCACCTCGCCTATGGCTTCTTCACCGCTCTCGCCTTCCGCTCGTTCGCGAAGCCGGGTCCATTGCCCTGGCTGGGCCGATAAGCCGTTCGACAGGCCGTCATCGGTCCTTCATGGGAGGGGCGTAGACTCAGCGGCATGTGGTTCCTGAACTCGCACAAGACCAAGCTGCCGGAGCCGGGCGCGGCGCTCGCCGGCCGAACATCCAGCATTCCCACCGCCGAGCGTCATCTCGTGAACGACACGCCGCTGCATCCGCCGTATCCGGACGGATCGGAGGTCGCCACGTTCGCGATGGGCTGCTTCTGGGGCGCCGAGAAGCTC
>JBBSCG010000021.1:0-32229 GCA_038250515.1 Candidatus Limnocylindria bacterium
GGTCTCTAACCGCAGTGGGCGTAGGGAACTTGAGAGGAGCTGCTCCTAGTACGAGAGGACCGGAGTGGACGAACCAATGTAGTACCAGTTGTCGTGCCAACGGCATTGCTGGGTAGGTATGTTCGGTTGGGATAAGCACTGAAAGCATCTAAGTGCGAAGCTCGCCTCAAGATGAGGTTCCCCACTGGGTTAACCAGGTAAGACCGCAGCGAGACTAGCTGTTTGATAGGCCGCACGTGTAAGCGCAGTAATGCGTTCAGCCAAGCGGTACTAATGGTCGAGGGCTTGACCTATATTCACGCGTCTAGCACGTTGCTGGATCGCAAATCGGACGTCGCCACGGAGGCGACCAATCCACGACTCGATCGAAGCTTCCAGTCATGGTTCTGCTCCGCAGCGCGGAGCGGGTTCCAATTGAAGATTATCCCGGTGACGCTAGCGGAGAGGACCCACCCGTTCCCATCCCGAACACGGAAGTTAAGCTCTCCAGCGCCGAAGATACTTGGGGGGCAACCTCCTGGGAAAATAGGTCGTCGCCGGGATATTCATTTTCGCCGCCAGGCGC
This sequence comes from Candidatus Limnocylindria bacterium, assembly GCA_038250515.1. GTDB lineage: Bacteria > Chloroflexota > Limnocylindria > QHBO01 > QHBO01 > JAICUY01. The sequence goes on from JBBSCG010000021.1 coordinate 566, forward strand.
AGGATCTGGCCGGTCGCGCCCCCCGGCCCTGTTATCCTTCGACTCGTGGACCGCATCTGTCCGCTGTTGTCGTTGGGCTCGGACCGGCGTGCTGTCTGTGACGCCTTCGATGCTGACCACCGCTGCAGCGCCTCCGATGCAGCGAACCCCCTGGACCGATCTCAGCAGCTGCATGTCTGCCTGACTCCGGCGCATACCGACTGTCGGTATTTCACGCGGTACGTGGCGAGCTCGGCACTCCCGGTCATCGCCGGCGTGCAACGGCCGTCCGCCGACGTGGTGCTCTCGCCGACGCGCCTGGTGATCGATCCCCAGCCCGGGAGCATGCGGGCGGGTCCGCACTCTTCGGCCTGGTTCGCCGGCCGTGCCCTGATCGCCGGTGGCGTGCTCCTTGTGGCCGGGACGGGCGCGGTCACCAGCGGTGCCGTTGAACGGGTCTCGGGGTTCCTCGCTGGTTCGGCGCGGCCCGTCGATTCGGTCCCGCTCGCTCAGCCGTCGACGCCCGCGCCGACGCTCGAGGTGAGCCCCACGCCTGCGCCAACTGCTGTCGCCCCATCGGTGACGCCGTCGCCCGATGTGACGCCGTCGGCGAGCCCGATTCCGACCTCCGGCGTGGCGGGCGCTCCAACCTACGTCGTGCAGCCGGGGGATACGCTCCGCGGGATCGCCGACCGCTACGGGACGACAGTCGCTCGTCTTCAGCAGGCGAATGGAATCGCCGACGAGAACCTCATCGAGGTGGGCCAGATTCTCAACATTCCCTGAGCGGGGAGCTCAGAATGGGGGCTGGCACGTTCGGCAGAAGGTGGTCGCCTGCGACCCGCCGATCTGACGCAGCGGACGGTTGCAGCGCGGACATGGATCACCGCCGCGCAGATGCACCTTCAGCCGTTCGCGGTGCTGCACCTCGATGTGCGGCGGGACGAGCAGCCGCAGCTCGGCAGTGGCATCGGTCAATACGGAGCGCATGGCGTGGTAGAGCCGATCCACATCCTCGGGTGACAGTGTGCTGCGTCGACGCAGCGGCGCAAGGCGCGCTTCCCACAGGATCTCGTCGCTGTACGCGTTGCCGATGCCGGCCACGAAGCGCGGATTGCGCAGCAACGACTTCAGCTCGCCGGGGTGCCGCCGGATGCGCTGCCGGAAGGCCTCGAAAGTCAGCTCGGGATCGTCCGCGTCGGGGCCCATCTCGGTCCAGCCGGGGATCGAGCCCAAGTTGTCGGGATGCAGCAGGTAAACCTTGCCCAGCATCTCGCGGTCGACGTAGCGCAGCTCGCCCCCATCGGTGAAGCGAAGCCGCAGTCCGGTTCGAGCGCGCACCCGGGCTTTGCCGTCGTCGAGCAGCCAGAATCGTCCGGCGAGCATCGGGTTGACGACCAGCATGCGTTCAACAGATCCGTCACGAAGCAGCGGCAGCAGCAGGAACTTTCCGCGGCGAAGTGCCTGGCCCAGCGATATGCCGGCGAGCTCGTCGAGGTCGGCGGGGGTGGCGCGCGTGAGGATCGGCGCCGGCGCGCTGGCATCCCGCACCGTCCTGCCGGCGGCGCGTTCGGCGAGCTGTTCGGCGACGATCGTCAGATCGGGGAGCTCAGGCATGGTGTTCGCTTGACCGTGTGGTATCCTTCGGCGGCTCTGTAGCACACAACCGCATAGCGTGCGCGGATACGTCGTTCCATCGGACCTAGACGGAGGAGCCCCCGAGTCGTCTCATCGAAGATGTCAGGAAGCCTTTCTACAGTGTCTGGAATGCCCTCCGTGTGTGGAGGGCGTTAGTTGTTACCGAGACATTACCGACAGGAGTGAACCGACACTTGATCGAAGAGACGAAGCAGGTCGTCGAGCCGACTGACGAGCAGCAGGCCGCGGTATCCGACCAGGAGGCCGCCGAAGAGGCGACCACCGCTGGGGCGAATGGCACTGAGGCCGCGCACAGCACCGATACCGCTGAGAGCACCAATACAGCGGACGGCAGCGGTACCGCTGAGAGCACCGATACGGCGGACAGCACCGCGCCCGCGCCCGAGGTTGTATCCGCAGAGGCGGAGCCAGAGCCCGAGCAGACGCAGGAGCCCCAAACCGCCGGGACAGAGGCAGAGGACGGATCGGCCCAGCAGCCGGAGGCCCAGCTGCCGGAGGCTGAGTCCGAGCCGATGACCATGGCCGAGCTCCTCGAGAATCCGGACAACGAGGTCAAGAGTCTCAAGCACGGTGACGTCGTCGAGGGCACCGTGGTGCGAATCGATCCGGACGAAATCCTGGTCGATTTCGGTGGTAAGAGCGAAGGCGTCGTCAGCAACCGCGAGCTCATGTCGCGTCGCGGTCCACGCGACAACGACGAGAGCCGGGCTGAGCTGAAGATGGGCGACGAGGTGCTCGTCTATGTCCTCCAGCCCGAGTCGCCCGAGGGTCACGCCGTCCTGTCGCTGCGTCGCGCCGGTCTCGAGCGCAAGTGGCGCGCGATGCAGGAGCGCTTCGATGCCGGCGAGATCGTCGAGGCACGTGTCATCGATCACAACAAGGGTGGCCTGATCGTCGATCTCGGCGTGCGCGGCTTCGTGCCGATCAGCCAAATCGTCGACTTCCCGCGGCGTCCGCGCGACGAGCAGCCGCGCGACGCGGCACAGGAGATCGCCGAGAAGCTGCAGCCGTTCGTCGGTCGCACTCTTCGCCTCAAGATCCTGGAGGTGAACCGCAAAGCCAACCGCCTGATCCTGTCCGAGAAGGTCGCACTCTACGAGGAACGGCGCGAGAAGCGTGACGAGCTGTTCAGCAGCCTGCAGGTCGGCCAGCGGGTCACCGGCCAGGTGCGCAGCATCGCGCCGTTCGGCGTGTTCATCGACCTGGGTGGCATCGACGGCCTGGTGCACAAGAGCGAGCTGAGCTGGAACAAGGTCAACAACCCCGAGACCGCGTACGCCATGGGCGACGAGGTCGAGGCCGAGGTGATCGACATCAACCACGAGCGCGGCCGGATCAGCCTCTCGATTCGTCGCCTCCAGCCCGATCCGTGGCAGGAGTCGGTGGCCAAGTACACCATCGGCGACGCCATCGAGGGAACCGTCACCAAGCTCGTGAACTTCGGTGCCTTCGTCCGCGTTGAGGAGGGGCTCGAGGGCCTCATCCATATCAGCGAGCTCTCCAGCCAGCGCGTCGCGCATCCGGGCGACGTGGTCAAGGAGGGCGAGGTGCTGAAGCTGAAGATCATCTCGCTCGACTCCGAAAGGCATCGGCTGGGACTCAGCCTCAAACATGCGGAAGAGCGTCCGGCAATGACGCCTGCCGCCGGCCCATCGCTGCGCGAGGAGCGCCCGCGTCGCGAGCGTCCCCAGCGACGCGAGCGCTTCCGTCCGGAGGATGCGACCGCTGAGCCGGAGGAGGGGATCGACAACACCATGGCCGCGGCGTTCGCCGAATCGGGCCTGCTCGAGCAGTTCCGTGCGTCGCAGGCGCAGCGTGACGCCGAGCCCAAGGCTGCGAAGTCGCCCGCCCCGTCTCCAGAGGCTGCCGCCGAACCAGCGGAGTCTGCGCCCAGCGAGGCGACGACCGAAGGCGAGCCACAGGCCGAGCCTGTCGGTGCTGAAGCTGAGCCAGAGCCCGAAGCCGAAACGGTCGCCGCTGACGCGAAGCCACAGGCCGAGCCTCAGCCAGAGCCTGAGCCCGAAGCGGCCGCAGCTGACGCGGAGCCACAGGTCGAGCCCGAGGCGGAGCCTGAAGCCGAGGCGGTCACCGCTGATGTTGAACCGGCGGCCGAAGCCGAGCCACAGGCCGAGGCAGAGTCCCAGGCCGAGGCGCCTGTCGAGGAAAGCGCTAAGGTCTGACCGATGCCGGCGGCTCACCGCCATCGCATTTCTGACGCGCTTGGGGCGGATCCGGAATCGGGCCCGCCTCATGCATTACCCGCGCACAAGTGAGCCGGATGCCGCCCTGCTGCGTAGTAACTGAATAGAGGCACCGTTCGGCGTCAGTGCCGTACACTCATCTGAAGCGTTTGCGAACGGCGCCATAACCACCCGAGCACGGAACGCGACATGGATAGATTCGACAAGTTCACCGATCGAGCGCGGAAGGTCCTCACCCTGGCGCAGGACGAGGCCCAGCGCTTCAACCACAACTACATCGGTACCGAGCATCTGCTCCTCGGTCTGGTCCGCGAGGGCGAGGGCGTCGCGGCCCGCGTCCTGGAGAACATGAACGTCGAGCTGTCGAAGGTTCGCACGGCCGTCGAGTTCATCATCGGTCGCGGCGATCGGCCGGTGGTCGGCGAGGTCGGCCTGACGCCGCGCGCCAAGCGCGTCATCGAGCTCGCCATCGACGAGGCGCGCCGGCTGGGCCACAACTACATCGGCACCGAGCACCTGCTGCTGGGCCTCGTGCGCGAGGGGGAGGGCATCGCCGCGGGCGTGCTGGAGAGCCTCGGCGTCAACCTCGACAAGGTGCGCCACCAGGTGATCCATGTGCTCAGCCAGAGCACCAGCGTGTCGCCGACCCAGGAGTCGAAGCGACCGTCGAAGACACCCACGCTCGATCAGCTCGGCATCAACCTGACCGAGGCGGCGCGGGCGGGCAAGCTCGATCCGGTCATCGGTCGCGAGAAGGAGATCGAGCGCGTCATCCAGATCCTGAGCCGGCGCACCAAGAACAACCCGGCATTGATCGGCGAGCCGGGCGTCGGCAAGACGGCCATCGCCGAGGGGCTGGCGCATCGGATCGTGGCTGGCGACGTGCCGGAGACGCTGACCGACAAGCGCGTGCTGACGCTTGATATCGGATCGCTGGTGGCGGGCACCAAATACCGCGGCGAGTTCGAGGAGCGGCTCAAGAAGATCATCGAGGAGCTGCGCAGCTCGAACGACAGCGTGCTGTTCATCGACGAGCTGCATACCCTGGTCGGCGCCGGCGCCGCCGAGGGTGCCATCGATGCCGCCAACATCCTGAAGCCGCCGCTGGCGCGGGGCGAGCTGCAGTGCATCGGCGCCACCACGCTCGACGAGTATCGCAAGTACATCGAGAAGGACGCCGCGCTCGAGCGCCGCTTCCAGCCCGTCATGGTCGAGGAGCCGACGGTCGATGAGGCGGTCGCGATCCTGTTCGGCATCCGGTCGCGGTATGAGGATCACCATCACGTCAAGATCACCGACGAGGCGGTGCACGCCGCCGTCGACCTGAGCGTCCGCTATATCGCGGACCGCGCCCTTCCTGACAAGGCGATCGACCTGATCGACGAGGCCGGCTCGCGGGTGCGTCTGCGCCGCTCATCGGCACCGCCGAACATCAAGGACGCGCAGCGCGTTCTCGAGGAGGTCACCCGTCAGAAGGACGAGGCGATCGCCGGCCAGGACTACGAGGCTGCCGCGCGCCTCCGCGACGATGAAGCCCAGGGTCGCGAGAAGATCGAGCAGATGCGAGCCGCCTGGCACGAGGAGACCGCCAAGGACGTGGCGATCGTCAGCGACGAGGACATCGCCCAGGTCGTCAGCATGTGGACCGGCATCCCGGTCATCAAGATCAGCGTCGAGGAGTCGGAGCGCCTGCTGCACATGGAGGACGCCCTGCACAAGCGGGTCATCGGTCAGCAGGAGGCGATCGAGACGATCAGCAGGGCAGTGCGCAGAGCACGCGCCGGGCTGAAGGATCCGAAGCGGCCGATCGGCTCGTTCATCTTCATGGGGCCGACCGGCGTCGGCAAGACGCACCTGGCCCGCGCGCTCGCCGAGTTCATGTTCGGCAGCGAGGACGCGTTGGTCAAGATCGACATGAGCGAGTTCATGGAGCGTCACAACGTGTCGCGGCTGGTCGGTGCACCGCCCGGCTACGTCGGCTACGACGAGGGCGGCCAGCTGACCGAGGCCGTGCGCCGCAAGAGCTACAGCGTTGTGCTGCTCGACGAGATCGAGAAGGCGCATCCGGAGGTGTTCAACATCCTCCTGCAGATCCTCGAGGACGGCCACCTGACCGATGCCAAGGGCCGCCGCGTGGACTTCCGCAACACGATCATCATCATGACCAGCAACGTCGGTGCGCAGCTGCTGCAGCGCGACACGACCATCGGCTTCCGGGCAGGCGGCGACGAGGCGCAGCAGGCATCGGCCGATTACGAGCGCATGAAGGAGAAGGTGCTCGGCGAGCTGAAGAACGCCTTCCGCCCCGAGTTCCTCAACCGTCTGGATGCGACGGTCGTCTTCCGACAGCTCTCGCGCGAAGAGATCCGCGAGATCGTGGATCTGCTCCTCGAGCGGGTGCGCGCGCAGCTGGCGGGCCAGCAGCTGGACCTCCAGGTGACCGATGCGGCCAAGGACTCGATCATCGTGGCCAGCTACGACAAGGCGTTCGGCGCCCGGCCGTTGCGGCGCGAGATCCAGAACCAGATTGAGGATCCGCTCGCCGAGCGGATGCTGATGGCGACCTTCAGCGCCGGCGACACGATCGTGATCGACGCGGCACCCGAAGGCGGCCTTTCAATCGAGCTGGGCGGCAAGCAGCAGCCGGTGAAGACCGCCTCGGCCGCCAAGTGACCGCGGCCCGGCGCCGGCACTAAGCGCGGCGTAACGCGGCGGTAAGCCGTCGCGTGGCAAGATTGGCCACGTGCCCGCCTTCCGATCCGTCCACGTCTGCCAGAGCTGTGGCGGAACGACGCCAAAGTGGGCTGGACAGTGCCCCGCCTGCGGCGCGTGGAACACCCTGGTCGAGACGGTGCTGCCGCGCCCCGGGGCCGAGCGCCGGTCGCGCGGCGTCGCGCGTGGGACGCCCGCCGGCATCGAGCCGATCGGCAGCGTCTCCAGCGCCGAGGCGTCGCGGCTTGCCTCGGGGATCGGCGAGGTCGACCGCGTCCTGGGTGGCGGCCTGGTGCCGGGCTCGATCGTGCTGTTCGGAGGTGATCCGGGGATCGGCAAGTCGACGCTCCTGCTCCAGCTCGCCGGCCGGCTGGCGCGCGCCGGAAGCCGCGTGCTGTACGTCACCGGCGAGGAGTCCGCGCGCCAGGTGCGCGGCAGGGCGGAGCGCATCGGGGCGGTGGTTGACGGCCTTGACCTGCTGGCGACCACCGAGCTGGAGACGGCGCTGGCCGGAATCGAGTCTCAGGCGCCCGCGTTCGCGGTGGTTGACAGCGTGCAGAGCCTTTCCAGCGGCGAGCTGACCGGCCCCGCCGGCAGCGTCGGCCAGGTCCGCGAGGTGGCTGCACGGCTAGCCGAGCTCGCCAAGGCCGGGTCGACCGCCGTCGCGCTGGTCGGCCACGTGACGAAAGAGGGGACCGTCGCCGGCCCGCGGACGCTGGAGCACCTGGTCGACGCGGTGGTGTATCTCGAGGGCGAGCGGCTCGGATCGACCCGACTGATCCGCGCCGCCAAGAACCGGTTCGGCTCGACGGACGAGGTCGGCGTGCTCGAGATGCGCGGCGACGGACTGGCCGAAGTCGCCGACGCCTCGCGCTTCTTCCTGGAGTCCGAGCAGCCGCCGGTCGCCGGCAGCGCGGTCATCATCGCGCTCGAGGGAACCCGGCCGCTGGCGGTCGAGATCCAGGCGCTCGTGGCGCCGGCGGGCTACGGCTCGCCGCGACGTGCCACGACGGGGATCGATACCAATCGGGTGCTCATGCTCATCGCCGTGCTGGCCCGGCACGCCGGCGTCAACCTGATCAGCCACGACGTGTACGTCAACGTCGCCGGCGGCCTGCGCATCGAGGAGCCGGCCGCCGACCTGGCCGTGGCGGTCGCCCTCGCATCGTCGCTCCGCGAGCGGCCGATCAGGACGGGAACCGTGCTCGCCGGCGAGCTGTCGCTTTCGGGGCGGCTGCGGGCAGCGACGCGCTCCGAGCGGCGCCAGGCGGAGGCCAGCCGGCTCGGCTTCGAGCGGCTGATCACCGGGCCGCTGCGCGATGCCGCCGCTCGCTCACCGGCCAATGGCTCGATCGCCACGGCATCGGACATCAGGACCGCTCTGTCGCTGGCGCTCGCCGAGGGCTGAGCGCCGATTGCCGTCCATTGCCGCGCTGCGGAGGCCGTGCTAGTGTTGCCGCCCGCTCCGGCGGTGCGCGCATCGGAGCTTCATCCATTCATTCGCGTGGCGCGCGTCGGTCCATCATCAGCTCGAACTTATTCGGTCCATGTCCAAGCTCATCCAGCTCATCGGAGCGCTGTTCGGCACCCTCTTCGGGTTCGTCCTCGGCCTCCTCATCCTGCATAACGCCCCCGGCGCAGTGGCGGTGGCGAACCGGCCTGCCTTCCTGGCGGCGCTGGTCGCGGCGTCGCTGCTGTTCGGCTACCTCGCCATTCCGTACGTCACCGTCTATCCGTCGCGCTGGATCAGGGATCGGCTGGCGGCGGCGGGCGCGGGCTCGTATGCCCTCGGGGTCGCCGCCATCGTGGTGGGACTGCTGATGGGCGCCCTGATCGGCATCCCGCTGGGCGAGATCAAGGGTTTGGCGGGCCAGCTGCTGCCTCCGATCGTGGCGCTGCTGCTGGTCGTGAGCATGCTGGCCGCGACTCTCTACAAGCGCGACATCCTCCTGCCTGCCTTCGGCTCGCTGCTGCCCGGCGCCCGTCGGCGCAGCGCGCCCCAGTCGGTCGTGGTCGACACGTCCGCCGTGATCGACGGCAGGATCGTGGACATCGGCAAGACCGGGTTCATCATGGGCAACCTGGTGGTGCCGCGTTTCGTGCTCGACGAGCTGCAGCGCATCGCCGACTCACCGGACGCCATGCGGCGCAACCGGGGTCGACGCGGCCTGGAGATGCTGACCGCGCTCCAGAAGGACGCCATCTCGCCGGTTGAGGTGACCGACACCGACTACCCCGAGATCACCGAGGTCGACGCCAAGCTGGTGGCCTATGCGCGCGACCACGGCAGCGCGATCCTGACCAACGACTTCAACCTGAACCGTGTCGCCGAGATCCAGGGGATTCGCGTGCTCAACATCAACGCGCTGGCCAACGCGGTGAAGGCGGTCGTGCATCCGGGCGAGGAGATGAGCGTGCGGATCATCCAGGAGGGCAAGGAGCAGGGACAGGGCGTCGGCTACCTGGACGACGGCACGATGATCGTGGTCGAGAACGGCGTGCGCTTCATGGACAGCGATCTGCCGATCACGGTCACGCGCGTCCTCCAGACGGTCGCCGGCCGCATGATCTTCGCCCAACCTCGCGACGGCGCGTGACCGCACCATTCGCCGCCGTGCTGGTTGCCGCCGGCCGAAGCCGGCGGATGGGAAGCGACAAGCTGTGGATCGACCTGTTCGGCAGGCCGATCTGGCGCTGGGGCCTGGACGCTCTGCTCGCGACACCGCTGCTTGAGCGTCTCGCCCTGGTCGTGCCCCCCGGCTCACAGGCTCGTTTCAGAGCGTTGACTCCGCCTGACCGATGCCTCCTGGTCGATGGCGGCGCATCCCGCCGAGATTCTGTGCTGGCCGGTCTCGCCGTCCTGACCGATGCGGGCTGTGGTGACGAGACCATCGTGCTGGTCCATGACGCGGCCCGCCCGGCGGTCAGCGCCGAGCTCGTCGCCCGCGTGTTGGTTGCGGCAGGCGAGGGCGGCGGCGTGGTGCCGGCGCTGCCCGTGCCCGACACCCTGATGCGCGCTTCGGGCCAGCACGTGGATCGCGAGGGAGTCGTGGCGGCCCAGACGCCGCAGCTCGGGCGTCTGCGCGACCTCCGAGAGGCGCTTTCGGCCGGCGACTTCACCGACGAGGCCTCGGCGCTCGCCGCGGCGGGCCTCGAGGTTCGCGTGGTGGCCGGCGACCCGGCGAACCGCAAGCTCACCGAGCCGGCCGACCTCGAGCTGCTCCGCGCGGTGCTCCGCGCGCGCGCTGTCCCGGTCGAGGGCCCGGCGGCCAGACCCGTTGGGATCGGCTTCGATGCACATCGGTTCGAATCCGGTCGGCCATTGCGCCTGGGTGGCCTCGGCTGGCCCGATGCCGTCGGGCTCGCGGGTCATTCCGACGGAGACGCGGCGCTGCACGCGGTCATTGATGCGCTGCTCGGCGCCGCGGGTCTCGGAGACATCGGCAGCCTCTTTCCGCCGGACGAACGCTGGCGAGATGCCGACTCCGCGGAGCTCGTGGTACATGCCGTCGAGCGGTTGGCAACCGCCGGCTGGCGACCGGCGAGCGTCGACCTGGCGATCGTTGCGGTGGCGCCGGCGATCGCGCCACGGCGCAAGGAGATGAGCGAGCGAATCGCCGCGCTGCTCGGCCTATCGCTCGACGCGGTCAGCGTCAAGGGGACGACGTCCGACGGGCTCGGCCTTCCCGGTGGAGAGGGGATCGCGGCCTATGCGGTGGCCACGGTCGCGCGCGCATGACCGAGTGGATCGGCGGCCGGCGGCCCGTCACCGAGGCACTTGCCGCCGGCCGGCCGGCGCATCGGCTGCTGCTGGCTCGGAGCGTTCGGCCGAGCCCGGAGCTGAAGTCGCTGCTGGCCGAAGCGCGACGCATCGGTCTGCCGGTGGAGCACGTCGACGGAGATCAGATTCGGCGGCTCGCCGGCTTCGAGGGCCACCAGGGCACGCTGCTGGAGGTCGACCCCCGGCGTCACGCCGACGTCGAGGAGATCCTGGCGCACGCGGCGTCCCGCGAGCACGAACCGCTGGTGCTCATCGCCGAGCATCTGCAGGACCCCACGAACTTCGGTGCGCTGCTGCGCTCAGCGGAGGCGGCCGGCGTCGACGGCGTCGTCTATCCCGAGCGACACGCCGCGCCGTTGAGTGCATCGGCGGTGAAGGCCAGTGCCGGAGCATCCGAGCATCTGCTGGTCGCGCCGGTCGAAAGCCTCGGCTCGGCGATCCACGATCTGAAGGAGCGCGGACTGCGGCTGGTGGCCGCGGACCAGGATGCGCCGGCCGGCGCCTGGGAGTCGGATCTCAGCGGGCCGCTGGCGATCGTGGTCGGCAGCGAGGGGAGTGGCGTCTCGGGCGCCATGCGGCGCCGCTGCGACCTGCTCGTCTCGTTCCCGATGGCGGGGCACGTCGCATCGCTCAATGCCGCGACCGCGGGCGCTCTGCTGCTCTTCGAGGTCGTGCGGCAGCGCTCCGGGGTGGCTCGCGGCTAGAATCCGACCACCGGCCGAGGTAGCTCAATGGCAGAGCAACTGTTTTGTAAACAGTAGGTTGTGGGTTCGACTCCCTCCCTCGGCTCCACCACTCACACGGCCGGGTAGCGTTCCCTACAGAACCTCGGAAACGATCGGTGCGTGATCCTGGTCCAGCGGCTCATTCACGTGCCGCAGGCCCGAACTCGGAATGAAGCTGACCTCGGCGCCGCACACGAGGCAGGTCATCATGTCCGTCAGCGTGTCCTCCAGCGCAAGGTCGTTATCGTTGTCGTCATCGTCCATGCGCTATTTCGATTCCTTTCGGCCGACTGCGTTGAACCGTGGGCAGCTTGTGCATCGGCCTTGCATCTGATAGAGGCATTCGGCGAAGTTTCGGCGTTGTCTCGCCGATTCTTGCATGGGCTGTCGGTGAATGGCGGAGGAAAGCCCGATTCCGGTCCTGCCGACGCCGCTCTTCGTCGTTTGCCCACACCAGATGCAAGTCAGGCCGGGCATGTGGCCGCGCGGGGTGCACAGGCACACGGGTGCTCAAGAGTTGAGTGGGCGAGCGGCGTTCGCTATACTCCGCCTCCGGATCGGCGAGGAGCTCGCTCAAACGTCGGTCCGCTCGCGTGGGTAGGTTGAGCAGGTGGTGAGCTCCGCTGACTGTAGATCAGCCGTCTTCGACTGTGGGGGTTCGATTCCCTCCCTGCCCACCACGTTTGCTCGTTCGGTTGGCCGCATCGGTTCATAGATTTACCAACATAGGCCGATGGTTGTGCACAATCGGTTCGGTCGGGCACAATCGAGGCATTCGGGAGTACCGGATGCCGCGCCTGTTCGCAGGCCCACGTAGCTCAGCTGGCAGAGCACTTCCTTGGTAAGGAAGAGGTCTCCGGTTCGAACCCGGACGTGGGCTCCATTCGCGATGTTGATCCGCGGCCAGCCTCGATAGCGCCCTCGGAGGCGTCGCCAGCGTGGACCTCAAGATCGTCCTTCCCTTCCTCGCCGCGTTCCTGTCGTTCCTCTTCGCGATCATGGTCGCCGACCAATGGGTGCGCCGCCGCCGGCCATTCCAACTGGTGTGGGCGGTCGGCCTGATCTTCTACGGCATCGGTGCGGGAACCGACTTCCTGGCGGCGGCCTTCGGCTGGAACGTGGCGCTCTACCGCACGTGGTACCTGTTCGGCGCCTTCGGCGTGGCGGCGTACCTGGGGCTCGGCACGATCTTCCTGCTGAACCGCACACGCTTCGGCTACTTCGTCGCCTTCTCGCTGCTGTTCGGTGGCGTGATCACCCTGCTCTTCGCGCTGGCGCGCCTGAAGGAGGGCGCGACCATTCCGGTGTGGGGCATTGCGGCAGTCGTCGGTGTGTGCATCGTCGGCGCGCTGGCACTGGTCGTGGTCACCCGCCAGAACCGGCGCCTGGTGGCGCCGCTGAGCGCGGCGATCCTGGTGGGCGCATCGCTGGTCGTGGTCTTCCTGGTGCTGATGGCACCGGTCGCCGCACCCGGCTTCGCGACCGATCCCAACACCGGCGCGCCGCTTGGCACGGCCTTCCCGGCGTACCTGCGCATGCTCACCCCGCCGTTCAATATCACTGGCGCCTTTGCGCTCGTCTTCGGCGCGGTCTACTCGGCCTACATCTTCATGCCGAAGCATCGCGTGCTGCGCGTCACGTCCGAGGTGCCGGTGCTCGGCGCCATCGGTCGGGGAGCCGCGGTCGTGGTCAACTTCGTCGCCTCAGTGCCGGGTGCGGCCCGCGCGCTGGCCGCCGGCAAGCTCAATTCGCGCGTGCCGGCCACCATCCTGATCGCGCTCGGCGGGTTCATCCCCGGCTGGACGAGCGGCCTGACCCGGCTCGGGTTCACCTGGGCCTACTTCCTGGGCGAGCTGCTGGGCGTGCTCTTCATCTTCGTGGGCTTCCTGGTCAGCATCGAGGTCTTCAACGACGTGCGCCTGCCGTTCACCCGCGTGGTGCTCGCTCAGCGCCACGGCGATGCCCAGGACCCCGCGAATGTCCGTCTTCCCGGGGAGGTCGTTGACAGCCGACCGCGCTCAGCCTAGAATCTGCTGGCTTCCCCTGGTCTCCCGCCCCTTGTTTGGCGTGGGCGCCGCCGGGCGGATGACGAGGAATAGACAGACGTGGCAAAGGCCGAAAATCGACCTGTGATCGCGCTGGCGTGCACCACCTGCAAGGAGCGCACGTACAGCACGCGCAAGAGCAAGAGAAACGACCCGGGGCGGTTGGAGCTGAACAAGTTCTGCCCGCGCTGCCGGCAGCACACGCCGCATCGGGAAACCAAGTAGGACCGACCTGCGCGGAGGGGTGTAGCTCAATTTGGTAGAGCACTGGTCTCCAAAACCAGCGGTTGCAGGTTCGAGTCCTGTCGCCCCTGCCAGCCCGCATCGGTCAGTCCAACGGCAGTAACAGGAAGCAGAGCAGAGCATCGTGGTGAGCAACCTCCGCCAGTACTTCATCGAGAGCTGGGCAGAACTCAAGAAGGTCGCCTGGCCGACGCGCGAGACGGTCGTCAGCCTGACGCTGATCGTGATCGGCGTGTCCGTCGCCGTGGGCGCCTACATCGCCGTGCTCGACCTGGTGCTGCACACCGCACTGGACCAGGTGCTCTGATGGCCGACGAGCAGGCGCGCACCGAGGAGACCCGCGACGAGGCCCGCCAGGCGGCGCGGCTGTCACGCGAGGCTCCGCAGCCGGACGACGCCTACGCCGAGGAGCGCAAGACCAAGCAGTGGTATGTGATCCACACGTACTCCGGCTACGAGAACAAGGTCAAGGCCAACCTCGAGCACCGCATCGAGTCGATGGGCGTGGAGGATCAGATCTTCCAGGTCCTGGTGCCGATGGAGGAAGAGATCGAGATCAAGAATGGCCAGCGGCAGACCGTCAACAAGAAGGTCTTCCCCGGCTACGTCCTGGTCGAGATGGCCATGAGCGACGAGTCGTGGTACGTCGTTCGCAACACTCCAGGCGTGACCAGCTTCGTGGGCTCGGGCAACCGGCCGACGCCGCTGATGGATCACGAAGTGAAGTCGATCCTCAAGCAGATGGGCGTCGAGACGCCGAAGTTCAAGGTTCAGTTCAGCAAGGGACAGAGCGTGCGGGTCAACGACGGTCCGTTCGCCGAGTTCATCGGTACGGTCGACGAGGTCAACCCCGAGCGCAACAAGGTCAAGGTGCTGGTCAGCATCTTCGGCCGCGAGACGCCGGTCGAGCTCGACTTCCTGCAGATCGAGAAGCTCTAGGCAAGACCGATGGCGGCCTGACAGCCGCCGTCACCACAAGAGGGAGGGGCGCGAACCGCTCCGCTCGAACCTCGCAAGGAGAGACATGGCAAAGAAGATTCGCACCATCCTGAAGGTGCAGGCGCCGGCCGGCAAGGCCACCGCGGCGCCGCCCGTTGGCCCGGCGCTCGGCCAGCACGGCATCAACATCATGGAGTTCATCAAGGCCTTCAACGAGCGCACCGCGAGCCTGACCGGCTACGTCGTGCCGGCCGAGATCACGGTCTACGAGGACCGCTCGTTCACGTTCGTGACCAAGGCGCCGCTGGCGGCCGCGCTCCTGAAGAAGGCTGCCGGCGTGCCGAGCGGCTCCGCCCAGCCCAACCGCGACAAGGTCGGACGCGTGAGCCAGCAGCAGCTGCGTGAGATCGCCGAGACGAAGATGGCCGACCTGAACGCCAACGACGTCGACCACGCCATGAGGATCATCGCCGGAACGGCGCGCAGCATGGGTATCGAGGTGGCCGACTGATGGCACAGCATGGCAAGCGTTACCGCGATGCCGCCGCGCTGCTCGAGGCGGAGCATCGCTATCCGCTCAGCGAGGCGGTCGAGCTCATCCCGCGAGTCAACATCACCCGCTTCGATTCGACGGTCGACCTGCACCTGCGCCTGGGCATCGACCCGCGGCATGCCGACCAGTTGGTGCGCGGCACCGTGGTGCTGCCGCACGGAACCGGCAAGACGACGCGCGTCATCGTCTTCGCCCAGGGCGAGAAGGCCCAGGAGGCGCTGCGTGCCGGCGCGGACGAGGTCGGCGGCGATGACCTGGTCAAGAAGATCGACGCCGGCTGGTTCGACTTTGACGTTGCGGTGGCCACGCCCGACATGATGGGCACGGTCGGTCGGCTCGGAAAGAAGCTCGGGCCGCGTGGCCTGATGCCGAACCCGAAGTCGGGCACCGTCACGTTCGACATCGAGCGTGCCGTGAGTGAGGTGAAGTCCGGACGCGTCGAGTTCAAGGTCGATCGGGCCGGCATCGTGCACGTGCCGGTCGGGCGGGTGAGCTTCACCACCGATCAGCTGGCGGCGAACGTCGCGACCCTGGTCGACGCCGTGCAGCGCGCCAAGCCGTCAGGCGCCAAGGGAACCTACATGCGAACGCTGACGCTGGCCCCGAGCATGGGACCGGGCGTGGCGGTCGACATCCCATCTGCGCTCGCAGCCGCGAGCGCCTAGACTTTCGCGACTGGCCGATCTGCATCGGTCAGACAAGCGCATAGCCAGAGACAGCGATGCGCCCGGGTGGAAGCCCCGGGCCAATTGCCGGCCACCTGAGCCGGCGGCACGCCGAGGCACGATCTCGTTCCGCCACCCAGTTGGCGTATCGGTCCTCGTGCAGCGACGTGCCAGGACCGTTTTTTGTACCTGGAGGTGGACGAACCGAACTCATGCCGACCGATGCCAAGCGCCAGGCCGTGGCCGAGCTTGCGGAGCTGATCCGCAACAGCTCGGCGCTCGTCGTGGCCGACTACCGGGGACTGAGCGTCTCCGACATGCAATCGGTCCGAAGGACGCTGCGCGCCAGTGGCGTACAGCTGCATGTCGCCAAGAATCGCCTGGTCAAGATCGCGGCCGATCACGCCGACCGCTCCGACCTGAAGGCGCTGCTCGAGGGGCCGACCGCGTTGGCCTCGATCGACGGCGACGCGGTGACCATGGCGAAGGCGCTGCAGGAGGCCTTCCGACCCTACGCCCGCACGGTCACCATTCGCGGTGGCCTGCTCGGCACCACGCCGCTCGACGCGGCGCAGCTGCAACGGCTGGCGACACTTCCCAGCCGCGATGTGCTGCTGGGCAAGCTCGTCGGCGGGATGGCCGCACCGCTCACCGGGATGGCCGGCGTCCTCGCCGCGCCCATGCGCACGCTTGTCGGCGTGCTCTCCGCAGTCGCTGAGCAGAAGCGAATCAATGAGGGCGGCTCGGCCGCTTAAGCCGGCGGCGTTGCCGCTCAACGGATGGCGGCTCGGCCGCTGACGATACGAACAGGAGCACGAACATAATGGCTACCAAGTCCCTGGACAAGGATCAGATTCTCGAGGCAATCGACACCATGACGGTGCTCGAGCTCTCCGAGTTGGTCAAGGCATTTGAAGACCGATACGGCGTGACCGCCGCAGCACCGGTGGCGGCTGCTGCCGGACCGGCAGCCGGCGACGGCGGCGGTGCTGCCGCTGTTGTCGAGGAGCAGACCGAGTTCGACGCGGTGCTGACCGAGGTCGGCCCGAACAAGATCCTGGTGATCAAGGCGGTCCGCGAGCTGACCGGACTCGGCCTCAAGGAGGCCAAGGACCTGGTCGATGCGGCGCCGAAGCCGGTCAAGGAGGGCGTCACTCGCGAGGAGGCGGACGCCGTCAAGGAGAAGCTCGCCGAGGCCGGCGCGACGGTCGAGGTCAAGTAATCACGGAAGGGCTCGTTCCTTCGTTCGTTCGAGACCGATGCGGCGGGTTGCCCACGTGGCGGCCCGCCGCTTCTGATGCCCGCCTGCGTTCGGCCGAAGGCGATGTTTCGCCGTTTTCAGCATTTGGCACTAACGGCCATCGGGCCACCGGGATTCGCCGGATTTGGCCGTGTCGATGGCCGCCAGCTGTCGCCTGCTGCAATAACGGCCATCGAGAGCTGGTTTTCGATGGCCCGATAGCCGTTACAACCAAATGCTGTGCCTAAGCTTAGCTAAGCGGGCGCGCTCCTCGGTTCCGGCGCCGTTGGATTCATCCGGTGAATCATCGAGTGGCATCGGCTGTTGGTACGCCCGTCGGCAGGACGTCCGCGGGATTGTTGCGTCGCGCGCGGCCGATTACACTCGCCGCAGATGCAACTCCCACGAATGGGTCGGAAACTGCAGCAGCCTGCCGAGAGCTCGGAGAATGCCGAAGCCCAGGACCGCGACGGACAACCCACAGCAACGTCGCCCGCTCAGCGTGGGTGACGGCGAAGTTGGCGAAGCCCGCCGCCGAGTGGTCGTCCACAAGGAGTCGCGACAGCTGCGCGATGCCCACCATGAAGACCAGATCGAAGAAGAGTTCGAGCCACGTGGCGTGCCGCTCCGCATCTCGCTCGGTCGTGCGCAGTCGCGGTGGCCGGAGCCAGCCGTGAGGCTCGATCATCTCGGCTCGAAACGTACGCCTTTTGGGCAACCATTTGTCGACGGTATAGCGTCATCCGAGGCCACTCTCGATGAGGCTCGCTCGCGCGGCTACCACGGGTTAGAAACAAGCAGCCGGAATGGCGCGGCAGCCGACTCTGCCGGATTGCGTCAGATTCACGCCAAGTGGGCGCTACGCGCGGAAACGCGGCGCTGCGGCCCCTTCTTTCACAGGTCGCGTGAATCCAGACGCTTCGAGGACATTCCACACAGCTTGTATCGTTGTATCGCGACAGAAGGTCGCACCATGAATGAAGGATTGCGCCATGAATGAAATGCGTCGGCTGCCGCTGCCTCTGGTCCTTGCAGCCCTCGTGGTTGCAATCTCGCCTCTGACGGCGCTGGCGGCCGTGCCGCGGCCCGGGCTGGCCTCAGCCGGGAATTTCGCAGTGCTGGCCGGAAGCACCGTCACGAACACCGGGCCTAGCTGGATCACGGGCCTACTCGGGGTGGCCCCGGGCAGTGCGGTGACCGGTTTCCCTCCCGGGACGTCCGGCGTGCAACATAAGGGCGACTCGGTAGCCACCACGGCCCAGACGGATCTGGCCGCTGCGTACACCGACGCAATGGGCCGACCATGTCCCGGAACGAACAATTTCACCAACGTGAATCTCGGCGGCATGATCCTGGTCCCGGGCGTGTACTGCCAGACCACCGCGCCGACGCTGACCGGGACGCTGACCCTGAACGGCTCAGGCGTCTACATCTTCCAGATTGGCAGCACGCTGGTCACGGCGTCCAGTGCGAGAGTCGTCCTCATAGGGGGCGCTCAGCCATGCGACATCTTCTGGCAGGTCGGCAGCTCGGCAACGATTGCCACGTCGACCACTTTTGTGGGCAACATCATGGCTCACGACTCAATCGCCATGCAGACTGGAACAACACTCAACGGCAGAGCACTCGCGCGGACCGGCGGCGCGGTGACCCTGGACACCAACCGCATCATCCAGCCCACCGGATGCGGCTATGCGGCGCCAACGGCCGTCGCCGCGCCCACCCCCACCCCGACGCCGACCCCGGTCCCGACCGCCTCCACGACCCGGGTTCCGGGTCTGCCCAACACCGCTGGAGCGCCCGGCGCAACACCAGACGGACTCCCCTGGGTTCCGATCGCGCTCGCGTGCCTGATCACCGGAGTACTGGTCACCTCAACTGTCTGGATACGTCGACGCCGCGCGTAACGTAGCCCTGCCGATCCTCTTACTGCTGATCGCGAGCCTTCTCGCCCGGGGGCGGCGATGCCCTGGCGACGCTCCAGGCCGAGACGATGGGCGAGCTCGGCGCGAGCGCCCGGCCACATTCATTCGAGCTTCTCCGGACGGGAGATCGCCATGTCCGCACAGTGGTTGTCAACGGCGTGATCGCGCGGGCTCGAGATTGTCGAGACTATCGACTGCGCCAGACCGAAAGCCGCGGTCGGTGTGGCAGCGCGGCGCGTTCTTGGGCGCATGCTCCTTGACGGCCCAGCGCTCGGCACACAATGCCGCTTGACACCTAGGGGTAATCTAGATCGATCAAACGTTTGTTTGGTCCGCCAAACGAACGCCAGCGGGCACTGGAGCCACCACCCGGATGAACGTCGCTGTTCGCCCTCGCGAAGCCGAACTCGTGGCCGTCGCCACCCGCCTCTTCCGCGAACGTGGCTTCCACGCCACGTCGATGCAGGATCTCGGCGAGGCCCTGGCGATGAATCGCGGCAGCCTGTACCACTACATCGCCTCCAAGGACGACCTCCTCTGGACGATCATGAACGGTGCGCTCGACCTGCTCGATCGACGCGTCAGCCCGGGACTCCAGACCGATGCCTCCCCGCTCGAGCGCATCTCGCGAGGAATCCATGCTCACCTGCAGGTCGCCGCCGACCACGCCGATGAGCTCAGCCTGATCCAGATCGAGCTGCGCTCGCTGAGTCCGGGACGCCGCGCGCAGATGATCGCGCGGCGCGACGCCTACGAAGCCGGATGGCGGCGCGCGATCGCCGACGGGATCGCGTCCGGCGACCTGCGACCGTTCGACGTCAGGCTGGCGGGGATCGGCATCCTGTCGGCGTGCAACTGGTTTACGCAGTGGTATCGGCCGGACGGTGAGTTGAGCGTGGACCAGATCGCGGACGCGTTCCTGGAGCTCTACCTTGGCGGCCTTCAGCCGCACGAGCCAGACCGATGACGCCGCTGCCCCGGTATCCGCGCGTGGTCGTGCTGGGCGCTGGCACGATGGGCGCCCAGATCGCCTGCCTGCTGGCGGGGAACGGATCGCGCGTGCGCCTCCTCGACCTCGATGCCGACGTCGCAGAGACTGGCCTGAAGCGCGCCATGAAGCTCCGCCCCTCGCCGCTCTATCTGGCGGCCGATGCGCAGAGCATCCATGCCGCCGGCCTCGATCAGCTCGAACAGGCGGTGACCGACGCCGACTGGATCCTCGAGGCGATCATCGAGCAGGTTGAGCCCAAGCGCCAGCTGCTCGCGCGGCTCGACGACGCGCTGCAGGCCCGGCCGTCCCGGCCGCTTGTCACCACCAACACCTCCGGCATCTCGATCGCCGCGCTTGCCGAGGGCCGCTCGCCGCAGTTCCGCCGCAGGTTCCTGGGAACCCACTTCTTCAACCCACCACGCTACACCCGCCTGCTCGAGCTGATCCCGCTCCCGGACACCCAGGAGGCCGCGGTGGCCGACCTCGCAGACTTCGCGTCGCGTCGGCTTGGCAAAGGGACCATCATCGCCAGGGACACGCCGGCCTTCATCGCCAACCGGCTCGGCGTCCACGGCCTGATGGTCGCGCTGCGACTGGCACAGGAGCTCGGCCTTGGACCTGACGAGGTCGATGACCTGACCGGTCCGCTGATCGGGCGACCCAAGAGCGCCACCTTCCGGACCCTCGACCTCGTGGGGGTCGACGTCGCGGTTGCGGTCGCCGACCACTGTCACGCGGACCTGGTCGACGATCCGCGACGCGAGGACTTCGCCGTCCCCGAGCTCCTGCGCTCGCTGATCGAGCGCGGCGCCCTCGGCGATAAGAGCGGCATGGGCTTCTACCGTAAGGAGGCGGACGAGATCCTCGCGCTCGACCTGGCCAGCGGCGAGTACCGGCCGCGGCATCGGGTCCAGTCCGGGGCGATCGAGATGGCGCGCAACGAGGCCGACCTCGGGCGGCGCATCGGGACGCTGCTGGCAGCCGAGGACCGTGCCGGGGAATTCCTGTGCCGGGTACTGGGGGCCAACCTCGGGTACACGGCTGCCATCGGTCCGCAGATCGCGAACGACGTCGTCACTGTCGACGCCGCCATGCGCTGGGGGTTCGGCTGGGAGCTCGGGCCGTTCCAGCTTCTCGACGCGCTCGGCCCGGATGCTCGTGCCAGGCTGCTTGGCGAGGCAGCCGCCCAGCCAGCCGCCTACTACTCGGACGGCTCGGGCTGGGACTTCCGGGCAGCTGAGCTCCGCGAGATCGCGGCGCGACCCGGTTCGCTGGACCTGGCCGAGGCGAGGCGGTGTGCGGGCGCGGCCGGACTGCCGTCGAACGCGGCGGCGACGGTCCTGGAGCTTCCGGACGGGATCCTGGGCCTGGAGCTCCACGGGAAGCTCAACATCATTGGTCTCGACACGATCACCATCGCCCGACAGGCGGTGGAGCGTGCCGCGGCGAGCTACGACGGGCTGGTGGTCGGGACCCAGGCCGCCGATTTCAGCGCCGGCGCCAACCTCGCCCTGCTGCTCATCGAGGCCGAGGAAGGCGAGTGGGACGAGATCGAACGCAGTCTCAGGGCCTTCCAGGCGCTGACCCAGGCGATCCGCCACGCGGCGGTGCCCGTGGTCGTCGCCCCCAGGGGTCGGACCCTCGGCGGCGGGGCGGAGCTGGTGCTGGCCGCGGCCCGCGCGCAGGCGCTGGCCGAGACCTACATCGGCCTGGTGGAGGTCAGCATCGGCCTCATCCCGGCCGGCGGTGGCGCCACTGCCATGGCTCGCCGCGCCGCGGAGCGACTCCCGGATGGCGCCCGGGGTGACCTCTTCCCGATCTTTCAGCACGTCTTCACGGGGATCGCAACGGCCCGCGTGGCGATGGGCGCCGCCGACGCCCGCGAGTACCTTCTCCTGCGCGACTGCGACCCGACCACGGCCGACCCGGACCGCCAGTGGACGGATGCTGTGCGCACGGCGCGCGACCTGGCCGAAGGCGGCTACCGGCCACCCGGCGAGACGCGGATCCCGGTCCTCGGGCGGCGCGGCATCGCGGCGGCAGAGTCGCTCACCTACAACCAGCTGGTCGGCCGGCAGATCAGCGAGTACGACCGGAGGGTCGTGCTGGAGCTGGCCCGGGTCATGAGTGGTGGCGACGTGGCGGAAGGGACGCAGGTCGGAGAGGAGCACGTGCTCGGCCTTGAACGCGAGGCTTTTCTCCGTCTCCTTGGCGAGCCGCTGACGCGCGACCGGATCCGCCACGTCCTCAAAACCGGCAAGCCGCTACGGAACTGATGGTGACCCCGATGCGCGATGCCGTCATCGTCTCCGCCGCCCGAACCGCGGTCGGCAGGTCGCCCCGGGGCACGCTCCGCGAGACGCCACCCGAGGAACTGGCGATGGTTGCGGTCCGGGCGGCGCTCGAGCGCGCGCCCGCACTCGATCCGGCCGAGGTCGAGGACCTGATCCTCGGCTGTGCGATGCCCGAGGGAGCGCAGGGACTCAACGTGGCCCGCCAGGTTGCCCTGGGAGCCGGGATCCCGACCAGCGCCAGCGCCATGACGATCAATCGCTTCTGCTCGTCCGGCCTCCAGGCGCTGGCGCTGGCGACCCAGGCGGTCCAGGCCGGTGTCCACGACGTCGTGGTGAGCGGCGGCATGGAGTCGATGAGCTTCGTGCCGATGATCGGCCACCGCTTCTCGCCCGACCCCGGGCTGGCCGACTCGCGGCCGCAGGTCTACCTCTCCATGGGCCTGACCGCGGAGAACGTGGCCGAGCGCTTCGGCGTGTCGCGCGAGGACCAGGACGCGTGGGGCCTGCGGTCGCACCAGCGGGCCTCGGCGGCGCAGCGGGCGGGCCGCTTCGTCGATGAGATTGTGCCGGTGGCGGCGCAGCTCACCGAGATCGACGACGACGGTCGCCCGACGCTCCGGGACGTGACCTTCGAGCTCGACGAGGGGATCCGGCACGATGCCGATCAGGCCGGCATGGCCAAGCTCCAGCCGGCCTTCGCCCGGGAAGGGACCGTGACCGCCGGCAACTCCAGCCAGATGAGCGATGCGGCCGCGGCCATGGTGGTGATGACCGCGGAGCGCGCCGCTCAGCTGGGGCTCGAACCGCTCGGTCGGCTCGTGAGCTTTGCGACCGCCGGCGTCGACCCAGCGATCATGGGCATCGGTCCGGTCGAGGCGGTGCCCAAGGCCCTTCGCAAGGCAGGGCTGAGCCTCGACGACATCGCACTCATCGAGCTCAACGAGGCCTTCGCCGCCCAGGTCGTGGCCGTCGTGCGTGAGCTCGGGCTCGACGAGGAGCGCACGAACGTCAACGGCGGCGCCATCGCCCTCGGACACCCGCTCGGGGCGACCGGTGCCAAGCTCGCCATCCAGATCCTGGCCGAGCTGGCGCGTCGCCAGGCACGCTACGGCCTGGTGACCATGTGCGTGGGTGGCGGCCAGGGCGCAGCCGGCGTGATCGAATGGCTCGGCGGCCGGCAGCCGGCCAGGTCCGCATCGGTCTCGCCAGAGGAGGAGACGACATGACCACCGATGTCGGCGAGCGCGCGCCGGCGGCGCCTGGCGGCGCGTTCATGACCGGCCCGATCGAGCCGGCGGCCATCTTCACCCCCGAACGCCTGTCGGATGAGCACCGCGCCATCCGCGACGCGGCGACCGCCTTCGTCGACAAGGAGGTCGGCCCGCGGCGCGGCTCGGTGGAGGCGAAGGACTACGCCACGCATCGGCTTCTCCTGGAGCGCCTGGGGCGCGACGGGTACCTGGGGATCGACGTGCCAGAGGCATACGGCGGCGCAGGCCTGGACCGGATCAGCTCCCTGGTCGTCAGCGAGGTGCTGGCGACCGCCGGCTCGTTCGCGGTGACCTTCGCGGCGCACACCGGCATCGGCACCCTGCCGATCGTCTTCTTCGGGACCGATGAGCAGAAGCGCCGCTACCTGCCCGGCCTCGCCGACGGCACGCGCGTCGGCGCCTACGCCCTCACCGAGCCGGGCGCCGGGTCGGACGCGATGGGGATCCGCACGCGCGCCACGCGGCAGCCCGACGGCTCGTGGCGGCTCGACGGGAGCAAGCAGTTCATCACCAACGCCGCCTTCGCAGACCTGTTCACCGTTTACGCCAAGATCGACGGCGAGGCGTTCAGCGCCTTCCTCGTCGAGCGCGGCACGCCGGGGCTGTCGGTGGGAGCGGAGGAAGAGAAGATGGGCCTCCACGGCGCCTCGACCTGCCCGCTCACGCTGGACGCTGTGGTGGTGCCCGCCGAGAACCTGCTGGGAGAGGCCGGCAAGGGGCATCGCGTTGCCTTCAACGTCCTGAACGTCGGGCGCTTCAAACTGGCCGCGACGTGCCTCGGCGGCATGCGACCGGCCCTGCGGATCGCCACGCGCTACGCCTCGGAGCGGACGGCGTTCGGACGCAAGCTCGCGGAGTTCCCGCTCATCGGTGCAAAGCTGGCCGCTATGGCGATGCGGATGTACGGCGTCGAGTCTGCCGTCTACCGGATCGCCGGGCTGCTCGAAGCCAGCCTGGCCGTGGCCGAGGACGCCAGCTCATCCGAGGCCGTGCGTGCGGCTCTGGAGGAGTACGCGATCGAGTGCAGCATCGCAAAGGTCCTCGCCTCCGAGGAGTTGGGCTTCGTCGTCGACGAGCTCGTGCAGATCCACGGCGGCTACGGGTACATCGAGGAGTACCCGGCGGCCGGCTACTACCGCGACGCGCGGATCCACCGCATCTGGGAGGGGACCAGCGAGATCAACCGGCTGCTGGTGCCGGGGATGCTCCTGAAGCGGGCTATGACCGGTCGCCTGGACCTTCTCGGCTCGGCGCAACGTGCGCGGGACGCCCTGCTGGGCGGGGAGCTGCCGAACTTCGACGGTCCCTTCGCGACCGAGGAGGCGGCTGTCTCCGCCGCGCGAACCACCACGCTGCTGCTGGCCGGCGCCGCGGTCCAGCGCTACGGCACCGGGCTGGAGGAGCAGCAGGAGATCCTGGCCGGCCTCGCCGACCTTGCGATCGACCTGTTCGCCATGGAGAGCGCCGTCGCGCGCGCCATGCAGTCCGGCGCGCCGGTCCACGCCGACCTGGCGCGGCTGCTCGTGGTGCAACGCTCCGCGGCGGTGGAGCAGCGAGCCAAGGGTCTCGCCGCCAGCCTTGCCGAGGGTGACGAGGCGCGCACGCTGGTGGCCGGGATCCGCCGGCTGCTCCGTGGCGAGCCGGTGGACGGTATCGCGCTAGGACGGCGGGTCGCGGCAGCGGTCATCGCCGCCGGCGGCTACCCGGCCTGAGGAGTACAAGGTGACCACCACAGCAACGCACACCCCGCCGTCGGCGTCGGCGCCACGGCCCTGGATCGCGCACTACGAAGTGGGAGTTCCGGCAGAGATCGACCTGCCCGAGGTGACGGTGGACGGCCTGCTCCGTGCGGCGGCTGAGCGGCATGCGGATCGTACGGCCTTGCTGTTCTTCGGCGCCAGGACCTCGTTCGGCCAGCTCGACCAGGCGGCCGACCGCTTCGCGCACGTGCTTCGCGGGATGGGGGTGGGCAAGGGTGATCGGGTCAGCCTGCACCTGCCCACCAGCCCCGCGTTCGTGATCGCCTTCATGGGCATCGTGCGTGTCGGGGCCATCGCGGTGCCGATGAACCCGCTCTTCGTCGAGCGCGAACTGGGCCTCCTCTTCGCGCAGGTGCGGCCCGCCGTCTCAGTCTCGGTCGACCTTCTCGTCCCGCGCATGCGAGCGGTGGCCACGTCGAGCGTCGATGGCGGCCGTCCTGGCCGGCTGATCGTGACCGGCATCCAGGACTCGCTCCCCGTCCCGGTCAGGTGGCTCTACCCGCTCAAGGCCCGGCGAGAGGGCCGTTGGCATCCGCAGCCCCACACGGCCGAGACGCCCCACCTCTTCCGGCTCCTGCGCGAGGCGCCCGCGGGACGGTTCGAGTCGGTCGCGAGACCGGACGACATCGCCGTCCTCCAGCCAACGGGCGGCACCACCGGGACGCCAAAGGCCGCGATGCTGACCCATCGCAACCTCGTGGCGAATGCGCACCAGGTGGCCGCCTGGTTCCCGTCCGTGATGCGCGAGCCGGTGAGCGTCCTGTGTCCGCTCCCGTTCTTCCACATCTACGGGCTGACCGTCGACATGAACTACGCGATGGTGGTGGGCGCGACGCTGATCCTCCTGCCGCGCTTCGATCCCAAGCAGGTGCTCGAGTCGATCGAGAGGTATCGGCCCCGCCTCTTCCCCGCCGCACCGATCATGTACCAGACCCTGGCCCACCACTCGGATGCCTCGAAGCACGACCTGCGGAGCATCGAAGCCTGCATCAGTGGAGCGGCACCGCTGACGCCCGAGGTCCAGCAGGCGTTCGAGTCGATCACCGGCGCGCGGGTGGTGGAGGGGTACGGGCTGACCGAGGCATCCCCGGTCACACACTGCAACCCGGTGCATGGCGACCGGCGGAATGGAACGGTCGGGCTGCCGTTCCCCTCGACGGACGCGCGGGTGGTCGACACGCGCACGGGTCGCACGCTGTCGCCCGGAGAGGTCGGCGAGCTGGAGGTCTTCGGTCCGCAGGTGATGACCGGCTACTGGGAGCGCCCCGAGGAGACCGCCGCGGTCCTGCACGATGGCTGGCTGCGAACCGGAGATATGGGCACCATGTCCGAGGACGGCTACTTCACCATCGTCGACCGTAAGAAGGACATCATCATCGTAGGCGGTCTCAACGTCTACCCGCGTGAGGTCGAGGAGGTCCTGATCGCCCACCCAGCGGTCCGTGACGCGGCGGTGGTCGGCGAGCCGGAAGAGCGTCACGGCGAGCTGCCGCACGCGTTCGTGGTACTGGAGCCGGATGCCACCGTCACCCGCGACGAGCTGCTCGAGCACTGCCGCGCGAACCTCGCCCGCTACAAGGTCCCGGGGGTCATCGAGTTCCGCGATGAGCTGCCCAGATCGATGATCGACAAGGTGCTCCGCAAGGAGCTGCGCGCCGAGGTGGAACGCCGCCAGGGCTCCTAGCCGCCGCGAGGGCGGAGCACGGTCAGCAGAATGAGCATCGTGGTCGGTGCTTCGCGATCATCATTGACGAGGCTCACTCGAGCCAAGGCGGGCGGACATCGGCGGCCATGTCGCAAGCGCTCGCGATCGCCGGGACTTCAGACGAGGACGAAACCCTCGAAGACGAGATCAACTGCCTGATGGAGGCGAAGAAGCTGCTGCCGAACGCCAGCTACTTCGCCTCCACCGCCACACCGAAGAACAAGACACTCGAGATCTTCGGAGAGCCCGACCCACAGCCCGACGGCACCGTTCGGCACCGACCCTTCCACAGTTACACGATGAAGCGGGCGATCCAGGAGGGCTTCATCCTCGATGTGTTGCGCTACTACACGCCGGTGCCCAGCTACTACAAGCTAGCTCACAGTGAATCCGGACGTTCCGAAGCGCCGAGCAGGGACGGCGCCAGCACCGATCTGAGGCGCTGTAAATCGTCATCCGACGTCCGAACGCGAATTGTCCGAGGTGGTTCGCCCGCTGACCAGCTGAACGAGGGTCACGAGTGGGCTACCGGGGACGTCGAGGGTGGTGCCGTCGCCGTACGTCGCAACTTCGCGGACCACTGCTCGGCGCAGCCCGCCGTTGCCCAGCACCAACCACATGAGGCCGAGGAATGGGCGAGCCGGATCGGTCCGGTGGGATTGTTCGGTTCGTCTCGGCCCGACGGTGCGACCCATCGCCGCCAGCTTCCGCGGTCTGGCTATCCCGCGCGGATGTCCCAGGCGACCGGCGTCCACACCGCGCGATGGTCGAGGGTCACCGCGAACGCGCCATAGCCCGGCTGGCGCGCGACCCAGGCAGGACCGTCGCTGCCCATGGCGAATGCCGCGGTCGCATACGCATCGGCGTAGGTCAGGCTCGGTCCCGTGACAGTCAGGCTCAGCAGGTCGGCCGCTGGGCGACCCGTCCATGGCTGGTAGATGTGCGAGCCGCGCTCGTAGTTCCCGGACGTCGCGACGGCACCGTCGCCAATCTCCAGCACGGTCGCAACCTTGTCGCGCTGTCCGGGATGACGGATTCCCACGCGCCAGCGTCGCCCGACCTCCGGTCGGCCGCGAACGACGACGTCCCCGCCGGCATTGATGGCGAAATTGCCGGCGCCCGCCGCATCGAGCATCCACCCGGCCTGCTCGACGGCCCACCCCTTGACGACGCCGGTGGGGTCGAGAAGGCCATTCGACCGATGAGCCCGCGCGTCGAAGTAACCGCCGGTGGTGAGGCGCAGGTGGTCGCACAGCGCCAGCACCTGGCGCACGTCGAGGCTGCACTCGGCCAACTCCATTTCACCCCGGCCGAGGCGACTGATCTCGCTGTCGGACCGATACGGGCTGAACCGCTCGTCCACCCCGCGAAGGTAGGCGAAGACGTCCTCTACAGCCGAAGTGGTCACCGACGAATCGCGGAGGTCGAGGCTGATCGCCGTACCCATGATCTGCCCCACGCGGACCAGGCGGAACGGCTCGCATGCGGTATTGGTCGGATCAGCCATGGGTCTGGTCCAGCACGGCCTGCAGCGACTCGGCATACGCCTCGCTGGTGTACGTCGCGCCCGAGAGCAGATCGATCTGGGCGTTCTGCGCGTGCAGCGCCTCCTCACGCAGCAGCGGCGCGGCCACCGAGGAGATGTACGCGGAACGCTGAAGGTCGTTCGGCAGCTCGAGCGGGGTGATGTCGGTGATCTTCCCGTTCGAGAGGGTGACCTGCAGCTGCACACCGCCGTACCGGGTCTGGATGACCGGTCCGGTCACTGTTCTATCGGCCGTCTGAGGCGCGGGCGTCGGCGTTGGCTCTGGGGTGGTCGCCGACCGCGACCCGGGTGTCGGGGTGGCGTCGGACGGGGTCGGCGCGACGGCAGGCCGCCTGAGCGCCGCATTGGTTCCAGACGGCGGCACCGTCTCGCTCGGCGTCTTGAAACTCAGCAGCAGGACGAGCCCCACGGCGGTGAGGAGCGATGCAATGATTCCGCGCTTTGGCATGTGACGAAACCCCCCGGTAGTCAATATGAGAAGCGTTCGACGTGTAGCTGCGATTTCGGTACGCCGAGCGAGCGCAGGCTGCGGCGCACCGTGTCGAGCATTGGTATCGGTCCGCAGACGAAGACGTCGCGCTCGGCGATATCGGGGACGAGCTCCCGCAGGCGTTGCGGGGAGAACGGATCGTCCGGAAGCTGGGGCGTGCCGCGCCCGCCGATCAGGTACTGAAGCTGCACGCCGCGACGCCGCGCGAGGTGATCCAGCTCGTCGGCGAAGACGACGTCACTCCAGTCCCGGGCTCGATACAACAGCGTGATCTGCTCACGACTGGCGGGAAGCTCCTCGAGCAGGGCGCGCAGCGGCGTGATTCCGATCCCGCCGGCGATGAGCAGCACTCGCTGACGCGTCCGTCGTGCTCCGGTGAGGATGCCGTACGGTCCCTCGACGGCTACACGCGTTCCACGCCGGAGCCGCAGAAGTCGACTGGTGTGACCGCCTTCGGCCTTAATCGTCAGCCGCAGCGACTTCCCATTCGGCGCGGCGGACAACGAGAAGGGGTGACCGCGCCACCAGCCGTCGCCGGTGAGGAAGCGCCACACGAAATACTGTCCGGCGCGCACCGCCAGCTGATCGAGCTCTCGTCCTCGCACGTAGACCGATACGACGCCTGGCGCCTCGCGAACGACGTCGGCCACGCGCAGCCGATGACGCAGGGAGAGGGAGATCGGCTGCCCAAAGCGGAACAGCAGGATCAGTCCGGCGGTCGCGAGATAGAGCATGATCCAGTAGAAGCGGGCGACAGGGTCGTCCTGGAAGTCGGTCCCGACGGCCAGCTGATGACCGAAGCCCAGCGCGATGGCCAGGTAGGTGTACAGGTGGATGCCGTACCAAGTCTCGTAAGAGATGCGCCGTCGGGCACCGCGAGCCGATGCGATGCCGACACCAATGAGCAGCAGGAGCGCGACGGTCCCCATCAGCACGTATGGGTAGGTCGTGAGCAGTGTCCAGGTTTCGTCGGCCAGGCTGCTTCCATCGCCCAAGGCATAGCCGGCGGTGGTGAGCAGGGTGTGCGCCACCAGCAGCCAGATGCACGCGAAACCCATCCAACGATGCCACGCCGCGAGCCGATGCATCCCGGCCAGTTGATCCAGCCAGGGGCTGCGCGCGACGAGCACGAGGCCGAGCAGCGCCAGGTAGGTGCCAAACAACGCGGTCAGCTGGCCCGCGGCCGTCAACCAGCCGGAGAGGTCGACGAGCTGGTCCATCCCGCCGTGGCGTACCCACATCGCGAGGATGAGCGCCGCATTGCCCACGGTGAGCAATACGAGGTCGCTGAATCGCACCGACCACAGCCGCGGCAGCGGAACGCGCTGAAGCGTCCGCGCGCCGAGCGGTGGAATGCCGGTGTCAGACAACAGCGTAGGCAGAGATTGGTCGCGCGCCTCCATCTCGCCAGCGTGACTGGCTTCTCTGGGACGCGCATGAGAGAAGTCTCCGGGAATGCCGGCTTGATTCTCACGGTGTCGATTGGAGCAGGGATGGAAGTCGCCGCGCCCTCCGAGGCAGCATCACGCAGCGTGGTTGCTTAAGTGTTTGGTGGCAGCGCCATGGCCGACCTTGACACCGAGTACAGGGCGGGCTGCCGTTAGCGTCGCAAGTGGTAATACCGATACTTGCTCTCGTAACAGGAGATGAGGCATGGGACCACGAACCCTGACCATCGGAGAGACAACGACCGAGGACACCGAGGAGTTGACCTTGGTTGGTCAGTCATCCGTCGTGGAGGCCATGGCGCAGATTGCGCGCGCCGTCACTGCCATTCCGGGCGGCCAGCGGCTCGCCGAGATGCTGTCCCGACGGCTGTCCGACGCACAGGGTGAGGCGACGCGAGAGGCGCAGGTCCTCGACGCGATGTTGCCGCCGGTCGAGACGCTGACGGATGTCGCCGCCACCCAGTTGCGCTGGAATGCCCTCGCTCGAGAGAGTGCGCTGCGTGAGTTCGGCGCCTGGACCAGCGGCCAGCTGGCCGAACTGCGCGGCGCCCAGACGAGCAACCCGCACACCACCGCCAGTCGCTGGCTGACAGCCAAGCGCATCTTCGCCGTCGAGACGCCGGCCGGGCGCCTGTTTCCTGCCCTCCAGTTCACTGATGGTGAGCCACGGCCGGTCATCGCGGAGGTGCTGGCAGCGCTGGCTGGTCAGCTGCATGGCTGGGAGTTGCTGCTGTGGTTCACCGCTTCCAATGGATACCTCCACGGGGAGCGGCCGGTCGATCTGTTGGCCATCCGCCCCGATGACGTCGTTGCCGCCGCCGCATACCAGGCGTCGCTCTCGGAAGACTGACGAGGCGTGGCAACGCCGAGCCGCCGCTCGCTCGCCACTCCGCGCCTCGTCGTGCTGCCAGCCGGCGAGCGGCTGTGGCGCGCGTCGCGCGACGCGGATGGCACCGCCTTCTCGACCTCGGCGCGCGCCCGCCGTTTCTCGCCGCTGAGCGCGGCCGACGGCTCAGTCATCCCGGCCTGGTACGGCGGGTCGTCGCGGGCGGGCGCCCTCTTCGAGTCGGTGTTTCCCGACATCCGACCGTCGCACCGCTCGCCACGTGTCTTCCCGAACCAGTATCTCGACCTGGTCCTGTCGCCGGTCCTGACTACCCGCCCGCTCCAACTGATCGACCTGACCACCGATGGGCTTCATGCGATCGGCGTCTCACGAACTGCCCTCATCGAGTCAACGTCACACCGCCACCAATGGACTGCGGACATCGCGGCGCACCTGCGCCAGGCAGCGCCAGGCGCCGAAGGCATGATCTGGGTTTCGCGCGCCCGCGATACGTCGCGCAGCGTCGTTCTGTACGGCAACCCATCGCAGCCCGACCCAATCGAGCCGGATCACGATACCGGCGGGCTGGCGCTCGGAGCCGGAGCAGGAATGCGTCTGCTCCGCGAACTCGCGACGGCTGCCAAGATCACCGTCGTCACGCCCAAC
>JBBSCG010000022.1:0-30025 GCA_038250515.1 Candidatus Limnocylindria bacterium
ACCTGAGGGCTACTACCAGGTCCAGGGCGGCATCCCGTACGCCATCGCGAAGTCGCTGGCGGCGGCACCCTTCGCGGACCTGCTGTGGATGGAAACCAAGACAGCCGACCTCGCCGATGCCCGCGAATTCGCCGAGGCCATTCATGCGGTCCACCCGGACCACATGTTGGCCTACAACCTGTCACCTTCATTCAACTGGGACACGACCGGTATGACCGATGACGAGATGCGCCGATTCCCTGACGAACTGGGGAAGCTGGGGTTCGTCTTCAACTTCATCACCTACGGCGGCCACCAGATCGACGGGCTGGCGGCCGAGGAGTTCGCCACGGCGCTGCGTGAGGACGGCATGGTCGCCCTTGCGCGTCTGCAGCGCAGGCTCCGGCTTCTCGAGTCCCCCTATCGGACGCCGCAGACGCTGGTCGGAGGCCCACGGGCCGATGCCGCGCTGCTGGCCGCCTCCGGGCAGACGGCAACCACGAAGGCCATGGGACCCGGCTCGACCCAGGTCCAGCATTTGGTCCAAACCGAGGTCCCGCCCAGGCTCCTGGCCGGCTGGCTCGCCCGCTGGGCCGAGCATCACGGCCTGGCCACTGATCTCCAGGTCTCATTGCGCCCCCACACGGCGGGCTCCGAGGTGCTCGAGTTAAGCGTCCTGGAACCGTCTGGTGAGAAGGTCGCCAACATCGTGTTCGCCACCATCGCCGATCGCCGCGGCCGGGCGATCCTGTCGGTGCGGGACCAGAACACGGTCGACCCGACTCTGCGACGCAAGCGCCTGATGACGCTCTTGCACCTGTTCCTGATCCACCGCTATCGAGCAGCATCGGTTCATTACCTGACCCCGACCGATGACAATCACCGCCAGGGCCAGCGCATGCTGGAGCTGGGCATCTTCGCGTCAGTCAACGACGAGGTGGGCCAGATCCTGGTGGCCGACGTGAACACCGCGGTCATCCGCGCTCTCGTCGACCCTGCCGGATCGGAGCTGGAGCGCCTTATCACCGGGGCCTGAGTTGGCCGGCCGGAACGTCAACCGCACCCGCTCGACGCCGATCTCGCGAGGAGGCCGGCCATGTCCTGCCCGCGGTGCGAGGCGGCCGCCCCCGCCGACGCGCGCTTCTGCGCGAACTGCGGCCAGGCGCTCATCGAGGCCAGCGAGACGGACCAGGCTCGCCAGGCTCGCCTGTCCGCCGCTGCCCCTTCGCCCCTCATCGAGAAGATGCGCACGGCCAAGCTGACCGGCGAGCGCAAGCCGGTGACCGCGCTGTTCGCCGACGTCGTCGATTCGACAGCCCTCGCCGAGCGGCTCGATCCCGAGGACTGGACGGCCATGATGAACGAAGCCTTCGACGAGATGTCGAAGGCTGTCTTCCGCTACGAGGGCACGATCGCGCAGCTCCAGGGCGACGCGATGGTCGCTTTCTTCGGTGCCCCCGTCGCCCACGAAGACGACCCGGATCGGGCCGTGCGCGCTGCGCTCGAGGTCGAGAGCTGCCCTTGAGCTGCGGCCGCCTCGTGTGCGGTGCTCGACATGCCAACGCAGGTTAGCCAGAGCCCGATCGGGACGGATGCCACGAGTGCCCGGCGCCGGCGGGCGGATCGCAGCGCCGAGTATCGAGTTGAAGAGTCACGCCTCGCGCCTTTCGAGCGGGTGGCGCGCATGGTCATCGGCCGCCGCATCGAGCTGGCCATCACCCAAGAGGAGCTCGCCGAGCGCATGGGGACCAGTTCATCGACCATCAGCCGCATCGAGAGCGGTCAGCACGTGACCAGCGTGCGAACCCTGGAGCGGCTGGCAGACGCGCTGGAGGTCAAGCTCCTGGTCGGATTCGAGACCGAGGCGGGTGATCGCGAACTGGTCGCTGTCTAGCACCGCGCCCCGCGTGGCGCCTCTAAGCTCAGGCCACGAGGATCAGTGAATGACTGAACATCGCACGCTCGTCTGGCGTGAGCTTGAACGGACCGGTTAGCACAGCGCTCAACGGGGCAGAAGTTACAGTCGATAACTTTGCCTGTTTCGCTCGCATTCCCACGCTGCATCCCGAATCGTCCGATGAGCGTCACCATCACGGTATTGTGCGCGATGGAAGCTGTGGCGCATCGAGGATCCGGTGGAGCTGACGAAGTGTGTTCGCATGCGCGGGCCCTTCGATGGGTGGCTCGATCGAGCGTCGAACCCAGAACAGGGTCATCCCGACCCGAAGTGCACCCTCGACGTCGTAGCGGGAGCCAGCGACATACAGCGTCTGGTCCGTGCCAACGCTCATCTCACTCAATGCCAGCAGGTAGGGCGCAGGCGCCGGCTTGTACGCGCCGTCGCACTCAGCCGACACGACGACACGCTGTTCGCGCCCCAGCCTGCTCACGGCCAGCCTCGCCAAGCTCTCCGAGCAGTTCGTGACGATGCCGAACGGAACCTCAAGGGACGCCAGCGCTTCCGGGACGTCGTCCCATGGTGCCAACCTGGCCCAACCTTCGATGAGCCTTGTGGGCGCTCACGGCGGGTATCGTCTCACTCGACGGCGTTCAAAGTCCCAGGTACGCGCGCTGCACCTCATCCGTGCGTTCGACCTCGGCGGCCGGTCCATCCAGCACCACACGCCCCTCACTGAGCACGTAGGCATAGTCGCTCACGGCCAGCGCGAGGCGAACATTCTGCTCCACCAACAACATCGTCAGGCCCTGGTCGCGAAGCTTCTGGAGGACCTGGAACAGGTTGATCGTCATCAGCGGCGAGAGGCCCAGCGAGAGCTCGTCGAGCATGAGCAGCTTTGGCTCGGCCATGAGCCCACGTGCAACCGCCACCATCTGCTGCTCGCCACCACTGAGTGTCGCGGTCCGCTGGTTTCGGCGCTCCTTCAATCGGGGAAAGACGTCGAGCATCCGTTCGAGGTTGTGGGCCCGCCGATCCCGTGCGCGACTGTTCACCGCGCCAAGCTCGAGATTCTCGATCACCGTCAGGTCGGTGAAGAGCTGTCGGCCTTCCGGGACCAGGACCAGCCCGAGATCTGGCTTCGCGTGCGGCGCGAGGCCACTGATGTCGTGTCCCTCGAACGCCACCGAGCCGTCCCAGGGCCGCACCAGGCCCATGATCGTCCGCAGCAGCGTCGTCTTCCCCGCCCCGTTTGACCCGATCATCGTCGTGAGCCGGCCCGGTTGAAGCGAGAGCGACGCCCCGCGCAGGATCTGCACCTCACCGTAGCCCGAGCTGAGGTCGCGAATCTCGAGGATCGGCGCGTCGCTGGCTCTCGTCATCGGCGTCGCTCGAGTCCGGCGGCCAGCTTCGGGTCGCCCAGGTAGGCCTGGATGACGGCCGGATTCTCGGCCACCTCGGCGGGCGTGCCCTCGGCGATCTGCCGTCCGTAGTCGAAGGCCACGACCCGATCCGACACGTTCATCATCGCGTGCATCACATGCTCGATGATCATGATCGTCACCCCACGATCCCGGACCAGCCGGATGGTCTGCAGCATCGCGGTGATCTCAACAGGATTGAGCCCGGCCAGGACCTCGTCGAGAAGCAGGACGTGAGGATCCGCGGCCAGCGCGCGGGCCAACTCGAGCCGCTTCTTCTGCGCCACGTTGAGGGTGGAGGCCAGCTGGTCGGCTCGGCTCGCCAGGGCAACCAGCTCGAGGACCTCGTCGGAGCGTGCGACCGCCGGTCCGAGTCCCAGGTAGTCTCGGCAGAAGCAGGCACCGACCATGACGTTGTCGCGGACGGTCAGCTCGTTGAGCGGACGAACGATCTGGTTCGTCCGGGCGATGCCGAGTCGCGCCACGTCGTGAGGCTGCAGGCCGCTCAGGTCCTGGCCCCGGAAGACGACTCGCCCGACGTCCGGACGGTACACCGCGTTAATGATGTTGAAGAGGGTCGTCTTGCCGGCGCCGTTCGGACCGATCAAGCCCAGGATCTCGCCCTCCTCGGCGCTGAACGTCACATCGGTGAGCGCCTGAAGGCCGCCGAACCGCTTGCTGATGCCCTCGACGCTAAGCACGACCGTCATTCGAGCGTTCCCCGCACGCGCGGTAGTCGAGCGCGCAGCCAGCCGACGATGCCGTTCGGAATGAAGAGGATGATGAGCAGCAGGGCGAAGCCGGCGATGCTCAGCTGCAGCGACTTGAATGGATCGCTGGTGAGCAGGAAGCTGCGCAGCCGCTCGTAGCCCGCCGCACCGAGCACCGGGCCGAGGACGGTGCCGAAGCCGCCGAGCATGACCATCACGATGATCTCGATCGAGGACTGCAACCGGAAGGCATCTGCGGGCTCGATATTCCCGTTCTTGAAGAAGAACAGGACGCCGATGACGCCCGGAACGAGCGACGACAGGACCAGCGCCATGGTCTTGGCGCGTGGCGCATGCACGCCCATCACCGCCGCCGCATCCTCGTCCTCGCGGATCGACAGCAGGCCGAGCCCGAACTTCGAGCTCTTGACCGCGTAGCTCATGGCGATGACCACGATCGTGAGGGCCAACAGGGCGAAGTAGGTGAGCCACAGCGCCTGGCCGGGGCCACCGTAGTCGCGATAGATCGAGAAGTCGAGTGACATGCCGATCGGCCCGCCGAACGGGCCGAAGTTGCTGACGAACGACCGCAGCGCCTCGTTGATCCCGAGCGTCGCCAGCGCAAAGTAGGCGCCCCGCAGCCGCAGGATCGACGCGCCGAGCCCGAGCGCCAGGAGGCCGGCGGCGGCCGCGCCGGCGGCGCAGGCCAGGACGAGCGGCGCGTGGAGCACGTTCAGGCAGTAGAAGCCGACATAGCCGCCGATCCCGAAGAAGACGATGTGCCCGAAGCTGACGTACCCGGTGTAGCCGAGCAGGATGTTGAGGCTGGAGGCGAGCGCCACAAACATGAGCAGCAGGAAGAGTCCCTCGCGCAGCGTCGCCGATCCCGTCACCGCCGGGATCATGCCCAGCACGAGCACCAGCACGATCGGAATCCAGAGCCCCGGTCGCTTCAGCAGGCGGATCACCGTCGCGCTCCGAAGAGGCCGTTCGGCCGGGCGAGCAGGATCACCACAAACAGCCCGAACTCGATGACGGGCACCCAGGAGGCCGACATGAAGACCGGCACGAGTCCCTCCAGGCTGCCCAGCACCAGCCCGCCGACCAGCGCACCGATCGGATTGCCGAGCCCGCCGAGCACCACGATGACAAAGCTCTTGAGCTGATACGTGTCGCCGGAGAGCACCGTGAACGGGAAGAAGGTGGCGATCAGGGCTCCGGCCGCGGCGGCGAGCATCGTCCCCAGACCGAAGGAGAAGGCCAGGATCCGGCTGGACGGGATGCCCATCAGCTCCGCCGCGTCCCGGTTGTTGGCCACCGCGCGGATCGAGCGTCCGGTTCGCGATCGGTAGAGGAAGAGATACAGACCGATCCCGACGGCGATCGCCGCGACTGTCGCCACGATGCGGGTGCCGGGCACCGTGATCGAGCCCGCCGTGACGCGCCCGAGGTCGAAGTTGACGCTGTACGGGCTGGTGGTGAAGACCGTCGTCGCAGTCCCGATGATCATCATGTTGACCGCGAACGTCGCGAGCAGCGACGCCAGCGGCGGCGCGTTGATCACGCGATGGACGGCGACGACGTAGATGACGTAGCCGGCGACCAGGCCACCGAGCGCGACGAACGGCAGAGCGACATATGGGTTCAGCCCGACGCGGCCGACCAGGTAGTAGAGCCCGAACATCGCCATCGCGATGATCGCGCCGTGCGCGAGGTTGATGACGCGCACCACGCCCCAGATGAGCGTGAGGCCCATCGCGGCGACGCCGTAGACGACGCCGATCAGCAACCCGTCGACGAGCGAGGCGACGAGCTGGTCAAACATCGGCGCCGTCCAGACCTGATTGTCGAGCGCCCGGCGCGCGAAGCGCCGGGCGCATTTCTGTCACCGACCCTCAGTGAATCGGATAGACCGCATCAGCCGTCTTGGCCGCTTCTGGCCAGACGACCTGCTTGCCCAGCGTCCCGGACGAATCCTTCTGCCACTGCACGTAGACCATCTCGTGCGCGGCCTGCAGCCCGTGGGCGTCGGCGCTCGTGTCGAACTTGGTTCGGCCGAAGAACATCTCCAGGTCCAGCCCTTCCATGGCGGTGTTGACCTTGTCCGAATCGGTGGAGTCAGCGGCCTGGATGGCAGCCTGCAGGATCAGCCCTGCGGCATAGCCGCCGGCGCTGTGGTACGAGGGGTCCTCGTTGTAGGCGGACTTGTAGCGCGAGATAAAGTCGTCGACCGCCGGGCCGAGCCAGGTCACGCCCGCGCTCTTCGCCGCATCCTCCGAGAACTTGACGGTTGGCTCCCATTGGCTCGGTCCGGTCACACCCGTCGCCGCATCGCCGATGTCGGCGAACTTCGGCTCCGGGGGCGCGACCAGCAGTGCGATCATCTTGGCCTTCACACCCTTCTCGTAGAGCTGCTTGGCGAAGGTGCTCGTGTCGGCAAAATGGCCGCCGCCCATCACCGCGTCAGGTGAGGCAGCGACCACCTTGTTCACGAACGCGGCGAAGTCCGTGGTGCCGGTGTCGTAACCCTCGTTGACCACGACCTGGTAGCCCTGCTGCGTCGCGAAGTCGTTCAGCGCGGTGGCGACATCGGTGGAGAACTTGTCGTTCTCGTGGACGATCGCGATCGTCTTGGCGCTGCCGTCGAGCTTCTTCAACAGATCGGCGGCGCCGGTCAGGTAATGGCTGGCGGGCGTATACGTCTGGTAGACGTGGGTGTAGCCCTTCTTGTAGGTGGCGTCCGATGCCGCACCGGTGGTGATCATGATCTTGCCGTACTGCTCGGCGATGACGGCGGCAGTATCGGCGAGGCCACTCGAGTAGGGGCTGACCAGGAAGTCGGCCTTGTCGTCGTTGATCAGCTTGGTGTACAGCTCCTGCACGCGATCGCTCTTGCTCTCATCGTCGTACGTCTTGGCGGTGAAGGTCACAGCCGTGCCGTCGGAGAGCTTGATCCCGCCCGCCTTGTTCACGTCATCGATCCAGAGCTGCAGGCCGTCCTGCTGGCGAGTCGACTCGACGTTAAGGCTGCCGGTCTGCGAGGTGGTGAAGCCGATGACCAGCTCCTTCGATTGGCCGCCGCCAGCGGGCTGCGACCCCCCGCTCGCCTGACCGCCCGAGGGAGAGCCCGTCGGTTGGCAGGCGACGAGCGCCGCCCCGACGAGCGCGATTCCGACGACCCGCATCGTGTGACCCGGTGCGCGCATATTCAGTTCCTCCAGATTGCCCCTGCCTCCATACAATCAGTATGCAGCACGGTTACAAGAAAATACGTGCCAGGTCACCACAACCCCACGATCTTCCTCACTGCTCACCGGGTGCAGCGAGGCGGCGTATGGCAACCGCGGTCTCATCGGCGAGCGTCGCCACGAGCTCCGCGGCAGACTGGCGGCGCGCCAGGCGGACACCCTGCCCGGCCCAGAGCGACAGATACTCGGAGCGACCCTGCTCAGCGGCTGCCATCCGTGCCGGCCGTGTCAGCGCGTTCTGCTGGGGATAGGGAAGGATCGCATTGCGTGCTTCGCGGCCCTCGATCTGCTCAATGAACCGGTTGACGATGCCCCGCGCCGGGCGACCGGAGAACGCGCGGGTCACCCGCGTGGCATCCTCGTGAGCGTCAAGGATCGCCTGCTTGTGCATGTCCGCAACGCCCGCCTCGTCGCACGTGAGAAACGCGGTGCCGAGCTGCACGGCTTCGGCTCCCAGTGCGAGCGCGGCCGCGATGCCTCGCCCATCCATGATCCCGCCCGAAGCGATCACCGGGACGCGGATCGCGTCGGCCATCTGCGGCACGAGGGCCATCGTCCCGACCATCGCCGCCTCGAAAGCGCCGGCGAACGTGCCGCGATGGCCGCCGGCCTCGCTTCCCTGGGCGACCACGGCGTCGACCCCGGCCGCCTCGAGCGCAATGGCCTCCTCGACCGTGGTCGCCGTACCAATCGCGAACATGCCATGGTCCTTGACTGTCCGAAGCGCCCGCGCGGGAGGTAGCCCGAACGTGAAACTGAACACCGATGCGCCGCTGCCAAGCACCGCCCCGAGCTGCTCAGCGAACGATACGGTGGCGGGCGTCGGCAGTACGGGCACGGGCAGGCCCAGGTCGGCGTGGATCGGGGCGAGCCGCTCGAGCGCCGCCTGGGCGTCACCCGGCGAACCGGGTGGCGGCAGAGGCGCGAAGAGATTGATACCAAACGGCCGTGACGTCCGGGATCGCAGCTGCCGAGAGATCTCGGTGATCTGGGTGGCGGTGAGGTAGGCGGCACCGAGAAAGCCGAGGGCGCCCGCATCGGATACGGCCGCCACCAAGTCCACGGTCGTGGCTCCGCCCGCCATCGGCGCCTGCACGATCGGGAGCGTCACGCCCAGTCGTCGCGTTAGGGCATTCTCAAGTAGCATCTCGTACCTCTGTGCAGGCATGGCGCCATCCGGTCAGGGCTACGTGCCGACGCTGCCCTTGCTGGCCGCGAGGTAGCGCTCCTGCTGCTGGAGGTCGCCAAGGGCCGCAAGTCCGCGGATCGCGCGGGACAGCCTGGACCGGTCGCCGCTGATTACGGCCAGCTCGGCACGCGTTCGCATAACGTACGGCGCAGCTTCCATCTCAAGAAAGAGCCGATGCGCCGCGTCGAGCGCCCGCGGATCGGTCGTGGTCAGACCGAGCGCCCGGAGGGCCTGCGCCTGCAGCGGCCTGAACCCGCGCTTCTCCATCGTCTGCGCGATTGCCTGGAGCAGGTCGGCCGGAGGTAGCTCTGAGCCAAGATCGCACAGCAATGAGAGGACCCGCTCGAAATAGTCGATACGGCGGAAATCGGTGGCTGACGGGTCATCGTGATCGGTATCCATCGTCCACGAGAGTCCGTCGATGAGCTGCCGCCGCAGCCGCTCAGGCGCCGGACCGAGATACGCCCAGGCGAGGCCCGGACCCGGCGCGTCGTCGTCGTCGGGGAAATGCTGCAGAATTTCGCGCAGCACGGTTACCACACGGTCGCTCGCTTCCATATTCCTGCGTGCCCGCGCGACGTCAAGTGCCGCGATGAAGCCGCGGACCGCGAAACCGGCCGCCCCGAGTTCGGCCCTCTGCCACACCTGAATTCCATCTTCGGCCAGCGTCAGCGCCTCATCCCAGCGGCCGAGCAGGACACGCGCGTAGATGCCCCAGGCGCGCAGGTGCAGCTGCCATGGCGGCGCCTGGGTCGGCAGCAGTGGCGCCAACCCGTCGTACGAGACCCGCGCGGCTTCCGACAGATCACCCAATAGCGTCGAGCTCCAGGCGACCATTGCTCGGGCGTCCACGCGCTCGACCAGCATCAGGCGATCCTCGAACTCGAGCCGCTTGCGCGAGTAGCTACGGCCGGCGACCCAGTCGCCGCGACTCTCGGCCAGCGAAGCAAGCGCGTCGAGCGCGGTGCTTCTCAGATTCGGCTCGTCCGATTCACCTGCGAGCGCCAACCCACGCTGAGCGCTGGCTTCGGCTTCGGCGAGCTCGACCGTGCTGGTGTAGGTGGCGTCCCAAAAGGGAAAGAATGCCTGGGCGATCAGGAACGTCGCCTGTGCCGTCGGGTCCTTGGCCTGCTCCAGCAGCCGCGTGCCATCCGCACGAAGCTGCTCCATCTCCTCGAGCGTCGGCCGATTGGCGAGCGAGCCCTGAGAGCGGGTGTACACCAGCAGCAGATTGCCCAGAATGCGCAGCTCCTCATCGGCGGGTCGCCGTTCGCGCCGCACGAGCTTGAGCGCCGTGCGGGAGGCCTCGACCGAGTCCTCCCCCTGGAGAACCTCGCCGAGCTGCTGGTAGAGGCTCGGCAGTGCTGACGCATCGGCCAGGTCGATGGCGGCGACCAGGTGCGCCGCGGCCTCGCGCATCGCTGCCCCGGCATTCGCCTGGTCAGCGGCGCGGACCAGCCAATCGACCGCCCGTTGCCGAACGTCGGAGAAGCCGAGTCGTTCGCGTTCCAGAGCGCTGGGCAGCGTCACAGCCTCACGGTAGTGGTACGCGATCAGCTCGGCGAGGTTCGGATTGGCCGCGCTGCGCTCCTCCAACCATGCCGCCGCGCCGGCGTGCAGCCGCGCCCGCTCGACACGCGGCAGCGTGTCGTAGGCAGCATCCCGAATGAGGATGTGGCGAAATGAATGGTGGCGTGCGCCGGCCGGATCGATCAGCTCCCGCCGGCTGAGCTGCTCCACGCAGGCGGGGAGCGCGGTTGCCAGATCCGGCGCCAGAGCGGCCACCTCGGCTTCGTGAAATGAATGTCCTAAAATTGATGCCACCTGGAGGAGCCGGCGTTCGTTCCGCGGCAGAAGGTCCAGCCGAGCGAGCAGCGTGGCCTGCACGGTATCCGGAAGCCCTGCCAGAGCGTGCCGCACCGCGGCCGGATCATCGGCTGAACCGGCCCGTTCGATTGCCGAGCGCACCATCTCCGCGGCGTAGAACGGATTCCCCTCCGCGCGCGCCGCGATGGCGGACACGAGATCCGGCGACGGAACCTCGAGCAACTGCCGCAGCAGATCGCGCATGGCGTCAGGGTCAAGCGGCTCGAGCGACAGCGCGACGTAGTTGCGCTGTCCCCCGCCCCAACCCGCGCGCCGGTCCAGCAGCTCGGGGCGTGCCAGCGCGATCATCAGCAGGCGCGTTTCGCCGCGGGGTCGCATGACGAACTCCACCAGCTCCAGCATGCTGTCGCTCGCCCAGTGCAGGTCTTCGAAGGCGATGACCAGGGTCGTCCGTCGAGCTGCAGCCTCGAGCGCTTCGCGCCACGCTGCAAAGAGCTCCGCACGGTCGACCGATTCAGCCTCGCCAATCCCGATCGTAGCAGCCAGCAGCTCCGCAACCCGCCCCGGGTCCGCAACTCCATCGTCCAGCCAGCGCCCGATGGCGGAGCGCACATCGTCGGCATCGGCCGCATCCGGCAGGCCGACGAGCTGCAGCAGCATTGATCGCAGCGGCCAATAGGTCAGCCGCTCGCCGTAGGGAAGGCACTGCGCCACCGCAGTGACTGGCTGCGGGACTTGCTGTGCCAGACGTTCCCGAAACGCTTCGAGCAGCCGCGTCTTTCCTGTTCCCGGAGGCGCGATGACCGATACGACGTAAGGCCGGCGATCCGAGACGACGCGGGCAAACAGAAGCTCGAGCTGCTGCAGGTCCGCCTCGCGTCCCACCATCGGCAGCCGACTGACGGCCGCCCGCGCGGATGCCTCGAGGACCTCCCGCGCCGCGACCGGAGCCGTCCGGCCGCGCACCTCGAGCATCGCCGACGGTCCGAAACGGATGGTCGGAGCGGCGTGGGTCGTGCGCTCGCCGGCAAGAATCGACCACGGTGCCGCCGCCTGCTGCAACCGTGCGGCGACATTGACTGCGTCACCGGTGATCACGAAGTCCTGACCACCCGCGTCCGGGTTGGTCACGACCTCTCCGGTGTTGATGCCGATGCGGATGGGCAGGCGCTCTCCGAGACCGGGATCGTCGCGGACCCGATCCCGCAGCTCCAGCGCCGCGCCGCATGCGCGCGCAGCATCGTCGTCATGCACGTGGGGTACGCCGAAGATCGCCACCACGGCATCACCGATGAACTTCTCGAGGGTGCCGCCGAATTCGCCAAGGACCGCCTTCGCCAGCTCGTAGTAGCGACTGAGCAACAGGCGCAGATCCTCGGGGTCGAGCGTTTCTCCCAGCCCGGTTGAACCGATGACATCGGCGAACAGGACCGTAACCAGTCTCCGCTCTTCGTTCATGGCCGCTGACGTGAGTGTAGCCGACGATGTGGCGCTATCCTCTGGCCATGAAAAACGCCATGCACCGGCTTCGCACCCTCCGCACCATGGCTCTGGCCACCGCGCTGCTCATCGCATCCATGGCCGCCTGCCGAGGCTGACCGCCCGGCCGGGAACGTGCCGAAGAGCAGGTACTTCGCGACAGGCGAGCTGTCGCGGATCGGCCTTCCCATCGGCGCATGCATCAGCGCCGTCGCGGATCAGGAACCGAAGAAGAGATCCAGCCACCGCTCCAGCATCGGCCTGGAAGACTCGCTGAGTGGTTGCAGAGCTGCCGGCAACGGCTGCTCGGCACCGGGCGGAATGATCAGCACCTGTTCGCCGGATCTGCCGAGGTTTTGAAGCCGGCGCGCTTCAGCGCTCACGTACGCGTCGCTGCGCAAATATTCCAGCTCCCGGCGCAGCGTCTCGTTCTGCGCCTGGATGGCGCCGATCTGCTGGCGCACCTGCTCAGCCTGCTGCGTGATCTCCCAGTTGATATACACCTGCCGGCCAACCTGCACGGCCAGGAAGATCCCGATCACCAGCAGGACCACGAGCCAGGCAATGCCGCCGCGCGAGCCGGGCCGGCGCAGCCGGAGCCGACGGGGCACGGGGACGGGAAGCTCGAAGCCGGTCATCAGCCCCGAGTGTACCGGTCTGCTTTTCCGCATGGCAAGGCGAAAGCGCAGACCCTGTCCACATATCGCGGCTGGGAATAGAACACCCGTGCTATCGTGATTGAACACCCGTTCGGTTCACCGCCTGAAACCATGGAGTCGCTCATGCTCGTCAACCGCCCGGCTTCGGTCGAAGACGCCATCGCCGCGCTGCTCGCTGATCCCGCAGTGGAACCGTTGATCGCGGCGCATCGCGTGCTCGAGGCGCAGCCGCCCAGGCATGCGCCGTGGCCATCCACCATCGATGAGCGGATCGTGTCGGCGTTGCGTGGCCGCTCGGTCGAGGCGCTGTACACCCACCAGGCAGCGTCGTTCGCGGAGACACAGGCGGGACGCAACGTGGTGGTGGTCACGCCGACCGCATCGGGCAAGACGCTCTGCTACAACCTCCCGGTTCTGGATGCCGTGGCGCGTGATCCCACGGCGCGCGCCCTGTACCTCTTTCCGACGAAGGCACTCGCTGCCGATCAGCTCGCGGAGCTGC
The DNA here is from genome assembly GCA_038250515.1 of Candidatus Limnocylindria bacterium. Taxonomy (GTDB): domain Bacteria; phylum Chloroflexota; class Limnocylindria; order QHBO01; family QHBO01; genus JAICUY01. Next base: position 12,912 of record JBBSCG010000022.1, read on the forward strand.
GCGCTCTCGCCGACGCGGCCGAGATCGACCTGAAGACGAGCACCTACGACGGCGATACGCCGGCGAACGTACGCAGCGTGGTCCGGGCGGCCGGGCAGGTGGTGATCACCAACCCGGACATGCTCCACGCGGCGATCCTGCCGCACCACACCAATTGGTTCAAGCTGTTCGAGAATCTGCGCTACGTCGTTATCGACGAGCTGCACACCTACCGCGGGCTGTTCGGCAGCCATGTGGCCAACGTCATACGTCGGCTGCGCCGAATCTGCCGTCACTACGGCGCAGACCCCATCTTCATCTGTGCATCGGCGACGATCGCGAATCCACAGGACCTTGCCCAGCGGCTGATCGAGGCACCGGTGACGCTCATCGACGATAACGGCGCGCCGCGCGGACGGAAGCATGTCGTCATCGTGAACCCGCCGGTCGTCAATGCGCAGTTGGGCCTGCGCGGCTCATCGCTGCTGACCGGCCAGCGCCTGGCGCAGCGGCTCATCGCCGACGGCGTGCAGACGATCGTATTCGCTCGGTCGCGCACCTCGGTGGAGGTCCTGACGACCTACCTGCGCGAGGCGCTTCCCGCCCCACCCGGACACGACTCCCCCATCCGCGGCTACCGCGGTGGCTATCTACCGAATGAGCGCCGCGCGATCGAGCAGGGGCTGCGCGACGGTCACGTCAGGGGTGTCGTGGCGACAAACGCCCTCGAGCTCGGCATCGACATCGGCGGCCTGGATGCCGCGATCAGCGTCGGCTATCCCGGAACCATCGCCAGCACCTGGCAGCAGATGGGCCGCTCCGGACGTCGCAACGGGGCAAGCCTGAGCGTGATGGTCGCGTCATCGGCGCCCATCGACCAGTTCCTGGCAGCGCATCCGGACTACTTCTTCGATCACTCGCCCGAGCACGGCCTGATCAACCCGGACAACCTGCACCTGCTGCTCGACCATCTCAAGGCATCGGCCTTCGAGCTGCCGGTGCCGGCAGTCGAGCGCTTCGGCCTGGACGAGACCGCGACGCTGCTCGACGTGCTCAGCGAGGACGGCTTCCTGCGTCGGGCAGACGACGATCGTTATTACTGGAGCCATGAGAACTTCCCCGCGAGCTCCTTCAGCCTGCGCAGCGCGGCCCAGGAGAACGTGGTGATCATCGACACGACCGGTGACCGCCATCGGGTGATCGGCGAGGTGGACCTGTTTGCCGCTCCGATGCAGGTCCACGAGCAGGCGATCTACATCCACGAGGGCGCCCAGTTCCATGTCGACCGGCTCGACTGGGATGAGCGCAAGGCCTACGTCACGCGCGTCGACGTCGACTACTACACCGATGCCGACCTCGGCGTGACCCTCAAAGTCCTCGACGTCTTCGACCAGACCGATACGGGCGCACGCGCCCGCGGCGAGGTGATGGTCGCCTGGCACGCCACGTTGTTCAAAAAGATCAAGTTCCACACGCACGAGAACGTCGGCTGGGGACCGATCAACCTGCCCGAGCAGCAGATGCACACCGCCGCCTGCTGGCTGGTGCTGCCCGATGCGGTGGTTGCCCGCTTCGACCGAGACACGCTCGACGGTGCGCTCATCGGGCTGGCACGACTGGCGCGCAACACGGCGCCGCTGCTGCTCATGTGCGACGTGCGCGACCTCGGCGTGCTGTCGCAGGCACAGGCGCCGTTCACCGGCAAGCCGACGCTGTACCTGTACGACGCCGTGCCGGGTGGCGTCGGCTTGGCCGAGCGCTTATTCGGCATCGCCGACGAGCTGGTGGAAGCCTGCCGGGCGGCGGTTCGCGACTGCCCGTGCGCCGATGGTTGCCCATCCTGCGTCGGACCGATGCTCGAGGTCGGCGAGCGCGGCAAGGCCGCCTGCCTCGAGCTGCTGACAGCGCTCGCCTGAGGATGCGATCGCTGAGCGATCGACTCGCCACGGTACGCCGTGGGTCAGCCGCGCCTTCGCGGGCCGTCGAGGACCGCGCTGAGCGGCTGGCGCGCTGGTTCGACGCGCGTCTCAGCGCCGAGGGCCGCGGTGGAGCGGTCGTGATCGAGCGCAGCCTGTCGCTCGGCGCTGCGGATGCCGACGCGCTCGCCGGACTCCCGCCGGCCTGCTACTTCGACACGGAGACGACCGGCCTCTCGACCGGCGCCGGGACGGTGATCTTCCTGGCCGGATTGGGATGGGTCCAGGGTGACGTCTTCGTCGCTCGGCAATATCTGCTGCCGGACTATCCGCACGAGGCCGGACTTCTGCGTGGGGTCTGCCGCGAGCTCGGCGCGCTGCGGCGGATGGTGACCTACAACGGACGCAGCTTCGACCTTCCATTGCTTGTCGCCCGGCTGACGATGAACGGTCTGTTCGCCGAGATGGCGGCGCTACCACAACAGCACGACGACCTCCTGCCGCTTGCGCGTCGACTATGGCGCCGACCGCTCGGCGGTGCCCGCCTGGCGCACGTCGAGACCGGCGTGCTGGGCGTACGGCGCACCTCCGACTGTCCGGGCAGCGAAGTCCCGGAGCGCTACTTCAGCTACCTGCGCAGCGGTTCGCCCGACGCGCTCGCCGAGGTGCTCGATCACAACCTGCAGGACATCGCCTCGCTGGCGCTGATCGAGGCCGAACTGGTTCGGTTGCGCGCCGGGGGGTGGCGCCAGGCGGGGATCCTGGATCGGCGCGGGATGGCGATCGATCTGCTGCGCAGCGGAGCAGCCGACGAGGCGCTCGAGCTGCTCGAGGATGCGATCGTCGCGTGCACCGAGCCCGTGGAGGCTGTCGCGCTGCGTCGGCTTGCCACGCGCCTGCTGATCAAGGCAGGCGAGGTTGATCGCGCCGAGGCGCTGTGGCGCTCGGGCACGCAGCGCGCCTCACTCGACGCCGCCGCGGCGTGGATCGAGATCGCCCGCATCAGGGAGCGCCACCGAAGCGATCTCCACGGAGCCCTGGAGGCGACCCGGGCCGCGTGGCGTGTCCTGGACCTCGCCTTCGCCCTCGGACGCGGTGGTGGGATGCTGAGCATCGGGAAGATGCGCCTCCAGGTGAGTTCCCGTCGGCGCCGCCTGACACGCCGGGTCGATGCGGCGGAGCGACGCGCGGCGCGACGCCTGAGAGTGGCCTAGCGCGACCGATCACGGAGAATGGTCGCGACGGCGGAGGCGGCGCGCTCAGCGGCGAGCATCGGCGTCGTCCCGCGACCCAGCTCCGCGGTGAGGATCGCCGCGAACGCGTCGCCCGCACCCACCGCGCCCGGGTCCTGCGACACGCGTGACGGGGCGACGAGCACGCGCCCAGAGGTTGTGTCGAGCCATGCGCCCGCCGGACCATCGGTCACCACCAGGACGGGCGCGTGGCCGAAGCGCTCTCGCAGCGCGTCAAGCTGGACGCCCGGCTCGGGGCCCATGGCCAGGAGATCCTCCCGGCTGGCGACGAGCACGGCGCAGCTTCCAAGGACCTCGACCAGGTCTCGACCCAGCGCCGTGAACGACAACGGGTTCACGCGGCGGCCGACCTCAAGGCTGCGCAGCCAGCCCTGCAGGATCGCGCCACGAACGGCGCCCGCGTACGACTGGCCGCCGAGGCCGGCGCCGAACTCGGCGGCCACCGGCGCATACAGCACCGCGCCAGGGTCGAATTCGCGAGCCGGGCAGGCGAGCTGCGGCGCCGATGCCTCGAGGATGAGCTCACGTCCGCTCATCGTCTCCCGGTGACCAAATCGCAGGGTGCGATCGGCGCGTTGCGCGTGGACGCCGCCCAGTTCGCCCAACTCATGCAGCGCGGCGCGCGCCTCAGGCTCGGATCCGACGACCGTGACGACGCCGACCGTGTAGCCGGACGCGCGAGCGGCGCGCGCTGCGTGCAGCACCGAGCCGCCGGGCGCAGTCGATCCGTCGGCGAAACGGTCGATCGTCAGCGCACCGACGACCAGGAGGTCGATTGCGTGTGGCGGCGGTTCGGGAGGCATCGGTCTATGATCCACGGCGAGATGCAACTCTATTTCTACGAACTGCACGAGGGCGCCACCGACCTGATGACCGATGCGCTGCTGGTCAGCGAGCGTCGCCATGAGGCCGCTGAGTTCGAGGAGCTGGTGCGCACCGCCCGCAAGACCGTGCTCGACACCTTCGAGGAGGATACGCTGGTCGAAGCGATCGCCGGCGAGCTCGAGCGTTCGCACGGTTTCACCTATATCGACGACAAGAAGCTCCAGGCGTCGATGAGTGTGGGGGTCGAGGAGATCGATACATTCCCCGTCGAGCCGACCGACGAGTTCCGCAGCATGGTGGTCGAGCTCGACGGATCCTAGGGCTCAGCGAGCGACGTTGAACAGCACCTGGATCACGTCGCCGTCCCGTACCTGGTAGGTCTTGCCCTCCGAGCGCAGCACACCCCGCTTGCGCGCCTCGACCATGGAGCCGCACGCCATCAGCTCCTCGTAGCTCAGCACCTCCGCTCGGATGAAGCCGCGCGCCAGGTCTGAATGAATGGCGCCGGCGGCATCGACCGCGGTGTCGCCGCGATGGATGGTCCAGGCGCGGCACTCGTCCTCGCCGGCGGTGAAGAAGCTCAGCAGGCGGAGGAGTTGGTACGTCAGGCGCACGACTCTTCCGCGGGACGGCTCGGCAATGCCAAGGTCATCCATGAAGGCGCGCGCATCCTCGTCGCTCAGCTCGCCGAGCTCCGCCTCGATCTTGCCGGCAAGCGCCACGAGGTCAGTTTCGCGATGGGAACCGCGCTCGCGGCCCTGGGCTTCCATGCTGGCTGCCTCGGGAAGCTGGCTCTCATCGATGTTGAGCACGATCAGCACCGTCTTCTGGCTCAGAAAACGATACCCGCGCAGCCTGTGCAGATCGTCCTCGTCGAGCTCGACGTCACGCAGCGGGTGGCCCTCAGCCAGATGCGGCTCGATCCGAGCGAGCAGCTTCTCCTCCAGCGCGTTCTGCTCGCGCTCCGCCGGCGAGCCGTGGCGGCCCGAGGTGCGCAGCTTCTCCAGGCGCTTCTGCACGACGGTGAGATCGGCCACCACGAACTCGAGGTCCAGCTCCTCGACGTCGCCCCATGGATTCGCCGGTGTGGCGGCGGTCGGATCATCGAACGCACGGGACACGTGGAGCAGCGCATCAGCGTTGCGAATCATCGACAGCACGTCGGGCGCGACCGTTCCCTCCCGGGCGGCTCCCGCGGCCAGCGCGACGTCGACGTACGTGACATCGGCCGGCGTCGTCTTGCGCGGCGAAAACAGCTCGGACAGCTTCGTCAGCCGCTCGTCGGGCACCTTCACCACGCCGACGTTCGGGGCGGCGCGACCCGCGGAGTAGCCGCCGATCTCGGCGTGGCCGCCCGTCAGGGCGTTGAACACGGTCGTCTTGCCGCTGCCCGGCAGGCCGACGATGGTGACCTGCATCGGCCTAATACCCCGCCTCGAGGTCGACGACGTTGCGCAGCGGCTGCCCCGTCGTGAAGCGACGCAGGTTGTCGATGAACAGCTCGATGCTGCGATCCAGGACGCGGTCGCTCGACCACGAAGTGTGCGGCGTGATGATCAGGTTGGGCGTGCCGTAGAGCGGCGACTCGGGTGGCAGCGGCTCCTCGTCGAAGACATCGAGCACGGCACCGCCGATCCAACCGGCCTCCAATCCCCGGCGCAGCGCCACCTCGTCGATGAGCCGGCCGCGCGCGATGTTGATCAGCCAGGCATGCTCGCGCATCTCCTGCAGCTGCTGAGCGCCGATGAGACCCGCCGTCTCGTCGGTGAGCGGCGTCGCGACGAGCACGAAATCGGAGGCGGCGAGCACCTCGTCGAGCTGATCGAAGCCATGGAGCTCGACATTCGTCGCGTCGCCGGCGCCGCGGTCGGCATGACGCCGCGTGGCCAGCACCCGGGTCCCGAACGGCGCCAGCAGGCGCGCAACCTCGGCGCCGATGCTCCCGAAGCCGACGATCCCCACGGTCATCTCGGACAGCTCACGGCCACGCAGCGGCTGCCAGGTGCGCTCGCGCTGCAGCTCGAGCAACTGCGGCAGCCGGCGAGCGAGCGCCAGAATCATCATCACCACGTACTCGGCGATCGGTCGGCTGAAGACGCCCCGCGCATTCGTGACGGTGATGCCTCGAGCACGGACGGCCGGCGTGGCGACGCGCTCGATGCCGGCCGACACCGAATGAATCCAGCGCAGGTCCGGCGCCCGTGACAGCAGATGGTCGAGGACCAACGCCGGAACGCTGCCGCGCAGCAGCACGTCGGCGGAGGCGAGCACGTCATCGGCTCCGTCATGGACGCGTCCCTCGGAAGACAGAGGCACCACGTGCACGCCCTCAACCGCCTCGATGCGCGCCACCAGCTCCGGGGTGAGTGGCGTGCCGAAGGCAGGAGTGGCGAGAACGATCGTCTGCCGCGCGGCGCTCAGTGGGAGCCCTCCGCCGGTAACGCGACGATGCGGCTGATCCAGCCTTCCGGCGCGGCGATCTCGTCGAGCGTCGGCAAATGCTGCGGACCGGTCCAGACCCTGTTCAGGAACGCCCGTCCACGCTCCCGGATGACGTGATCCACGAACCGCTCGCCCGCGGCATATTGCTCCATCTTCAGGTCGAGCCCGGTCAGCCTCATGACCGCCCGCTCCACGGCACCGCGGCGCTCATTCCGCCGCTCGAAGCGTTCGTGCAACTGGGTGAAGCCCGGCAGCAGGCGCTCGCCCGCCGCGTTCATGACGTGGTTCGAGTAGCCCTCCAGCAGAGACATGAGCGCCTGGGTTCGATGGAAGGTGGCCAGCTGCCGCGGCGTCATGATCCGCTCGAGCCAATGGCCCTTGCCGCCACTCAGCGCGCTGCGCAGTCGGGCTCCCATGCCGCCCGAATCCGCGGCCAGCTGCTCGACCGCCTCGGCGACGTTCGCGGCAAAGTAGTCGCGCAGCCAGGGATACGCCTCGAACTCGAAGGCGTGGGTCGCCTCGTGCAGCGCGATGAACGTGCGGAAGTCGTCGAGTGGCAGGCGCAGGTTGGCCGCCGTGGCGGTGATGTTCTGCTCCACGAAGTTGAGCCGACCGCGCGGCGCCGGTCCGACCGCCAGCAGGCTGACGTCGTACTGGCCGAGCACCTTGCGGGCGAGGAAGCCGAGCAGGAAACCGAGCTGCTGGTTTCCGACCGTGCGGTTGACGATGCGCGCCAGCGCGCGACCGGCTGTCTCGTCGCCGCGCTGCGCTTCATTGAAGATCGTCTCTACGCGACCCAGCAGATGTTGGAAGGTCGCCAGGTTGAGGTCGATCCACTCAACGCGATCGACCACCGCCGGCACCTCGAGCGCATGCGGCAACTCGGCACCGATCTCCTCGGCGACGAGCGGCTCGATACGAAGAAGGGCTTCTCGGTAGAAGGCCTCGGCTCTGGCTCGCTCGTGCTGCGGAATCGCGACGCCATGCGCACCCAGGCGCCGCCGCGCGATATCGCGGACCGCTTCCCAGTCGATCAGGCTCGTGCCGGCGCGGCGCAGCAGCTCGCGCTGCGCAACCGTGGCACCCATGGCCAGCAGACCACCGACCACCACGCCCATCCCCAGGCGACTCATGCTGCGTGACATGCGTATGAGTCTAGCCGGGCACGACCGATGCCGACTCGACCGATGGAACCTCGGCCCCAAAGACGCGCTCGGCGACGTTGGCGAAGGCGCCCACATCGCCGGTCGTCACGATCCGATGTGACGTCGCCGCTCCGACAGGTGCGCGGCTCGCGAGCGCATCGAGCAGATCCTCGACCGCCAGTGCGGTGGTGAACGCCGAGTCCACCACGGCTACGGCGCTGCCCACCGTGCGCTCAATCACGGGGCGCAGCAGCGGGTAGTGCGTGCAGCCCAGCAGGAGCGTGTCGATCCGGCCGTCGCCGGCCAGGAGTTCCGCGAGGTATCCCCGCACGGCGGCCTCGGCGACCGGACCGTCGAGGGTGTCCGCCTCGACCAGCGGCACCAGATCGGGACAGGCCTGCTGGCTGACGAGGAGACGCGAGTCCGCCTCTTCGATCGCGGCGGGATATGCGCCCGACGCCACCGTGCCCACGGTTGCCACGACACCGACGTGGCCACTGCGCGTGGCGGCCGCGGCTGCCACGGCGCCCGGACGCACGACACCGACGACCGGCACCGGCGCCAGCTCGCGGACCTGCGGCAGCGCCTGTGCCGTCGCGGTGTTGCAGGCGACGACCAGCAGCTTGACGTCTGCGGTGAGGAGCCAGCGTATGCAGGCGAGCGTGAAGCGGCGCACCTCGTCGGCAGGCCGCGGGCCGTACGGCGTTCGCGCGCTGTCGCCGAGATAGATGGTCGACTCGCCGGGAAGCCGTCGCCGAAGCTCCGACAGAACGGTCAAGCCACCGACGCCCGAGTCGAAGACGCCGATCGGCCGAGCGTCACCGGCCGCGGGACCCACCGCCCTCAGCGTCGCGCCAACGCCGGGCTGCGCTCCCGGAGATGAGCGGCCAGGGAATCGGCGATGCGGCGCACGCCAGCGGAGATGGGTGCGTCAGGCGAGCTGGTGACGAACGGCACGCCCTCGTTGTTGGCGGCCAGCACCAGATGCCCATCCGAGACGACCTCGTAGTCGATGCCATGCCCGATGGCCGCCTCGACATCGGTCTTGTCGAAGCCGCCGGAGGCATCCGCCCGGTTGAGGATGGTCGCGATCTTGTGCGCCGGGTAGCCGATCGCCGCGAAGGTCTCGCCGGCCATGGCGAGGCCGCGAATGGCCATCGAGTCGTAGGTCAGCACCTCGAGAATGAGGTCGGCGGAGTCGAGGAAGACCAGCACATCTTCGGAAAGCGAGGCCCGCGTATCGACGATGACGAACTCGTAGAGCTGACGCAGGATGGAGAGTGCCTTCTCGATGTCGCGCACGGTGACCATCTCGGCCATCTCGACGCGCGGCGGCGCCAGCAGCAGGTCGATCCCCGACGGATCGCGCCAGGTGACGTCGGCGAGGTCCTGCTCACGGATGCGATCGGTCGGCAGATCCACGATCGACGGGGCGACGGCAGGGACGCGCAGCAGACCCCGCAGATCGGAGAATTGCATGGAGCCGTCGACGAGGCAGACCCGATGGTCGACGCCGAGCGCCACGGCCAGGTTATAGGCCAGCGTCGTGCGACCGACCCCGCCCTTCGGCGAAAAGAGGGTGATCATCAGCGACCCGCTGCGTGACGAGTCGACCGCGCGCTCCTCGCGGACCCGGCGCACCAGGGTGGTGAGGTCAAAACCCGAGAACGGCATCTTGAGCACGCCGTCGATCCCCCGCTCGTGATCCTCGGCGACCGGGTTCTGCGGAACGGTCAGCATGATCACGGCGATCTGCGGCTCGCTCTCACGCAGCCCGGCTGCGACCTGTGTCCCGCTCACCCGACCCTGCAGCAGGGCGTCGACGATGACGACATGTGGCTTGAACTCGCCGGCCGCGGTCACCGCGCGGTCGCCGGCGGTCACGACGTCGAGCATCTTGATCTGCGACTGGGCCTGGAGCAGCGCGCGAATGTGCGACGCAACCTGCGGCACGTCTTCGATAACCAAGAGCCGGATCTGCTCGCCTGACAATCGCTCACCCAGCCTGCGGAGCCGCCGCGCGGGATCTTCCCGCCCGGTCGCTCGAAACCCACGCCGCGCGACGCGCGACCACGATCAAGCGGTCGCTCGTCGGGTTGAACGGTCCGAGATCGTGCGACCCGTAGGTCAGCTCGACCCTCATGCCCGCCTCCCGTACCAGCCTCTCCAGATCGCCCAGTGATGGATACCACAGCCGGTAGCTGGCCGGAAGCCGCGCTATCGTACCATCGGCCCCCGCCGCCTCAACCAGCGTCGAGAATGCGACGCGAAGACCGTCATGCGCCTCCTCGCGCATCAGCTGGCTGTAGCGCACGAGCTTGCGCCCACGCAGCATGCGGCGCCAATCCGGGCTCAGGTCGAGGTGTCGCAACGGCAGCATTCCGGGACCGATGTCGTCCAGCACCAGCCGGCCTGCACGCGTCAGGTGGCGGCGCGCGGTCACGAGCATGCGCAGCGCCTCTGTCGGGCCGTCGAGGTGCGGCAGGACGCCGACAGCCACCGCGAGGCTGAACCGGTCGCGTCGCCGCATCTCGCCGACGTCGGCGCGTAGCAGCTCGATCCGCCCCTCCTCGGCCGCTGTGCGCAACGCCGGCTCGCGACGGATGCGGCGCTTCGCGCGCCGCAGCAGTGCGGTGCTGCCGTCGATACCGACGATCCGTCGAGCCCCGCCCCCCAGGAAGGACGAGAACAGGCGTCCCGATCCGCACCCCAGATCCAGCACGGCGCCTCGCGCGCGCCGGGCCATCTCCCGATAGAAGGTACGGTCCTCCACGATCTCGTCATGCTCGAGGTCGTAGATCTCGGCGAGGAGGTCCGGGTCGCTCGGCTGCCCGGCGAAGATGTCCGAGCCGTCGGTCACGTAATATCGAAGCGGCGCACCGCGAACCATTCGACGATGGCGGCCAGCGTCACGACAAACAGGGCAACCGGCACTGAGAGCGCCTCCCCAAGACGCAGGCCGGCGAGCGCCGCAACGATCACCCCGGCCAGCAGGCCGCGCCGCGCTGCGCGAGTGGCGGTGCCGCGGTAAACGATCTGTCGGCGCAGAGCGAACTCCGCCAGGAAGGCAAACGGTGCGACCAGCAGACCAGCCGTCAGCGACGCGAGCGCGACCACGACTGCGCGATTGAGTGTCGCGTTCGGACACACGACGCCCGGCGACGCGGACGGACAGCTGGTGAAGGCGAACGCAACCAGGAGGACGGCACTCAGCACGGCGCCGAGCACCAGCGCCGCGACGGCCAGCCGTTGACGACCGCTCACCGCGCCGCGTCGGGGCAGATCTCGCGGAACGGGCAGAAGCCGCAACGCATCGGCTGGGGCGTGGCGTCAAAGCGCTGCGCCCTGATGCCCTCCGCGGCCATCAAGACTTTCTCCTGCGCTCGCTCGAGCCGCTTCTCCGTCGGCTCGCTGCGACCAACCAGACCCGACTCGAGAAAGTGGAGCGACAGCTCTTCGGGCAGCTTGCCGTGCTGCGCCTCGTGGGCGAGGGCATAGATCGACAGTTGCAGCGACTCACGCGCGCGACGGGCCGCGGTGCCCGGATCGCGCACGTCGCTCGACTTGTAGTCGGTAATCACGACACGACCGTCCGCCTCGACGTCGACACGGTCATAGCGACCGCGTACGCGGTCACGCCCCAACTGGAACGAGAAGTCGGCCTCGATCGCGGTTGGTCGCGCGGGATCACTCTGCTGCTCGTTCCAGAAGCGGGCAAGAGCCTCTCGGCCTGCGGTCCGCCGAGCCTCCTCGTGCTCACGGGTCAGGAAGCCGACCGACTCCCAATTCGCGTCGAGGGCGGCATGAAGGTCTTCAAGGCTCATGGCGCGGCCGGCCATCTGGTGGCGATGAAAGGCCTGCACTGCCGCATGCAACGCGCGACCGTAGACCATTGCGTGTGAGGGCGGCGTCGGGATGCGGATCACGTGACCGTATCGGTACTTAGCCGGACAGTCCAGGTAGTCGTTGACCTGGTAGAAGCTCAGCGAGAGCGGCCGATCAGTGAGGCTGGGCCGGGCCGGCAGCGCCGGCTGACGTGCCGGAAGCTCGTGGCGGGCCAACTGCTCGGCGGCGCTGGGACGCAATGCTTCGACCGGCATGGCAGGTGGCAGGTCGAGCGCCTCGAGCACAAACTGGCTCATGCGTCGTGCTCGCCGGCCGCCGTAGTCCTGCGCCCAACTGAACACGAGCTCCTCCTGCGCGCGGGTCATCCCGACGTAGAAGAGGCGGCGCTCCTCCCCAAGGTGCGTCTCCGCGGCCGGCGCGCAGTCGGGCAGCAGCTCATCGGGAAGCTGGAGGCGATCGCCGCGGCTGCGGCTCGGGAATCGGTCCTCGACGAGTCCGACCATGTAGACAACCGGGAACTCCAGGCCCTTGGCCTTGTGATAGGTGAGCACATGCACCGCGTCGCCTTCGTCGGGACCGACGTCCGCGGTCGACGGATCGTCGCCGGTCTCGATCAGCGTGTCGAGCTGCGCGACGAGGAACGGAAGCCGATCGTCGCGCAGCAGGCTTCCCTGCCGGCGCACGATCTCGAAAAACCGAGCGACGTTCGCGAGCCGCGCGTCGCCGCTCTCGCGGGCCTCGGCCGACAGCCGAGCAAGCCAACCGGACGCGCTGATGAAGTGATAGAGGAGCTCCCCGCTGCTGCGTTCGGTGCTCATCGACCGATGCTGATCGATGCTCCCCAGCAATCGCTGCACGACCTCAAGCGCCCGCCGGCCGAACGACGATTCGTGCGGACGGTCGGCGGCCTCGCGAAACGCCGCGGCCAGGCTCATACGGCGGCGGCTGGCACGGTTCAGCGCGAGGGTCACGTCCGTCGCTCCGAGTCCGAAGAGCTCCGAGGTGGCGAGGTCGTAGAGGCTGATCGAGTCGTCAGGATCGTTGACTGCGCGCAGGAAGCTGATGAGCAGGCGCACCTCCGCTTGCTGGTACAGCCCGGCCGTCCCGCTGAAGCGCCACGGCACGCGCAGCATGTTCAACGACCGCAGGAAAGGATCCGCATCCCGGTTGCCACGCACCAGGACGGCATGCTCGCCGGCACGACGGCCGGAGCCGATCGAGGTCGCGATTCGTTCGGCGATGCCATCCGCCTCATCGGAGCCGGTGGCGAAGGTGAGCAGCTCCATCGGTCCATCCGGGCGGGCCGCGCGGAAGAAGCTGGCACGAGCCTTCAGGCGCTTGTCGAGGCCCTCGCGCGCCTCCAGACGATCGGGATCGTTGTGGGCGATGAGCCGATGCGCGGCATCCAGGATTGGCTGACGACTGCGAAAGTTGTCGACCAGCACGACGCTGCCGGCGCGCGGATACGCCGCACGGAAGCCGAGGATATTGCTGAGGGCCGCCCCTCGGAACCGATAGATGCTCTGGTCGTCATCCCCGACGACCGTCAGATTGGCATGGTCGGCGAGCATCCTGACAAGCTCGAACTGGGCGTGGTTGGTGTCCTGGAACTCGTCGACCAGGATGTAGCGATACTTCGCGCGCTCCTGCGCCAGAACCGATGGATGATCGCGCAGCAGGCGCAGCGCCATGCTCACCTGGTCGCCGAAATCGAGCCGATCGCTGCCGCGCATCAGACCTTCGTACGCCGTGTACAGCCCTGCGAGCTCCGCCTGGAGCGCCGCCTCCTCGGCGAGAGCGCCGTTGTCCGGTTCGCCGACGGCGCGGAAAGCCAGATGCTCGGCCGCCGCGCGGTAGTCGGCGGGGGTCAGATCCTCGTCACGCGCTCGGCTGATGAGGGTGACCAGCGCGCCGAGAAAGCGCGTCGGGTCACCGAGCGGCCGCAACCGGTCGAGGGGGAGGTCAAACAGGTGTTCACGCAGCAGGATGATCTGCTCGGGCCGCGACAGGACGGTCGAGCGGTCTGAGAGCCCGGCCTCGATGGCGTGCTCACGCAGCAGCCGGTCACCGAACGCGTGGAACGTGCTGATCAGCGTATCGGTGAATCCGTATGGCACCAACTGGTCGACGCGCTCGGTCATCTCCAGCGCGGCGCGATCGGTAAAGGTCAGCGCCAGGATCTCGGACGGCTTCGCGCGCCTTTCGGCGATCAGCCACGCGATGCGTCGGGTGATCACCGTCGTCTTGCCGGTACCGGCCCCCGCAACGATGAGCAACGGCCCGTCGCCGCGGGTCACCGCCTTCCGCTGGCGCGCGGTGAGATCGGCGATGAGCGGCGGCTGGATACGAAGGTGCGGACGGGTGCGCCGAACCGGGAGCATCTCCTCGAAGATCGGGAGCTGATCCGGTGATGGCACGACAGCAGGCACGTCCGGCATGGTAGCCGACAGGGTAGTCATGAAGCCCTTATCAGCCGCTTACCGGACAGCTCGTGTGTCGCGTTCAGTGATTCAGGGCATCGAGGAGTGCGGCTGCGTAGCGTCGACTGGTGCGGAGCTCGTCACGCACCTGCGCCGCAGTCAGATCTCGACCGCGCAGCTGTCCGAGCAAGACCTCCAATGCCTCACGCGGGTAGTCGATTCCCGGCGCCAGCGTGACCAGCTCACCCGATTTGCGCAGCGCATCCACCACGCCATCCGGCAGGCCCAGGCGGCGCGCAATCGACTCGGCGCGCGGTGGGCTGGCACCGGCGCTGCCCAGCTCTGCCAACAGCGCGTCTGCCCGGCGCCGCATCGCGGGGCCGAGCTGTGGCTGGTGATCCGCCAGCCGAATCCGATGCGCATCGCGAACCACCTCACCGCGAGCCGCGAGATCGTCGAGCAGAGCGATGAGGTCCGCATCGGTCAGCGAAAGCGGCGCGGCTCCCCGATGCGAGGCGGGACGCTGCCCACCGTCGCGCGCCAGAGCAACGACCGCATCGAGGCGAAAATCCGGCGTCATCGGCTCACGCCGGTGCAATCGCCGAAGACCCGACAACAGGCGACGCTCGGCGAGCTGCTGCTGGCCGGTATGCATCGGTCTCAGGTGGTGCTAGCGCGCGGTCGGGACGGGACGCGTGCCCTCGACCGCAATGCGAATCGCCTGCGACTCCTCCGTCGAGAGGGTGTGCTTGGACTCGCCGCCCTCCACCGGCTTGGCGAAGAGCCGCGTATTCGCCCGGCCGTGCAGGCTCGACAGCACCATGCCGTCCCTGCGGTCGTCGAGCAGGGCAATGGCGAAGCTCTGGTCCGAGCCGGTATCGTCGAATGGATTGAAGCGGACCATGCCGATGTGCTGCAGACTGCCGCGCGAGCGCTCCTCGAGATAGGCGTGCAGCCCATTCAGATCGTCCAGCCTGCCGCTCACCTCGTCGACCCGACCGATGTGCCCGTCGAGCACGTCCTTGAACGACCGTCCCGACTCGGTGCCGCTGAGCAGCTGGCGGTAGGCGCTGGTCGCCCGACCCAGACGCGCGCTCTGTATGGCGACAAGCACGATCAGGATCAGCAGAAGCACGGCGATCGCGCCGAAAGCGATCGCCAGGTTGTCGGCCAGGATGCGGTTCAGCTCGCCCACGTCGTGCTCCATCTGGGACCAATGGGCGACGAACGCGGCATGGGCTCGCGACGAACCGTCGGCCAGGTGGCTGGTATCATAGCGACCCCACCCGCGGAATCCGCGGGTGCTTCCGTGCGAACGTTGAGACTGACGAGGGACGAATGGCGCGACGAGGCGGCAAGGCGGCCAACCGCAAGGCGAAGCAGCGCAAGACGCAACGAGCCACGAGTGCAGCATCGGGTTTGGTGGCGCGTCCGAGCGTGCCGGGTCCGGCAATGCCGGTCGAACCTTCCGCGTCTGCGCCCACGGTCGTAGCCGTCGCCCCAACTGCACCAGTCGTCCGTGAACCGGCCCGGCGCCCCAGCCGCGATCCGCGAGCCATGATCGCCGGCTCCTCGCGCCTGGGTGAGCGTGCGCTGGAGGAGTACCACTACGTCAAGCGCGACCTGCGCAATATCGGCGTTCTGCTGGTCATCATGATCGTGCTGCTCATCGCGGCCTTCATCGTCTTCAACGTGCTGGGGCTGACCAAGACGCCCTGAGCAACTGATCAGGCACGCTGCGGCTGATCGCCGCACGAGCGTCGACTGCGCGTGAGAACACGCTAACGCTCCCGCAGGAGACCGGTATCTTCGCTCCATGGCTTGCTGCGACCGTAATGCTCCCTGAGGGATCCCTTATGTCGATGCGCCGGCTGGATCGGGACGATACCGATTCCGATGAGACCCCTTGTGCGATCGCCCTGGGCCAACTCCGACGATAACGGTTCCGGGAGGGAGCATAGCCGCTGCCACGGCGATCTCGCCTACATACCGGCTCCGCAGGGGAGCAGTACGCCATCAGCCCGCTGTGTTCCGTTCAACCGACGCTCACTCGCAATCGGCGAAGAGCTTCTTTCCCTGCGGCTCCACCGTAGCGCGCGCCTGAATGACCTTGCTGTGCAGCTCGTCGGCGGCTCGGCGCGATGAGCTGGTCCCAGACCAATAGGCGCCGAATGCATTGAGGCTGGCCCGCGCGTAACCGATCATCAGCATCGCGCTCTCCGCCCATGTACGCCCAGCGGCAACCGATAGAAGTGGTCGAAGTGTCGCCTCAGCATCGTGCACGCTTGATACGCCTTGTCCTTGAATGACGTGTACGCCGCCTCCTCGCCGGCATTCAGCGTGGGGCCCAATGGCTCCCAGATCGCATCGCCAGGATGACCGTCACAATCGTTCTCAGCTGCTCCCTCCTTCGGTCGAGCGCGTCCGCTCCAGGCGCGCACGCCGCAGACGGGTGAGGCGCTCCCCGATCTGGATCTCCAGCCCCTGGTCCGACGGCTCGTAGAAGACGCGCCCGGCGAGCGCATCGGGCAGGTACTGCTGATCGACGTCGGCATTCTCGAAGTCGTGCGGATATACATAGCCGCGGCCGTAACCCTGCTCCTTGGCCAACCTGCGATGGGCCGATGGACGCAGATGCAGCGGGACCGGCAGGCGGCCGCGCTCCTGCACCTCGGCCAGCGCGGCGAAGTAGGCCCCTCCGGCGCGGTTCGACTTAGGGGCGCTGGCCACGTACGCCGCCGCCTGCGCCAGCGCGTACTGCGCCTCCGGCAGGCCGATCATCTCCACTGCCTGCATGGCCGCCACCGCGACCTGCAGCGCCCGCGGGTCGGCGTTGCCGACGTCCTCGGAGGCGGCGATCACGATGCGGCGCGCGATGAAGGTCGGATCCTCGCCGGCGGCAACCATCGACGCGCACCAGTACAGCGCCGCGTCCGGGTCATTGCCGCGCATCGACTTGATGAAGGCCGACGCCGCCTCGTAATGCTGGTCCCCCACCCTGTCGTAGGCGAGCAGCCGCTGCTGCGCGGCCTCGGAGATCGCCGCGGCATCGGGCGCATCGGTCACCGAGGCTGCCGACTCGAGGATGTTGAGTGCCTGGCGGGCGTCACCGCCTGACAGGTCGACGAGCACCGCCATCGCCTCGCCATTCAGCAAGACGCGGCCGGCCAGGCCGCGCGCATCGGTCAATGCGTACTCGACGATGGACTGCACCGCCTCCGCCGACAGGGGCTCCAGCCGGTAGACGCGCAGCCGCGACAGGAGTGGCGAGTTGATCTCGTAATACGG
>JBBSCG010000023.1:0-29441 GCA_038250515.1 Candidatus Limnocylindria bacterium
CGCGTCCCCTTGTGGCGCGTCGCGGTCAGATCTATCGGCCGATCACCTCATCGGCCCGCCCAATGGCACGTGAAGGCACCGCGAGCCGCAGCAAACCCTCGACCGGAGGACCACACGTGTCCAGACTCATTGGCGCAGCGAGCGCCGCTCTACCGTTGGCCATGATCGCCACCACGGCGCTCGGCCACACCGGTAACATCACGGCATCATAGGACTGCACGTCCTTCCACCTCGTGGTGTCCCTGGATAAGAACACCACAGCCGACCGGAGCGTCGATGTCCAGAACCACAATCCCCGGCACCGTTGGGATCACGGGCGGCCACTACGACACGATCTTCGGCGAAATCTGGTCCGCCAGCGGACCGGCGCCCGCGACGGGCAGCGTGACGCTGATCATCAGCGCCGGCACTGATGAGGAGTTCCGCACCAGCAAGTCGATCCAGCCGGCCGAGGACTGCCCGCAGCCGACGGAGACGCCTGCGCCGACCGTGACGACGACGCCGACGCCGACCCATTCGCCGGAGCAGTCGGTTCAGGCCGGCACCGGAACCCCGCAGCCGCAAGTTCCGAACACTTCGATGCAGTCCGGTAATCCGGGGGGAATGCCGGTCATCGCATTCGAGATGCTCCTGGTCGCGTCACTCGCGGCTCTGGCATTCGTGGAGGCGAGGGCGATCCGCCGCCGCTAGTCACCAACCCGATTCCAGAAAGGCCCCGCGCAGTCGGGGCCCTTCTGCTTGTTGCCGACATGTCTCCCGACCCCACGACCAACTACCCGCCCGAGCGAGGCTCCAGATAGTTGCCTGCCCGCGTCGCGCCTTCCGCTAGGGTTTCAGGCTTGCGGACGAGACCGATGCGATCTCCGGGTTGGCCGATAGACAACATCGACGGTCGGCGCATGAGACCACGCGGACGGACAATGTGTTCGGCCTGGACGACGATCAGGAGGCGACGGCGGTGAACTCCAGCTGATCGCCGGCCCTGGTCTCGGTCGCTCGAGCCGTGCCCGCCGGAAGCTCGATGCAGTCGCGGGCCCCCGGCGCCCACCACACCACGCGCCACGGTTTCAGGTCTGGCACGACCTTGGTGACCCTGGCCTGCTGGTCGACGAACACGGCATCGATCGGAAAGCGCATGAAGAACATGTGGATCGAGCTGGTCCGTTGGATGAGCAGGCCGCAGCCGCTCGGCAGCTGCGGTGTTGCCAGCAGCCCGACCACCCGATCACGGAGCGATGAGGCGACCCGGGCTCGGCCGGCGATCGCCGTGGCCCGGGTCGTGTTGCGGATCTGGAGGTATCGGTCCATTGATGGTCAGATCTTAGGGCACGACCAATCGCACGGGATTGCCCCGGATGCTGACCTCCCAGGTCGTGGTGTCGTTGCCACCCGCGACCTCGTACTCGATCTTCCACCAGCCGGCCTCCGTCTCACCGGTCGGCGTCAGACCGACCGACCCATAGGTCGACGGAAGCGGGATGCTGATGCTGAGCACGGAGTTGTCGAACGAGCTGCCACCCGAGCCGTGGGTCTTGATCTGGGTGCGACCCGTCGCCGAGCAGGCATCGCTGACGCCGGTGCATTCGGCATCCGAGGTGTAATCAAAGGTCGCGTAGTTGTAGGCGTTGCCGTCGGGGCTCAGAATGCGGAGGTAGGCATCGCCCGATACGTCTCCGGGGTCGAACAGTGTGATGTCCATTGTCTTGCCGGCGTGCGCTCTCTCGATCTGAGCCAGATAGAATCTCTGAGTACCGGCCTTCAAGTTCGTGTAGGCCGCCATGCGGCCACCGCCATACACCCGCGGCTTGCCGCTGGAGTTTACGTGGATGGAGAACAGGTTCTCAGCGGCGATGTTGTCGTTTGCCGGGTCACTGGTGTTGACGTTGAGCCGGTACTTGCCGCCAGCCAGCCCTCCAGCCAGCCCGTACCAGCCGTTGTGATATGGGTTCGAGGCGCAGTTGGAGGCACCGTTGGCTGTCGTTCGCTGTGGGGATCCGAAGTTCCCGCTCTGGTCGGTCTGGTTCTCGTTCGCGAACGTGGGCCCAGAATCCGCTACGAGCGCGTCGTCCAAGAGGTTGTAGTCAGTACCGTTCGTGTTGTAAAGGCGGTACCTGGTCGTCACCCCGCCGTACCCATTCCCGCCGGGTGGGTTCGGACGGCTGGTCCAGTGATCCCCGGCGCCGTACCAGCCGCCGAAGCTCGTCTGCCCGGTTCCGCAGAACGTGGCATCGAAGAGTGACACTGAACCGCCGCCGCCGCCCACCTCGACAGAGTAGTTGTAGCCTCCACTGTCGTAGTCGGGGTTCGCGGCGCTGCTGCCTCCGGAATAGTTGGCCGGGGAGTAGCGGTCACCGTTCTGACGCACGCCGCCCTTGGTGAACACGGCTCCCCAGAAGCCCTGGCTGCACGAGGTATCGGGAGGCACGAGGGTGCACAGCGGGCTGCCATTCGGTGCCATGACTTCGCTCGTCCGGTCCGACGCAGCAGTCGAGTAGTAGACGATCACCGTCAGCGCGTCGAGGTCAGTACGAGCATTGTCCTCGCATTCAACGCCAGGATCCTCATCGCTTACGCGGACCACGAACTTGCCATCGGCCAGCTGGCCCGGTAACCAGGCGTGGCCCCAGTCGTCGTTCGGTCCGCCAAGGACGAATGGGCTAACGAACCCACCCGTCAGGGCCTGCAGCTTCTTGGTGGTCCAGCTCGACCCGTCGTCCCATGATGTAGCAACGCCGATCTCGCAGCCGTCGTCGGTCGATCGTGCCTTGACACGAACCTCAATCCCGGAGATCACGGAGCCGCCGGGGATGGAGAAGCCGAAGTCTCCGTAGCCCTGGAGCTTGCCATCCTCGCCGCTGGCAAAGGCGACTCCGTTATCCCATGCCCCTTCCGGATTCGTCCAGCCATTGGGGCCGTGATTGGCTGTGGGCCGTCGCAGCCCGGTATTCGTCGGCGATCCGGACATGATGCTCCGGAAATCGCCGACCCCATAATAGTTCTGGGGGCTGCCCATCGGAACGGGCAACACATAGTCGGCCTGTGCCTTCCGCGAGATGGTAACGGTGTCCATACCGATGAGTCCGAGGAACCAGGTCTTCACCGGCGCCTGCACGAAGACGTCAAGACGGCGCGAGATGTCCGGATCCCTCAGCGGCGTCACGGTGACGCCGCTGCTGCCGTCCGAATATCCGTTCTTTGTTGCCTCGGCGCGCGCGGTGAAGTAGGCACCAGGCACGTCGCTCGGCAGATGCACGACGCCGGCGAGGGCAGCGGCATCGGCCGCGCGCTGAACCCGCAACGTGTTGCTCCAGAGCCACCCGAGGTCGACGACCAGGGCGGAGAACAGGAGCAGGATGGTCAGCATGCTCGCGAAGATGATGAGGATCTGTCCCCGGGGAGTCTCGCGCTTCTCCGAGCGACGACGCCGAATGATTGACACTGGGTTCCACATGATCCTTCGCTACCTCACTTGCTGGGATTGAGCTGCATGACCGTGCGGTCACTCATGCCGATGGTTGCCCAGCTGAACAGCGCTGCCAGGGGCGTCTGCAGGTCGTAGGTGTAGGTCAGGCTCACACCGATCGAATCCGGGCTCGCCCCGTTCGAGCGGCTGCATGAAAACCACGTCTGTGAAGTTGGCCTGAAGTCGAGCCTCGTCAAAGAGCCCGGCGGAATTGGCCCAGCGCCCGCGGCGTAGATCCACTTGTTGACCGGGCCGACCTCGCCACCACCAGCGTCTGCCTGATAGATGCGAATCTCGCCGATCCTGTCGAGGTGCTTCTTCACTGGCGAGCCGTCGCTCACGAGAACTCGCTCGACTGCCGCGATCAGAGCCGCGTCGACGGTCAGGTCCACGACGG
The DNA here is from genome assembly GCA_038250515.1 of Candidatus Limnocylindria bacterium. Classification (GTDB taxonomy): domain Bacteria; phylum Chloroflexota; class Limnocylindria; order QHBO01; family QHBO01; genus JAICUY01. The sequence goes on from JBBSCG010000023.1 coordinate 3,861, forward strand.
GGGTACTCGCGCACGGGACGCCGTCCGGAAGCAAGCTACCGTTGGCCAGCGCCGCGCCCACGCGCGCCCCTTCGCGGGTCGCATACTCGAGGCTCAGATGGTGATCGAAGACGAAGCCGAACTCGAGGGTGCCGAGCACGATCGTAAGAAGAACAGGCAGAAGCAGAGACAGCTCGACCAGCGCCTGTCCGCGGGGCATTGGCCGGCGCTCTCTGACCAGCCCAGCGAATCGCTGCACCAGCCGGATCATCGTGTTGGCTCCATGCGCATGGTATTGCTCCGGGTGAAAGTAATTCCTCCCGCCGGGAGCTGAACGAGGTCGGGCAGCGGCGTGACCCAGACATGTCGGTAGCTGATGGCGATCCCGATCAGGTCGAGTCCACCGCAACCGGAAGTGGCGATGACCGTGCATCGGCCGGTTTCCGGGTAACCGATGGATGTCGCGCTGTAGGGCACCGTCACCGTGGTGCCGTCCTGGAATGTGCAGCTCGTGCTGCCGGTCCGCGAATAGACGTTGGCGGCCTGCTCGTTGCCACGAACATCTGCCTGATAGATCCGCACCTGTTGGACACTGGTCTTGTCGGTCGGCGAATTGAGGGCGGTCTCCACGCTCTGCAGGATCACGCAGTCTGCTCCGTCGCCATTCCCTGCCTCAGCTGCCAACAGGGCTGCGTCACGGCTCGCGAAGTTCACATTCAGCTGCGTGCTGAATGTCACCGCGAATTCAATGAGGCCGATGACGAGCAGGATGAAGACGGGCACGACCAGCGCGAATTCGACCATCGACTGACCGCGCTCGCGGCGCCTCATACGACCCCGGAGCGTACGAAAGCTCATAGTCGACAGGATGCGGCCCGGCACAGGACCACGCCACGGTACTTCTCGCCCATTCGCTCAGACTGCATGCCGTCATCGTGCCTGCAACACCTTGCGGTGGACCTTGCAAGGCGAGCGCGCGTGGACGGTACCGGCGTGGTACTTTCGGACTCGCTGCCCGGTTCCATGTCAGTCCTGGTCTGAGGTGCCGGTCAGCTCAGCCGGGAGTCGCACGCGAATCGTGGTTCCGGGGCCGCCGGGACCCGCCTCGGCGCGGATCGATCCCCCCATTGTCTGTACCAGGCCGCGGGCCGCATACAGGCCAATCCCGCTGCCATCGGGCACGGCCGAGCGCGCCGGCGACGAGCGGTAGAACTGGTCGAACGCGCGGCGGCGTTCAGCCGCGGTCATCCCCATCCCGCGATCGGTCACCACCAGCTCCAAAGCGGCTCCGTCGCCCGACTCCACCGTCTTGAGCTCGACATGCACGGGTGTTTGGGGCGGCGAGTATTTTACGGCGTTGTCGAGCAGCGCCCAGAGCACCTGCTCGAAGCGGTCGGCGTCGCCAACCATCAAGGCGCCCGGCCCGGTGACCATGAGCTCGAACGGACGCTCGACGCGCAGCGCCTGCCATGTTCGGCGCACGACCGGCTCGGGCCGAAAGAGCTCGTGGCGAGCGGCAAGGGCATTCGCCTCCAACCGAGATGCAACCAGCAGTTGCCCAACCAGGCGGCGCAGTCGATCTGCCTGGTGTGCAATGGCCTCCAGATCGGTCGCCGCAGAAGGGCTGCCGGCGGGGAGGTCCTTCAGCTCTTCGGCCAGGGCCCGAATACTCGTCAGTGGGGTCTGCAGATCGTGAGTGACCCCCCGCAGGAAGTCAGTCTGCACGGCGGCCATCCGGTTGAGCTCGGCAGCCTGGCGGCGAAGCTGCTCGACGAGCAGGGCGTGTTCAATGACCGGTGCCGCATGCTGACCGAGCAGGTCAAGCACCTGGAGCTCGGCGTGGGACGGGGCCGGTCGTCCGGAGCGCGGCGCGAGGAGGACGGCGACAAGCTCGTGGTGCAGGGTGACCTCCACGATCACGAAGGCTCCCCAGGGACCCTCGACGTGACGGGCCCCACTCACGGCCCCGACGCCGGCATCCTCGGCGGTTGCTGCCCACGCGTGGACGTCTGTCAGCGCCTTGGTTCTCGCGCTCGTGGTGCCGTAGACGCCGCGCGACAGGATCCGCTCGTCCGGCGAACGCAGAACGGCAAGTGACCATGTCGGATCTTGCGTCACGCTGCGCGCCGCGGCGACCATCGCGCGTACGACCGCCGCCGGGTTCTCGGTGATCGGTGCCTCTCGAGTGTGCTTCACGAGCTCGCCGATCTGCCGGTTCCGCTCCTCCAGGGTTGCGGCGATGCGACGCCCCGCCTCCGCAATCGGTTCGCCGGCGGGATCGCGACCCTGCTCGGCCACGTCGACCAGATGGCGCAGCTCACGGCCGAGCCAGCGCCCTCCGATGGCGGCCAGCATCCCCGACCACAGCAGTGTCAGCCCAGTTGCGATGGCGAGCACCGTACCCTCGCCAAGCCGCGAGATCGAGTCCGGTGCCGCCACATCGACGACGACCAGTGCCACCAGCGGCGGAATGGCCGCCGATAGCAGGAAGCCCATCAAGCGGATCGACAGGCGACCGGTGTCCACCGCGCCTCAGGCGCCGACCGAGCTCAGCCGGTAGCCGACTCCTCGGTCGGTGAGCAGGTAGCGGGGCCGGTCCGGGTCGAGCTCGATCTTACGTCTGAGTCGCCGGATGGTGACCCACACGTACGAAGGATCGGCGCCGTCAGTCTCGGACCACACTCGATCGAGCAGCGTCTCAGTTGGTACCGTCCGATCCAGGGATCCCATCAAGATCTGCAGCACCCGTGTCTCCGTCGGAGTCAGAGCGTGATTGCCGGCGGGAGTCGCTACCCGCGTCGCGGCGAGATCGATTTCCAGCTCGCCATCATCGATCGATAGCTGCGAGCGGCCGTTTCCCGCCCTTCGCAGCACGCGCTGGACACGTGCCACCAGCTCGTCGGGATTGAACGGCTTGGTGACATAGTCCTCGGCGTAGCTCTCCAGGGCTCGCACCTTCGTCTCCCCGGCGTCGACCGCCGAAAGAACGATGATGGGCAGGTCGGCCAGCCGCTTGACCCGCTTGCACAGCTCGAAGCCGTCCATGTGGGGCATCATCAGGTCGACAATGAGCAGCGTCGGCCAGCCATGCGCCAGGGCATTGAGTGCGCCTTGGCCGGAAGGCGCCGTACGGACCTCGAAGCCCTCGCGGGTCAGGCGACGCGCGAGAACGGAGAGGAGCGTCGAATCGTCGTCGACCAGCAGAATGACCGGCCGTGGTGCCGGCAGCACGCTACAGGCCCGTCCCGCCACCCATGATTGTGACCACGGCTGGGCCGAGGATAACGATGAAGATGGTCGGGAAGATGCAGCCGACCATGGGGAAGAGCATCTTGACCGGAGCCTTCGCTGCGGCCTCCTCCGCACGCTGGCGACGCTCGATCCGCAACTGCTGCGACTGGATCTGGAGGACCTTGGCGATCGGTACGCCCAGCTGTTCGGCCTGCACGATGGCCCCGATGAAATTGCTGACCGGCTGCGCATCGGCCCGTGTGGCGACGTCGCGCAATGCTTCCCGACGGGTGCGGCCCATGCGGATTTCGGCCATCGCCTGACGGAATTCGTTGACCAGCGGACCCTCCATCTTCTCCACGACCTTGGCCAAAGCGGCGTCGAATCCCAGGCCGGCCTCGACCGAGATCGTGAGCAGGTCGAGGGCATCGGGCAGCTGCAGCACCATTTCCGTGCTTCGCTGTCGGCCCTTCCTGCTCAGCCAAAACTCCGGTGCAAGGAAGCCAATCGGCAGGCCGATGAGGGCGAAGAAGAGTCCGCCTGCGGGGCCGGCCATAAGCGACAGCAGCGCGAAGAGGATGATGGCGAAGACGATGGCGGACAGGATCTTGACGCCCATCCAGTCGGCGCCGCGCAGGCCTCCCGGATAGCCGGCCCTCTCCAGCTTGGCATCAGTGCGGGCGATGATGCCGCCCCGGTCGCCGCGCCGTCCGAGCTTCGACAGTCGCTGGATGAGGGGGCGCATGTTGCGCTCGTAAAAAGGCTGCTGGAGCTCGTACTCCTCCAGCGACTTCGGCTGGACGACCAGCTGTTGGAGGCGGGCCTGTACGGCGTCGCTGGATGGTTTCGCCGCGAGCCCGTACGTGATCAGCAGGACGGCAAGTGCGGCAACGATTGCGATGAGGAATACTGGTGGCATGATGATCAGACCTTGATATCGACGATGCGGCGGATCAAAAGGTACCCAATGCCCATGCTGATCAGGCCGACGATGAAGAAGGTGATGCCCATTGGCAGCCCTAGCAGCTCCGGCGGCTTGCGGAACATGGCGCTGATGTAGGACGGGCTGATCAGAAACAGCAGGCCGGCGAGCCCGACTGGCAGGAGGGTGATCACGTACCCGCTGTAGCGCTGCATGGCGGTCAGTGTCTGGATCTCGCCCTGGATGCGGACGCGTTCTCGAATGGTGAACGCGATCGAGTCGAGCACGGTCGCAAGGTTGCCGCCGACCTGGCTCTGAATGTTGATGGCGGTGACCATCAGTTCGAGGTCCTCTGACTTCACGCGGCGGGCCATATTATTCAACGCCGGCTGGAGGGCGACTCCCAGGCTCATCTCACGCACGACCCGCTCGAACTCGACGCTGATCGGCGGACGGGCCTCGCGCGTGAGCAGCTCGACACCCTGCAGGAACGACGAACCTGCGCGAAGCGAGTTCGCCAGGAGCGTGATCGTGTCGGGCAGCTGGGTCGCAAATGCCTTAACCCGCTTGTTCTGGCGATACTTCAGGTAGAAGCGGGGGAAGTAGGCGCCAGCGACGAAGGCGACGACCAGCGCGAACACGTTCTTGAAGCCGGGGAAGACGTAGCCCAGGATGAACGCGGCTGCCAGGAACAGAATCGGCGAGATAGCCCACATCAGGATGAATTCAGCGGGCTTGAGCTTAAGGTCCGCACGTGCCAGATCGTTCCCGAGCCGCGCCGTCCTGTCCTGGCGGTCAATGACTCGGCTCAGTCCGGCGACGACGGCGGATTCGCGGTCGCCGCTGCTAACCGTGGATTCGCCGGCATTCGCGGACGCGTAGCGCTCGAGCCGGCTGGATACTGTGCCTCCACCACCGCTCATGGCGATGCCGACGGTTACGAGCAGCACGGCGCCGGCGGCGAGACCAGCGACGACGAATGGCAGCAGCATGCCTTACGAACTCCTCAGAACGGTGAGCCGAAGACGTTCGGCGGCAGGTTGATCCCGGCCACTTCGAACTTCTCGACGAACTTGGGGCGGATGCCGGTCGGGCGCAGGCGGCCCTGGATCTTGCCCTCGACCACGCCCGTCTGCTCGAACACGAAGATGTCCTGCATGACGATGACGTCGCCCTCCATGCCCTGGACCTCGGTGATGTTCGTGATCTTGCGCGTTCCGTCCTTGAGGCGGTTCTGGTGCACGATCAGGTCGACGGCCGATGCGATCTGCTCCCGAATGGCCCGCAGCGGCAGATCCATGCCTGCCATGAGCACCATCGTCTCGAGACGGGCGAGCATGTCGCGCGGTGTGTTGGCGTGGCCGGTCGACATCGAACCATCATGGCCGGTATTCATCGCCTGCAGCATGTCGAGCGCCTCGCCGGAGCGGCATTCTCCGACGACGATACGGTCCGGCCGCATGCGCAGGGCGTTCCGTACCAGCTCGCGGATGGGTACGGCGCCCTTGCCCTCGATGTTCGACGGCCGCGCCTCGAGCGTGATGACGTGCTCCTGGCGCAGCTGGAGCTCGGCGGCGTCCTCGATGGTCACGATCCGCTCGTCGTCGGGAATGAACGAAGAGAGGATGTTGAGCATCGTAGTCTTGCCGGAGCCGGTGCCGCCGGCGACGAAGATGTTGAGGCGAGCCTTGACGCAGGCCTCCAGGAACTCGAACATCTCCGGCGTGGCGGTGCCGAACCGGATCAGGTCCTCCACCGTGAATGGGGTAGCCGAGAACTTCCGAATGGTGATCACGGGTCCCACGAGTGAGAGCGGTGGGATGATCGCGTTGACCCGGGAGCCATCCGCCAAGCGGGCGTCCACCATCGGGCTTGATTCGTCGACGCGCCGGCCGATGGGCGCGATGATCCGCTGGATGATCTTCATCACGTGCTCATCATTCTGGAAGGTGACGTTGGTCATTTCCAGACGACCTTGGCGCTCGACGTAGACCTGCTGCGGGCCGTTGACCATCACTTCCGTGACCGTCTCGTCGCGGAGCAGCGGCTCCAGCGGGCCGAGGCCCAGGATCTCGTCGGTGATCTGCTCGAGCATCCGCACGCGCTCGGCACGCGTCAGAGCCAGGCCCTCCTCGTCGGCGATCTTGCCGAACAAGTCCTCGATCTGACGGCGCACCTCGACCAGATTGGTCAGATCGAGCTTTGGGTCGAGCTCGTTGATCAGCCGGTTCTGAACTCGGAACTTCGCCTCGCGGAATGACTCTCGTGCGGGCAGCGACCCCAGGAATGGCCGGGTCGCCGGGCTCGCGACGGCAGGTGGGGCGCCGCCAATTTGTGCGGCCGGCGGCTCACCGGGGGCCGGTATCGTCGCCGGCACGCTGGGCGCAGCCGCTCGCTCGCCCTCCCCCGCGGGTCGGTTGACTCGCTCGATGCGCTTCAGCAATGACATGTCTTCTTTGTTCCTTCCCGTTAGCGGCGTGCGAAGAGTCCGCGCTTGGCTGACCTATCGGTGGACTTGGCGTTGGCCGGCTCTCCTGCAAGCATTCGGGCGAGCTTGGCGATGTCACGAGACAGCGCGCTTTCCGGATGAGATACGACAAACGGCACGCCACGATTCACCGCGAGGACCGCGAGACGCCCGTCGGACACGATCGTGCCGTCGATGGATCGGCGAATGGAAGCCTCCACGTCCGGAATGCGGATTCCCTGGGCCGCGTCGGATCGGTTGATGACGAGCCGAATCTTAGATCGGTCGTACTCCAGCTGGTCGGCGACTTCCAAGAAGAGCCGAACGTTCTTTATGGTGGTGATCTCGAGCGCCGCGAGCACCACGATCTGGTCGGCCGCGTCCATGATCGCCAGCGAGTGGTCGTTGAGGGCGGCCGGCAGGTCGACGACCACCGAGTCGTGCGTGGCCTTCAGGTGCTCAAGCATCTTGCGCAGGTAGGCCGGAGTCACCAGATCGGCGCCCTCGGGCGACGGGGGTGCGAGTAGCACCCGGATCCCGGTCGAGTGATCCACTACGACAGAGTTGACAATGTCTGCATCGGGCTCACCGCCTTCGACCGCATCCAGCATGGATCGGTTCTTGGGATTCAGGTTGAGCAGGACGCCGACGTCGCCGAATTGCAGGTTCGCGTCGACCAGGCAGACCCGCTCGCCCGTCTGCCGCTGGAGCGCGAGGGCGAGGTTTGTGGCGATCGTCGTTCGACCGGCGCCGCCCTTTGGCGAGAACACCGCGATGAGCTCGTGGTCGTCTGGATCATCCGATGCGGTTGGACCGAATGCGGCTGAGGCGATGACGGCCTGGAGCTGCTCGCGTCGTCCGAGCTCCTTCGCGAAGACGCTGCGGATCGTCGTGCTGAACTCGTCGCCGGAGAACGGCTTGACCAGGAATTCGCGCGCCCCCGCGGCGATCGCACGCCGCAGCTGCCCTGCCTCGCCGTGGACGCTCATCATGATTATCGGAGAGGAGGGAAGCCGCTGCGAGATAATCTCGGCCGCCGCCACTCCATCCATTCCGGGCATGTTGATGTCCATGACGATGACATCCGGCCGCAGCTCCATGGAGAGGCGAATCGCCTCTTCTCCGGATGCCGCCGCCTCGGCGACGTCGATCTGCTGATCGAAGCTGAGCAGCCTCGTCAGATGATCCCGCGTCTCGCGTATGTCATCGACGATGAGGACCTTGATCACGTTTGGATCTCCAGATTGCCCGGGGTGTTTATGGGGCTGGCGCTGGAATCGCGCCGGTGTCGATATTCGACACGTCCGGCACGATCAGGCCGTGGTCCGCGATCAGCCGGTCGATCGTCATTCCGGTCGTCTTCTCCGTGACGTTATCGCCCGAGCTACGGATCACCGCCGTGAGAGAACCGCTGCCACCAGTCATCTCCTGTTCGTTGAGCTGAGCGAACTTGATGATCTCGGCATCCTGGTCGTTTCCGGCGAAGACGATGAAGACGCTCGTGATGATCGGTTGCTGGCCCGCGGGCGCAGGCTGGCTTTCGCCTTCTGATGGCGTGGGTGTCGCCTGAGCAGACTTCACGTTCGTGAGGCTGACGTACAGGACGCGCTTGTTCTGCAGAACGGTCTTAACCGTGCGGAGGCTGTCACCTGGAGGTGCCATCAGAGCCGGGATCTGCTCGGACACGACGACGTCGATGTGGTCGCCTTGCTGGACGAGGAAGTTGAGGCCCGTCGTTCGATCGACCTGGAAGGCGATTGCCTTCTCACCAGCTTCGAGCTGGCATGAGATGCAGCCTACGCCTTGGCCGAATCCGACCGTCTCCTGACTGACTTGGCCACCCTGCGGCACGGCAACGAGCGCCGGTCGACTGCCCACCTGTGAGACGTCGACCAGGGCCGTCCCCTGAACACCGTTGGGTGGGACCTCCTTTGTCTCGACCTTGTCTGGAGTGATGGAATCGCCGACGGCGATCGGCTCTTTCGCTACGAGCACGGTCGAGGTCTGCCTTTCGGATGGGGCCGTTGTCGCGGCTTGATTGAGAAGGATGACGATTCCGACGAAGGCGACGACGGCGAGCAGTACTCCAACGAGGATGACCAGCCGATTGGACCGCTTCACAGAAATACCCTCTAGAGCCGCAAATGAGTGATCAATAAGACCAAGGAATGGCGCAGTTGTGACTGCGTGCAACAGTCTAGGCATTCCATCCCGAGGCGATCGAGTGGACTTCTGGGCTACTCGGGAGTACTACGCGCAGCAGCACTGGGTGACATGGAGTGAGGCCCTCGGACGAATCCGAGGGCCTCATTGCGGTGCCTGTTCTTGCGACGCAAGTCTCAGACGCCGTTCAGCGTGGTGCCGACGTTCTGGAACATTCGGCTGACGATCGGGCCCAGAAAGATCAGGGCCACGATCACGATGATCGCAATGAGCGCGAGCAGGAGCCCGTACTCAACCAGCGTTTGGCCTTCCTCATCGTCATGACGGAATTTCGCCAGAAGATTGCTGATATAGGTGTTAACGATCTGAAGCATATGCTTGGGTACCTCCTTTCCTTGAGGATTTGCAACGCAGCCTAATTCTCGATGTAGACCTCGAATATGGCCTGTTGGTCCTACTCCCTAGGTCACGCACGGCGTACATTGGATCACAAAGGTGCGCCCTGTCAATATTCGGCGCAGGCCGCCGATGACGATAATTCCGCAGAGTCGTTTCAAGGAGGGGAGCCGGTCCTGCTAGGGCACGGCTCCCGGACCGGAGGAGGAGACCCGAAGACCGGGCTTGCCCCCGTCCCACGTCCCAGGATGAAGGCCGTCGCGGATACCCGAGACGACTTGTCCCGAAGGCTACGGACGAGCCGGCGGCTCGGCCATGGAACTCCAGTACCGATCGGACCGGGACTTGTGCCGGTAGACAAGCCTGTTCAGTGCGCATCGGTCGAGAAGCAGATTCCGGCTCAGTCCTCGGGGATCTTGATCCACCCCTGGCGCATGGCGTAGACGACGGCCTGCGTGCGGTCGTTGACCGACAGCTTGCGCAGGATGGAGCTCATGTGGTTCTTGACCGTCTGCTCGCTGATCGACAGCGCGTAGGCGACCTGCTTGTTGGTCATGCCCTGGGCGATGTTGTCCAGGATCTCGACCTCGCGCGGTGACAGCGGCGCGAAGATCGGCTGCGCGTCGTTACCGTAGACGGCGAGCTCGCGGAACTCCTTGAGCACGCGCGACGCGACGGCTGGCTTGCTGAAGACCTTGTCATTGATCAGGTACTCGCCGGATCGGACGCGCCGGATGATGGCGGTCAGGTCTGACGGGTCGATGTCCTTGAGAACGTACGCCGCCGCGCCGGCCTTGATGGCGTCGAACAGCTGATCTTCGTCGTCGTTCGATGCCAGCACGATCACGCCGGTGTGCGGCAGCTCGCGCTTCAGGCGCTGCGTCGTCTCGATGCCATTCGGCGCCGGCAGCCCCAGATCCATGAGGACCACGTCAGGCGTCAGCTCCTGCACGATGGCCAGCGCCTCGCGGCCATTGCCGGCCTCGCCGACGACCTCCATGTCGTCCTCGAGCTCCAGGATGTTGCGCACACCACGCCGGAACAGCGTGTGACCGTCCACGATGACGATCCGCATCTTGCCGATCGCCCGGCGGTCACCGCCGCGACGTCGCTCCTGCACTTCGGTTTCCATGGTCTTCTCCTGTGTCCTCTTGTCCTTGATCATTTTGAACCTCCGTGGTCGGGCAGGCTGAGTAGGATTCGCGTCCCCTCGCCCTGTCGCGATTCGATCTGCAGCTGGGACCCCAGCAGCTCGGCGCGCTCGCGCATGAACTGGAGGCCAAAGTTGCGGCTCGCGCCGGATGCCAGGCGCATCACGTCGAAGCCGCGCCCGTTGTCGGCGATGGTCAGCTGATCGCCTTCGAAGCCGATGCAGACTTCGCTGGCGGCGGCGTGCTTTCGCACGTTCTGTAATGCCTCCTGCACGATGCGCAGGACGGATGCCTTCTCCTTTGGATCGAGCCGGCTGTCGATGTCGTTGACGTTCACCTGCACGGCGATGCTGTGGCGTGCCTGGAATTCGGCAGCCTGCTCGGCGAGCGCCTGGCCGAGGCCGACGTCGACGGCTGGTGGCCGCAGGTTGCTGATGAAGGCGCGGGCCTCGTCCAGCCCGTCGTGCAGCATGGTGCGCAGAAAGGCGAGCTCGGTGCGTGCACTTTTCGGCGCGTCGCCCAACACGCGGTCGAGATACTCGACCTGGAAGATGGCATTGGTCAGGACCTGCGCCGGTCCGTCGTGAATATCCTCGGCGAGGCGCTGGCGCTCTCCCTCCTGTGCGCCGATGATCCGCAGCTGTACGGCGGCCGGCGACTCGTCGGTATCGGTCAGGTTTGGTTCGGACGAGCGGGGGTCGGGGTCCGCTAGGTACTTCGAGACGAGGTCGAGCTGACGCTCAGCGACATCGAGCCTCTTGAGCCGCGCCTGCAGCACGCCCAGCTCGCGACCAAGCTGCTCGTGCTCGGCCCGCAGGGAATCGCGGCCGGGGGACGTTCTGTCGTCCGCACGCTGGTCGAGGCGCGCGCGCATCTGCATCCAGTTCTCCAACCGATGGCGGTACTGCTCGCGATAGCGCTCCACCAGCTCGTGGACACGGCGCGTGTCATGGCGGACGCTTTCGCTGGCCTGTTCGTAGATGCGCTCCAGGCTGACCGATGGACCAGTTCTGCTGGGACCTGCCAAGCTTTTCCCCTGCGAAGTACCGGGTCCGGCGTAGTACCTGACCTCGCGTCCATGGTCGCGGCGCATTGTGCACCGGGTCAACAGTACTTCGAGCGCCGGAAGTACTAGTTCGTCACTCGATAGATGCGTATGCCGGGCGCCTCGAAGCCCGGGTCGGGCGGCAGGAACTCGGGGTGATTGCCCATGATGTCCGTCGACGTGGCTCCCTCCCAGAGACCAAGTGGGTCGCGGGTCTCGTCGTCGCTCAGCATGACCACGACCCATCGGACGTCATACGCCTTTACCACGTCCGACACGACCGCGAACGGGTCGAAAGGTGGCGCCACCCCCGGGTTTCCGGTGAGCAGATAGAGGCGCGCTGGGTCGTAGGTCAGAACCCGGTCGCTGGAGCCCGCGTGGGTGCGCAAGAACGCCGCGCCGGCCTCGAGGGATGCCTCCTGCTCGCGCCAGCTGAGCACCAGAGAGGCGGATCCGACGACCGACAGAACCACGGCGCCGGCAAGGCCGGCGAGGAGGAGGAATCGCTGTGGGCCGCGACCGCGCAGGAAGCGCCAGTATCGGCCCGCCCAGTTGGCTGCCGGGGTCAGCGCGGCCACCGCCAGCGGGAATGCGAACGGCAGCCAGGCCCAGGCGGAATGCTGGAAGGCGCCCATCGGCGCGTGGAAGGTGAAGACCACGACCATCGCGATCAACATGACCCAGAAGTAGGCGAGGAACGGCGTGAGCTCGCGCCGCCCGCGCTCGCGCCAGAGTCCCACCGCGAAGAAGAGGATGAAGATGCCGCCCATCAAGACCGCCGTGCGACCGGTGATTGCGCCGAGGCTGACCAGCTTTGAGCCGATGATGGCGGGCAGCCCCGATGCGAAGTAGCTGGCCGGCGATGGATCCGTCCCGATGGAGAACTGCTGGTTGTAGGCGGTGATCCACAGCGTGTGCCCCCTGGCCGATGGGAATGGGGAGCCGAAGGTGCCGACGTTCCGCGCCATCCACGGGAAGACCGCTAGGGCGAAGGCCCCAAAGGTCGCAATTCCCCAGCCGATGTGGGCGCCGACGCTTCGCCGGCGTAAGGTCAGCAGCCACGCGGCCAGAGGCGCGACCGCAAGGAGCAGCCCGTCGACACGGACGAGCGTCGCCAACCCGACGAACAGGCCGGAAGCGACCAGCCATGGCCCCGGTTGGGAGGCGCGGACGGTGCGGGTGGCCGCATAGATCGCCATAGTGCCTGCCACGCCGAACACCGCGAAGGCGTCTACCATGGGAGCGTACACGAGCATCGGGCCGGCGAAGAGGGCCAGGATCGCCCCGCTGAACGCCACGCGCCGGCTGGCCCACAGCTCCGAGCCAACCTGGTAGGTGAGCAGCACGAGCACCACCGAGAGCAGGATCATCGGGATCTCGCCAGCGAACCAGGACGTGCCGAAGAGGAGCATCGAGCCGGCGGCGACGACCGAGGTGAGCGGCATCCAATGGCCGTTCGAGGCGACCGGCAGCGTCGGATCCAGCGGCAGGCGTCCGCCGACCTCCAGGAAGCTCCATAGCACCGGGACGTTGAAGCCATGGCCGCCGGCCAGCTGCTGGGCGACGAGGGTGTAGTAGGCGGGATCGGTGTATGGAGGATGGCTGACCAGCAGCGCGGCGCCGGTGCGGAGGATCAATGCCATGAGCGCCAGCACCAGCAGATCGCGGCGATGCACGCTCACGAGGCGCGCAGTCCGGTGCGACGTGACGGCATCCAAGATGGGCTGAAGTCTAGAAGCGGGGCCGGTGCGCGTCACCGACCCAAGGTACTGGTAGGACTTCCGTGGGGTGTCGGTGCATCGGCGCACCGACTAGACTCCGGCGCGATGTCCGTCATGCGCCTTCCTTCCACGGCCGCGATCGTTGCCGCGACGGTGGCCGCAATCCTGGCGATCGTGTCCGTCGCGCACGGCATCTCGGACGCCGACTACTTCTGGCACATCACCGCCGGCAAGCTCATCGCCGATACGGGGCGCGTCCCGAGCAGCGACCCCTTCAGCTTCACCTGGGCCGGGCAGCCGTGGACGGCCCACGAGTGGCTCGGCGAGCTGCTGGTCTACGGCCTGTCGCGGATCTTCGGGCAGACCGGGATGGTGATCGCGTTCGGGCTGTTCAGCGCCGGCATCGTTGCCGTCCTGGCCACGATGCTCATTCGCCGCGGCGTGTCGCTGCTCGCCCTGGTGCTGCCGCTCATCTTGATGGTGCTGCTCATCGGTCCGTATACGACCATCCGCCCGCAGGTGCTGAGCTGGCTGCTGCTGGCAGTCGTGCTGTGGCTGCTCGCCTCGCTGCGACCTGAGAACGCGCGCTGCGCTTGGCTGCTGGTGCCGCTCTTCGTGCTATGGGCGAACCTCCACGGGCTGTACGTGATCGGTCTGGGCGTGGTGGCGACCTACGCCGCCTTCACGCTCATCGGTCGCACGCCCCTGCGACTCGTGAAAGGCACCGTGGTCCTCACCGCCATTGGAAGCCTACTGGCCTCGATGCTCACGCCGGCTGGCCCGATTGGCCTCCTGTACCCGCTGCGCTACGTTGACGCCGGCGATTGGGGACTTGCCAACATCCTGGAGTGGCAATCGCCCAACTTCCATGACCCGGCGCATCTGCCCTTCCTGCTGCTGATCGTCGCGCTGGTCGTCGTCGGGCTGCGCCCTGCGCCCGGCTGGATGACGGCGTTGGCCGTGGGCAGCACGGCGATGGGCCTGCTGGCGCTGCGCAACATCCCGCTCGCGGCGGTGCTGGCGACGCCGGCGCTGGCGCTGAGCATCCAGTCGCTCCTTGGCGAACGCCGGCTCTTCGGCCGAACGCGGCGCCGCACCGGCGCATCGCAGCGTCGGCTGATGGAGATGAGCGCCGCCGTGATGGTCGTCATCGTGACCGCGGTGATGTTCGCGCCCCTGGGCCTTGGAGCGGGGGCGCAGCAGGCCGTTGCACACAGCTTCCCGGTGGCGGCGTTGGACCGGCTTGAGCGGATCCGGCCCGACGCCCATGTCCTGGCGGAGTACGGCTGGGGTGGCTACGTCATCCACCAGCTGTATGCCAAAGGGGGCCGCGTCTTCGTGGACGGGCGCAACGACATGTACAGCCAGCAGATCCTCGACGACTACCTGCATATCCGCAACGCCGATGCCGGGTGGCAGGGCTTGATTGCCCGATACCGCGTCCAGGCCATCCTCCTGCCGCCGGCGGCCCCCATCACGCGCGGAGCGGCCACCGGCGCTGGCTGGTGCGAGGCGTACCGGGACGCCATATCGGTCCTGCTGCTGCGCAGCTGTCCGTTTCAGACCTGAGCCGTCAGCGCCTGACCCAAACGCCGGCGAGATCGTCCGCATAGGCAAGGTGCCAGGCGGCGCTCTTGTCGAGCCACTTGGCGAGCGGCGCCTGCACGTTGAAGAGCACGTAGTCGATGCGATCGGCGTCCATCACGGCCTGCGGATCGCGCTCAAGCAGCACCGTTTCGGCAAAGCGGCGGATGGGCGCGTCGCCATAGATGTCCGACCGCCCATCGATGTACACCGGATCGTTCGGCCGTCGCACTCCAAGATAGCCGCCCCACGAGTACTGGTTGAATGGCCGAAAACCAGGGTCGTTTGCGAGGATCCAGTCCACGGCCATGACCGGCATGTTCTGACCGACGAGCTCCCGCTGTGCTGCCGGACCTGCCCGGCCGAACGTAACCGCCGCACCGGTCAGGCCGATGGCGATGATCAGCAGGAAGTTGAGCGCGCCGGTGCTGGTGGAATGCGGCGCGCTCGCCATTCGACGCAGGACCGGACCGATGTCCCTCCCGCGTGTCGTGCGTGCGAGCGCGGGATCCAGGTAGGCAGCCACAATTGCGGCGCAGATCGGCCCCATCACGAGCAGGAAGCGGGCGGCCGAGACGGCCATCAGCGACAGGCCGACCAGGACGAGCGCATCGGCCAAGCGAAGACGCCGCCAGGTGAGCAGGAGCGTCGGAAGAACGCCGACGACGATGAACGCCGCCAGCAGTTGGCCGGGCAGGGTACCGATGTCCGGTGTCGACCACTCGGCAAGGAATTCACGATGCGCTGGGATGAAGGCGGTCGACAGCGGATATGCGTACAGCGCGACGCCGCTCGGATTGAGCACGAGCACCGCTGCCGATGCCGCGAGCGCGAGCACGAGGCGGCCGAGCGCCGACCAGGTCAGCGGCGGCGATTCGAGCTGGCGCCCGCACAGCCGGTCCACTGCCTCGCCGACGACCATCGCGCCGCCCAGCAGGAAGAGCAGCAGCCAGCCAGCGTGCAGGTTGGCCCACCCGACGGCGATGAGTGGCAGGCCGATGAGAGTGCCCCAACCGCCATAACGTCGGTACCGCCACAGGAGATAGAGAGCGCCAGCTGCCAGCGGCAGGTCGACGACCTGCACGCGGACGCCGAGCGTCGGCCCGGCGACCGTCAGCCCAGCGGCAAGCCAGACCAGCCGCCCGAGCCAGCCAGCCTCGTTGTCGACCAGGCGGATTCCCTTCCACAACAGCGCAAGGGCGAGCGCCACCAGCAGTGCGAAGGCCGCCGAGAGCAGGGACCATCCGACCACGCCGAGCCGGTCGCCCAGCGCCAGGAAGACGTTGCTCAGCCAGTCCTGGCTCGTCCACGGCAGCCCGTGACCGACAATCGACCAGGTGTCGACATTCGGGACCCTTCCCGTCGACAGCACCGTCTGGCCGGCACGGATGTGCCACCATACGTCGCCGTCAATGAGGGGGATCGCGGAGCGCGGAATGGCGACGAGCGTGAAGAAGGCCGCGACTGCGACGGCGCTCATAGGCACTCGGCGGAGGGTCATGTCAGGAGCTGTACTCGTGGCGCTCGACGCGATCTCGCGCCACCACGCGTCGCAGCAGCGCGGTGGCATCGGCTCGGCCGAGTGGAATCATGGCCACCAGCACGGCAAGCCCGGACGACCAGGGAACCGGGAGGCCCAGGAATACGGGCAGCGGCGCCAGCCAGCGGCGATTGGTTGCCCCGGCGTAGAGTGCGACGGCGCCGGCCGCAACGACCCGCAGGGCCAGGGGCCCCGGGATCACCGCGATCTGCCCCGGAACCGACACGCCGCTGCTGCGGCGCAGCGTGTCGAGCCATTCGAACCACAGGTGCGGCGCGATGACAAACGATGCGAGCGAAATCGCGGCCGACACGCCGAGCGCGACCCCAAGCTTCCGCCACTCTCGTCGTCCGGCGAACCAGAGGACGCCGATCCCGGGCGTCACCTTGGTAAGCAGCGGCAGCCCCCACCAGGCCGAGGTCCGGAGGCCGAGCACGACCGCCGCGGCGAGCAGGAGGTGAATGTTTCCGGTGCTGATCTCATCGGCCACCGGGGATCCGGGAAACAGGAACAGCACGGCAGCCAGGCGCGGTCCGGCCATCCAGACGAGCACGCCCAAATTGAGCGCCGACCAGAGCGCGGCGAAGATCTGCCATGGCAGCGCGCTGAGCGGCGCCAGCAGCTGCGCGAAGGCCGGGGAGTAGAGGTAGGCGCTCGCCTCGCCGACGCGCTGCCCCGCGTAAAGGTTCGAGAAGTCGAAGCCCCAGTAAGCGAGGGCGTCGCGGAAGAAGATCCCACGCAGGTTCAGCCACAGCCAGCCGGCCAGGATTGCGCCGATGGCGACCGCGGTGATTGCCCTGCGCACCAGCGGCCACTGCCACCAGGGCCAATGCGCCCGCCCGTTCACGGGGGGCTCCAATGAGGCGGGCCGTTCTCGTCTACGCCGTGCTGTCGGCGCTGTTCGCGGCGTGGCTGGTGGTTGGATCGCTCGAGGTTCCGAGCGCCGCGGCGCGGACCGATTGGATGAGCTACCAGGCTGCTGCGCGGCAGGTCCTCGACGGACATGGCGACTGTCTGTATGACCGAGACTGCCAGATCGCGGCGCAACGCGACCTGGTTGGCTCGAGTGTCGGGCTGACTCGCGGGCTGCCCTACAACAACCCACCGTCGCTGGCGGTGCTGGCGATGCCGATGGCGGCGCTTCCGCTGGGCGTGGCGCTGGCCATCTGGATCGTGATCGGCACCCTGGCGTTTGTCATCGCAGCGTGGAAGCTGCTGGACGGATCGCGACAGCCGCGGCTGGTCCCCACGCTGCTCGCGCTGTCGTCGTGGCCGATCGTCAGCGCGGCATTGCACGGGCAGGTGTCGCTCCCGATCGCCGCGCTGCTCGCCGGAAGCGTGGCGCTGGTTCTTGCGGGGCCGCCGGGGGGCGCGGGCGGCCTTGTCGGCGCTGCCACCCTGAAGCCGACCCTCGTGCCGCTCATCGTCTTGTGGTTTGCCATTACCCGGCGATGGGGGGACCTGATGACGATTGTCAGCGTGGCGGTGCTGATGCTCGCGATCGCCGCGATCTTCGTAGGCCCCGGCCAGGTGCTCGCCTATCCGTCCTACGCGCTGGGCCAGCTCGGCGACTCGAACGCGGCCGGAATCGACGTCGAGCAGATGGTGAACTGGCGCGCCGCGGGCGTGTGGGTCGGCAGTGGTGCAGCCGGGGTGACCCTCGTCGTCGCTGGCTCGCTGACCACGACCGTCGCCGCGATCTTCGTCTGGCTCCGGGGCAACCCGGCATTGGGTATCGCGACCGCGCTCGTCGCCACCCCGTTGCTCGTGCCGCACGCCAACCAGCATGAGGCGGCGCTCGCGGTCGTCGCCTGGCTGGTGCTGCTGAAGGCGTACCCGCACGAACGGCGGCTCGCCGCCATCGGTCTGGCCATGCAGGTCGCGCTGTGGTCTGCGGTCGTGACTTCGGCCTCCGTTGCCGGTCAGTTGCTGTTCGCGTTCCTGCTGATCAGTCTCGCCACGGTCGTGATTCTCGCTGAGCGCGAACACCGTTACGGAGTCCAGCTGCATGAGGGAGGATCGACGAGCGCCAGCGGCCAGCGCGGCACGGCCGGCGGTCGCGGTGCAGCGGAGGGCTGATAGTCGCCCAGGCCGGGCTCGCGGTAGACGCCGTCGCGGAAGTCGATATGTACTCCCTCCGATGGAGCGACGTAGGTGCCGCCTGCAAGCTCTTCGAGGAGCAGATCCCGCCGGTATCCCTGCTCATCACAGCCGAAGAGGTCGACGGCTGCGGCGGCCTGGTACGTCCGCGCGTCGTGGGGATCGTCCTGCTGCGCCTGATCCATGGCGCTGTTCGCCGCGTCTTGGGCGCCTCGCGCTGCCGCTGCGACGGCTTGCCACGCAGCCGGCGCGTCGACCGGCAGCTTGCCCTGGAGCAGGCTGGCGTCCCAGACGGGCGTTTCCGGCTCGTAGCCCTTGATGCTGCCCACGGCTGACGCCACCCGCGGGAGGTTGGCGATCACATCGGCCACCGTAATCGCGGGTGCAGAAGCCTTGAGCCGGCCGATGAGCTGCGGCTCCAGCGCGACCGCATGCGCCATCCAGCGCGCTGCATCCGGTTGGTCGCTGCTGGCAAGCTCCATCGCGAGTCGATACGCGTATTGGGGGTCGTTCGAGTTCCGCGCAGCCTCGCCGAGGAGCGCGCGCCGCGTCAGCGCATCGTCGGTGAGTGCCGCGAGGCCGCCGGCTCCGCGGGGATCGCCCGGGTTGAGCAGATGAGCCATTTCGTAGGCTGAGCGGGCACGCGCTCGGTCGCCGGCCTCCGTCGAGGCAAAGGCGAGTCCCAGCTGATAGCCGGCATCGATCGGATGGGCGCGTGCAGCCGCATCGAATCCCGCGGCCGCTGCGGACCAGTCACCGCGCACGGCTGCCGCGCGTGCGTCAGCCGCCCTGAACCGGGCGCCATCGATCGCGACGACGGAGGGCAATGCCAGCACTGCGATCAGCAATGCGAAGCCAGGCACGGCGAAACGAGTACCGTGCGGCGGAACTGCTGGTGACGCTGGCAGCGCCCACGCCGCCAGTGTCACCAGCAATGCCGTGACGGCCGGTAGGAAGCTGAAATCGTCGAGGAGCTGCGAGGCGGCGACGCCGATCACGAGCGCCGCCGTCACGCGCTGTCGCCCGGTGAGCAGCGAACGTCCGCGCCAGACCATGACCAGCCACGCAACCAGGATCGCCGCCAGCCCCACGCCAAGGATCAGGCCCCCGTCAGCCAGGGTTTGGAGCGCGACGTTGTGCGTGAGGATTACGGCAGGACGATCCACGAAATCAGGCGCGTGCTGCAGCCGCACCCATGAGAACGTGGAGGGACCGGCACCGGTCAACGGAGCAATGGCAAAGGTGGCAAGCGCCTCCCCCCATAGCAGGAATCGGCTCAGAAAACCGCTGGCGGGGTTCCCGCCGTATCGAAACGCCAGGACGACCAGCAAGACCGCCATCGCCACGCCTGCGCCAGCAGCGAGCGTGCGTGGCCGCACGCGCAGGCGCCGCGCGAGCGCGCTGGACACCGGCCAACAGGACAGCACTTCGAGAGCCGCCAGCGCCACGAGCGCGCCCAGCCAGCCGGCCCGGCCCGCGCTGAACGGCACGACCACGACCGCGACCCCCGCCAGCAGCCCACCGCAGGCTCGACGCACTGCGCCGGCGGGCAGCCAGGCTGCGAAGGCGAACGCCAGCAGCACGAGTACCGGGAAGACGTTCGCGGTGCCCCAGATGAAGACCTGGTAGGACTCGAGGTTGGGCAGGCCGCCGCCGGCACGAACCCAGTCGACCTTCTCGCTGATCCAGGCGATCCCGGTCGCCATCAGCCATGGCACCAGGCCGATGACCGCGGCCAGCGCTACGATGCGCCGCACCCGATCGTTGGTCGCGACATCGCGCATCAGCCAGAAGAGGAGCGCGAAAGCGAGTGCCATGCCCAGCGCATCGAGGCTGCCGGTGCGGTCCAGGCTCGTCAGCGAGACGACGGCGTGCGCGGCCAGCGCGAGCACTATCGCCCAGTCGACCACTGCGCGTGGTCCACGAAGGCGAAAAGGCGCCCAAAGGGCCACCGGCACCACGCCGATCACCTCGGCCGCGACCCGGACCGAAGGGTCGCTCTGGGCCATGGTCCCGCCCAGGAAGCCGACGAACAGCACAACCCACAGCCCCAGGGCCACCCGGAGGAGGATCGCCCCGGTTTCCTCGCCGTCCACCGTCACGAGACCCTCATCGACGCCGTGGCACCGACGAGCACTGAGCGCAAATGGGGGTCGTCGCCCTGGCACGACAGCGCCTCGAGCTGCGCTGCTCGAGCGCGCGCATCAGCAGGCGCGCCGGTACCTGTGGGCCGCGAGATGAGCAGGAACGGCTCGCCCGTCTCGAGCGGCTCCTCATCGGGCCCGAACAGCGATTCCTCCAGCTTCTCGCCGGGACGCAGCCCGGTGAAGACGATCTGGATGTCCTTGGCGCCGGCGGGCGACGAGAGGCGGATGAGGTCCCGCGCCAGGTCCACGATGCGGATCGGCTGGCCCATATTAAGCACGTGGACATTGCCGGTGTTACCAATCGCGCCGGCATGCAGGATCAGGCGCACCGCCTCCGGAATGGTCATGAAGTAGCGTGTCATCTGCGCATCGGTCACGGTGACAGGTCCGCCGTCCGCGATCTGCTGGCGGAAGAGCTCCAGGACCGATCCCTGCGAGCCCATGACGTTGCCGAAGCGCACGATCACGAAACGGCCCACCGCTCCGCTGCCGATCTCGCGCACGAGCTCCTCGCCCATCCGCTTGGTCGCGCCCATGACCGACGACGGGTCCACGGCCTTGTCGGTGCTGATGAAGATGAACGCTCGGCAGCCGGCTCGCGCTGCGGCTTCGGCCACGAGGCGCGTGCCGCGCACGTTGGTCCATACCGTGGAGGCGACGTTCGCCTCCGAGAGTGGCACGTGCTTCTGCGCCGCGGCATGGAAGATGACCTCTGGTGCCTCCCGCTCGAAGACGCGTCTCAGCGCTGCGTCGTCAGTGACGTCGCCGATGACCGGAGCAACCTCGATCGCCGTGAAGCGGCGGCGCAGCTCTTCGTCGATGTAGAAGAGAGGCGTCTCCGCCCGCTCGAAGAGCACCAGCCGCCTGGCGCCCAGCGCGGCGACCTGGCGGCACAGCTCTGCGCCGATGCTGCCGCCGGCGCCCGTGACCAGGACCGTTCGGCCGCCGACCAGGGTGCGCATCGGCTTATCCGAGATGGCGATGGGCTCTCGCCGCAGAAGGTCCTCGACGCGCACGGCGCGAATGCGGTTGACGCTGACGGAGTCGTCCAGGAGCTCGTTCACGGCGGGCAGTGTGCGGACGGGCACTTCAGCCGCTTCGCACAGTGCGACGATCCGCCGTAGCCGATCGCCGCCGATGCGCGACAGGGCCACGATCACCTCGCTCACCTCGCGCTCTGCCACGACGCGGGGCAGATCTGCGCCGGTGCCTGCGACCTGGACGCCGTAGATACTCTGGCCGCGCTTGGCGGGATTGTCGTCCAGGAAAGCCACCGGCTCCAGGCGCAGCGCGCGGTTGCGGCGCATCTCGCGCACGAGCATGGCGCCGGCCTCGCCCGCGCCATAGATGAGCACCGGTCGCGGCGGGCCGGCGGGCTGTGCGGCACCCCCCTCATCAAAGCCTTCCTGCCGAACCCGGGCTGCGAAGCGTATACCGCCCAGCACCAGGATCGAGATGAGCAGCTCGATGACGATCGCGCTGCGCGGAAAGCCCGGGGTGCCTGGGAAGGACCACGGCTGGCCGACCAGGAAGATCGCCAAGGCCATGACCAGGGATCCGGCGGCGAGCGACGAAACCACCAGCGCCACGTCTGAGACGGTCGGGTAGCGCCACACCCGCAGGTAGGCGCCGGCAAGCAGGAAGCCAGCGGGCCGCACCACGGCGGCCAGCGGCACGAAGATCCAGTACGTCGCGATTGCCGCGAACAGGTTGTCGCGGTCAATCCGCAGCCCGACTGCCAGCGCCGCGGTAATCGCCGCGAGCGTCGCGTCGAGCAGGATGGGCCCAAGTCGCGCGCTCGCGAGTCGCTCGCCCAGCGTGTATCGGCGACGCGGCCGATTGGACCGACGCTCCGTTGGCGCGAAGATGCCGGCGACCGTCTTCCAGAGGATGGCTATGTCACGGCTGAGTGCGTAATGGCGGACGTAGTCAAGATCGACGGCGAGCTTGGCGTGCATCAGGTCGCGCTCGTACACCTCGCCGGGGTCGCCGACCAGCAGCAGCTCCTCGTCGATGTAGGCTACCTGGGTTGGTCCGGTGATCCCGGGGCGCAGCCGCAGCACCTCGCGCTCCTCGTGTGACCACTGCGCGACGTAGTTCGACGACTCTGGGCGGGGGCCGACAAGCGACATCTGCGCGGCCAGCACGTTGATGAGCTGCGGCAGCTCGTCCAGCTTGGTGGGGCGAAGCACCGCGCCGACACGCGTGACCCTGAAGTCAAACGAGCCGGTCACAGCCGGGCCGACCCGATCCGCTCCGCTGGCCATGGAGCGGAACTTCCACATCGTGAACTCGCGCCCGTTCCGGCCGACGCGCCTCGCGCCGTAGATGATCGGTCCGGAGGAGTCGAGCGCCACGGCCAGCGCCACGAGTGCCATGACCGGCAGCAGGATCGCCAGCGCGATAGCGCCCAGGACGACGTCGAGGGCGCGCTTGATGACGGCCTGCCACGCGCTCATGGTGCGCACCTCTTCGGTTCGACGCAGCATTGCTCGGCCACCGGCTCCTCGGGGCTGGGATGTTCGCCGCAGGCTAGGGACGATCGGTGCCGACGGTCAACAGTACTACCGTCGCTCCTCCGTTTGGCCGTGGCCGTCGCGGCCGTTTCAGCCGGTGAACGTATCGGACATCCGGACAGGCGGTGGGGCCGATTGCGGGCCCGCGCATCGGCCCGTGCGCGATTCGTGCGTGTGGCTGACCGATGGATCGGACAGATGCAGCGCGGAAGTGCCCTCGTGTGAACAATGACCGATGCATCGGCCTCGGCCACGGCCGCCGGCGGCGAGTTCAGTCGCGCGGCCGGCTGCGGAGAGCGTTGACCATCCGAAGGGCATCTTCGACAGACAAGGCTTGGATCTCGCTCGGCGTGAGATGCAGCTCGATCACAAGCACCCGCACCACCCAGGCGGCGTGTTGCGGCGGCGGTTCCTCCACCTCACTCGGTCGGGCGGCGGGCCTCCCCGCCCGAATCGCCTCCCAGAAGTCGTCCTCGCCGACCTTGAGCTGGTTGCGAAGGATTGCCCTGAACCGGCCCGGGCTCATGCCTTTGCTGCCGGCGCGCGAGATGTGGGTCCGCAACAACTCGCCGTTCGGCAGTAGCTTCTCGTAGAAGTCGTGACCCGTTTTCCGACCCGCGATCCACAGGTCAGCTGCCAGGAATGCCTCGACGTCCTGCCAGGTTACGGACTTCTTCCCCACGCTTACCGATCCGCCGGCACGGCTTCCGGTGTCTCGGAGGCATCGGACAGCAGCACATCTGCCTGCTGCTCCGGCGGAGTCAGCGCAAATCGAAGGACGCCGAGGGCGTGCGCGCGCCGATTGGTCTGCAGATAAAAGTCGATGCGTTGCAGGTAGTCGGTGACATACAGTCGCGCCTCTTCCAGCAGGTCGTTCACGGCCTCTTCGAGCGACGCACCGACGCCGTCCAGCCCCCATGAAGGCACGGACACCACGAATTCTCCCCCCTCGACGGAAGCCGTTGTCTTGATCGACTCGTGCTCCAGCATCGCCAGCAGATCGCCTGGATTCACCAGGAGCGCCTCCTCCTTGCCTCCGTGGCGCTGGATGAGTCGTGGCAGGTGCTCGTGAACCACCGATGTCATCAGCTCGGAAAGTCGGGCCTTGGCAGGCGAGAATTCGACGGCGGGGATCATCTCGGTCATGGCGTTGCTATTCTGTCCTAATAGGTCAACGTAGTCAATACGCGCTACGGTGACCGCTGTATCGGACATCTGCAGCGCGGAAGCGCCCCCGCGTGAAACATGACCGATGTATCGGCCGCGCTCAGTCGGCGAGCGGGTTGCGCCAGCGGATTTCGGAGAATCGCGCAAAGTCGGAATCCGCGGAGCACACCTCCAGGCCGTGCTGGATGGCGAGCGCGGCGAGATGGGCGTCCGGCACGAGTTTCGCGGCCAGGTTGTACTTCCGCAGCAGGCCGCCGAGCACGTCGGCGTGGCGCTCCGTTGGCACGGGCGTCCAAACAGCCGGTGCCGCCAGCCAGTCCTCGACGTGTGCCCAGGCCGCGGCCGCTGCCAGCCAATGCTCCGAAACACGCGGATTGGTGCTGATCCGCACAAACCCGATCAGCGACTCCCACGGAATGCCGACCGGGCGATCGCCGTTCAGCTGCGCGGTTAGCCATTCCGCCGCCCGCTGGTGGTCGATCGACGTGGCGTCGGCGGCATACAGCAGCAGGTTGGCATCGATGAGCATCAGCGATGCGCCGGTCCTTCGACGATCTCGAGGACCTCCTCGACGTTGGTGACGTCCATCTTCAGCCCGAGGTCGGCAGTCCTCTGGACGAACGCGGGACGCTCAGGTTTGACGGTGAGGCCGGCTCGCGCGAGGCGGTTGATCGCCTCACTCACGCCGACGTTCTGCTGACGCTGAAGCCGGCGGACGGCCGCAGCGATGTCTTCGGCAAGCGTGACGGTGGTTCTCATGTGGGCAGCATAGCATCATGATGCTAGGTTATCCGCATCACAATGCGCCGGACTTGGATGGGTTTGGATCTTTCCCGCCGTTTCAGCGGGTGAACGTATCGGAGATCGGGACAGGCGTTGGGCCGCCCGTCAGCCTCCGCATCGGCCTCTGCTTCTCCGCGTGTGTTCACCGGGTGGTACATCGGCGATCGGGAGGGGCATGAGCCCGCCGCCTGCCTCGCCGCTTGCCCGATACGTCCAGCCGGTGAAAAAGCCGCGCCCAGACCGATGTCTTGGGCCCTGGCCGCGGTCAGACCTTCACGGGATGGGGGCGGCGTCGAGGATCTCCAGCAGCGTCGTGGCGACGCGATCGACCTGCGCCGAGGTCATGTCCGGCCAGATGGGCAGCGAGATGGAGCGCTCGTACAGCCACTCCGCGTTCGGGAAGTCGCCGGGCGCGTAGCCGTACGCCCGCTGATAGAGCGGATGCAGGTTCAGCGGGATGAAGTGGACCGATGCGCCGACGCCCGCCGACGCCAGCCGCTCGATGACGGCCGCGCGATCGAGCGTCAGCGCCTCGAGGTTCAGCCGGACGACGTAGAGGTGCCAGGCGTGCCGGTCGCCCTCGCGGCGTGGCGGCAGCTCGAGCAGGCCCGACGCGCCGAAGGCGGCGTCGTAGCGGGCGGCGATGGCGGCGCGCGCATCGGCCATCTC
>JBBSCG010000024.1:0-28318 GCA_038250515.1 Candidatus Limnocylindria bacterium
CGGAATCTCGGACGACGAGCGGATCTGATTGAGCAGCTCTGCGGCCCTGGTAGTCATCTGCAGCATGTGGAACTTCCTCCGGTGTTGCTTGGCTGAGCCGATGGTGGCCGCAAGATCGGCGCCAAAGGACCGATGCACGCTGAAGGCGCGAGTCAGGACGCGAGGACGCGGCGCAGAATCTCGGGGTCGAGGTTGCGTCCGGTGATGACCACGGCCACGTGCCGTGCATCCAGCCCTCCGCGACGAGCTCGCAAGGCGGCAATACCCAGCACCGCGCTGCCCTCCAGCAGCAGGTGCGGAACCTCGACCGCCCAGCGAATGGCATCTCCGATCTCGTCCTCTTCGGCCAGAACCACCTCGTTGGTGAGCTGCTTGCACATTCGCCACGTGATACTGCTGCGCTCGATGTTGCCTGCCACGCCGTCGGCCAGTGTCGGCGCAATCGGCATTGGCGCGGTCGAGCCAGCTTCGAGGTAGGCGTACATGGGTGGGCTGGCCGATGGCTGCACGCCCACCAGGCGCAATCCGGGCTTGACCGCCTTGGCCCATAGACCGATGCCGCTAATCAGCCCTCCACCGCCGATCGGCGCGATGATCGCATCGCAGTCGGGCCAGTCGTCCAGGATTTCGACGCCGATGGTCGCCTGCCCGGCGATCACGTCCGCGTCGTTGTAGGGCGGCACGTAGATCGCCTCGCCGGCGGAGTCCCGCCGACGCGCTTCGGCTTCGGCGTCGTCCGTGTCGCGGCCGTGGATTTCCACTGTGATGGCGTCACTCTCGAGCGCTCGAAGCCGCCCCAGCTTCGCCGGCGAGACGGAGCCGCTGACCAGGATCGTGGCGCGCATCCCGTGACGCGCGGCTGCCGCCGCGACGGCAATGCCGTGGTTGCCGCTGCTGGCCGTTACCAACTGCGCGCGTGGATTGGTCGCAGCCACGAGCGCGACCTTGTTGTGCGCGCCACGGGTCTTGAACGAGCCGGTCGGCTGCAGGCTCTCCAGCTTCAGCCGCACCTCGGCCGCGCCGCTCGCCGCGGTGAGCTCGAGCGACGGCTCGAGTGGCGTGTGCAGCGCGATTTCTTCGAGGCGCCGGCGTGCGGCGAGGACATCGGCCAGGAGGGGATATCGCGGCACGGGCCAAGTTTAGCCGAGCCATCTCTCGACGGAACTATGCCATGGAGGAGTCAGGCAGCGGGTAGGGGATGCGGCTTGTGTCCCGTGGGCCCTTGCTCGACAATCGAGCGCAGGCGGCGACTGATGCGCATCAGTGATCCCAGGCGGTCCTCGATGCGGGCGCGCTCCACCGGTGTAGCCCAATGGCGCAGCGTGTAATCGATCTCGTGCTTGTGCCGCGTCGCCGTGGTGAACAGCTCGTCGATCTGCACTCGCAGCTCATGATTGGTGGTGGGCATGGCCAGGAGGGCGCGACGCGACTCCATGACGTCCAGGAAGTACGACGTGGTGAGCCGATCCAGGTTGCGCTGGGCACCGCTGTCCCAGGGCTCCGGCGGTCCGCCGTGGCCGTACCTGCGCCATTCTTGGGCCTGGATAGCGTGTTGCATCGGTCTGTGTGCTCCGTAAAGCGGTCGTGTGCCCTGCAGGAGAGACCGTAGCGAAACTGCGGTCGAAAGGGCAGCGGCCCGTCCGGGCTATCGGCACCTGTACGAATGGCGCGTGCGTTGTACCGCCGCGTGGGGGCGCCGCTTTCGGATGCGCCCCGCCAGCTTGCGCGGCACAATAGGCGCGCGCCTGCCGCGTGCACAGGCGGCACGCACCCGAGTGCCCAGGAGAACCAGCCATGGCCATGAGCGGCCGCGTATGCCGGCCAGTCGACCGGTGAGCCGAGGATCGGCAACGGCCGAGCTGGCCGAGGCACGTCGACGGATCGCCGAGCTCGAATCGCGCGAGGCTGCCCACAGTCGCTCCGCCACGGTGCAGGCCGCCCTCTACCGGATCGCGGAAACGGCGAGCGCCGCGCAGGACATGCATGAGTTCTACGCCGCGATCCACGAGATCGTCGGCGAACTGATGTATGCCGACAACTTCTACATCGCGCTCTACGACGACGACCGGAAGCTGATCAACTATCCATTCTTCGTCGATGAGGTCGATGAGGACATCCCGGACCCAAACGCCTGGGAGGTTTTCGGCATCGGCGGTGGTGGCGGGGTGACGGCTTACGTATTGAGGACTGGTAAGCCGATCTTCATCGATGCCGAAATATACGAGCAGCTGCTCGCCAGTGAAGTCGTGCCGTCCGGCGACACGAGCGCCCTCGAGTGGCTCGGCACGCCGCTCCTCTCCGACGGGCGGACAATCGGAGTTCTCGCGGTTCAAACCTACCGCGACGACCGCCGCTACACCCGCCAGGACCTCGAGCTCCTGACCTTCGTCGCGCAGCACATTGCGACGGCACTGGCACGGGCGCGTGCGATCGAGGAGACTCGCCAGAGGAATGCCGAGCTGGCGGTGGTCAACGAGATCGGGGCGGCGCTGGCGAAGCAGCTCGACTTCGAGGCGATCATCGAGGTCGTTGGCGAGCGAATCCGTGCGATGTTCGACATGCGATCCACGTTCATCGCTCTCTACGATCCCGTCGTCGATGTCATGACGTTTCCATACGACATCGACGAGGGCAAGCGGTTCGAGCGCGGAACGATCCCGGTCGGTCCGGGGATCACCTCGAGCGTGGTCCGCACCAAGCGGTCGCTTCGGCTGTCGACGATCGAGGAACAGCTGGCGCACGGCGCCATCCAGATCGGCGGTTCGGACACCCAGTCGTGGCTGGGCGTGCCGATCCTGGCCGGCGACAGGGTCATCGGCGTGGTGGGTCTCGAAAGCCTGCAGCGCTATGCGTTCAGCGAGTCCGACGAGCGGCTGCTCAACACGCTCGCCTCGAGCATGGGCGTGGCGCTCGAGAACGCGCGGCTGTTCGACGAGACCAAGCGCCTGCTCACCGAGACCGACCAGCGCGCGGCCGAGCTGGCGGTCGTCAACGAGATCGGCTCGGCACTCAGCCGACAGCTCGACTTCGAGTCGATCATCGAGGTCGTCGGCGAACGCGTTCGCCAGATCTTCGACGCAAGGTCGCTCTTCATCGCAATGTATGACGAGGCAGCCGACGAGGTTCGCTTTACGTACGAGATCGCGGAAGGCGACCGGCTGCACACGAAGCCGATCCAACTCGGTGACGGCCTCACCTCACGGGTGATCCGCTCGCGGCAGCCGCTGCGAATCGGGACCCTGGCCGAGTCGCGCGCGAGCAACGCGATCATGGTCGGCGGCCCGGACTCGGAGTCCTGGTTGGGCGTTCCGATCCTCACCGGCGAACGGGTGATCGGCGTCATTGCGCTCGAGAATCTCAAACCGAACGCCTACACCCAAGCCGACGAACGTCTCCTCAACACCGTCGCGTCGAGCATGGGCGTGGCGCTGGAGAACGCCCGGCTGTTCGACGAGACCAAGCGGCTCCTGGCCGAGACCGATGAGCGCGCGGCCGAGCTGGCAATCATCAACAGTGTCCAGCAGGGTCTCGCCGCAAATCTTGATATGCAGTCGATGTACGACCTCGTCGGCGACAAGATCCAGGAGATCTTCGACGCCCAGGTCGTCGACATCGGGATCGTCGACCGCAAGGCCGGCCTGATCCGCTACCCGTACACGCTCGAGCGCGGCGAGCGCTTCCCGGACGAGCCGCAGCCAATGGATACCGGTCCCCGCGGTCATGTGCTCGCGACTCGGCAGCCGCTCCTCCTCAACCGGGACATACGCGCGTGGGCGGCCGAGCGCGGGTTCGAGCTTCTTGTTCAGGGCGAGGAGCCGAAGGCTGCGGTCTGGGTACCGCTGGTCGTCGGTGACGACGGCCGTGGCGTGATCTCGCTCCAGAACCTCGACCGGGAGGACGCCTTCTCGGAATCCGACGTCCGGATCCTCAGCACTCTCGCGGCGAGCCTGAGCGTGGCGCTCGAGAATGCTCGCCTGTTCGATGAGACGAAGCGCCTCCTGGCCGAGACCGACGAGCGCGCCGCCGAGCTGGCAATCATCAACAGTGTCCAGCAGGGCTTGTCCGCAAAGCTCGACATGCAGTCGATGTACGACCTCGTCGGCGACAAGATCCAGGAGATCTTCGATGCGCAGGTCGTCGACATCGCGGTCGTCGACCGCGAGCGCGACAGTGTCGATTTCACGTATGTGATCGAGCGCGGCGTTCGCTTCCCGAACATCTCGATGTCGCTCGTGGGGCCGCGTCGCCATGTCGTCGAGACGCGCGAGCCACTGCTGATCAACGAGAACATCCTCGAAGCCGTCCGGGCGCTCGGTCAGGCGACGCTGCTGCAGGGCGAGGCCCCGAAGTCCGGTCTGTGGGCGCCGCTCATCGTCGGCGACGAAGCACGCGGCGTGATCTCGCTCCAGAACCTCGACCGCGAGCATGCGTTCTCCGAATCTGACGTCCGCCTGCTGACAACGCTCGCGGCGAGCCTGAGCGTTGCGCTCGAAAACGCGCGGCTGTTCGATGAGACGCGGCGACTCCTCGCCGAGACGGACCGGCGCGCCGCGGAGCTGGCGATCGTCAACAGCGTCCAACGCGGTCTCGCCGCCGAGCTCGACGTCCAGGCCATGTACGAGCTCGTCGGCGAGCGGGCGAGCGACGTGTTCGACACGCAAGTGGTCGATATCTCCGTCCTCGACCCTGCCACCGGGATGCTGATCTTCCCGTTCACCCTCGAGCGCGGCGCTCGATTCGCCGACGAGACGCGACCGGTGATGGGGTTCCGGCGACACGTGATCGAGACGCGGGAGCCGCTGCTCATCACGCACGACCTTCGCGCGCGCGGAGAGGAGCTCGGGCAACGATCCCAGCTCACCGGGGAGGCTGCGAAGTCCGCGATCTTCGCTCCTCTGCTCGTTGGCGAGGAGATCCTCGGCGTGATCTCGCTCCAGAACCTCGACCGCGAGTACGCCTTCGAGGAGCGCGACGTGTCGCTGCTGACGACGCTCGCGGCCAGCCTCAGCGTCGCGCTCCGCACAGGCAGGCTCATCGACGAGACGCGGCAGCGGGTATCGGAGCTCGGGACGATCAACAGCGTCGGCGAGGCACTCACCGCACAGCTCGACCTCGAGCCGCTGCTCGCTCTGGTCGGCGCGAAGACGCACGAGGCCTTCAACGCCGACATCGCGTACGTGGCGCTCCTCGACCCAGAGACCGAGCTGATCAACTTCGCGTACCACATCGAGGATGGGCGCCAGGAGCCGCAGGAGTCGCTGCCCCTGGGAACCGGCCTGACTTCGCGCATCATCCAGAGCCGACAGCCGCTGCTCATCAACCGCGAGGCGGACTGGGAACAGTTCGGGTCACGCGGCGAAGGGACCCCCGTGCGCTCATACCTCGGCATGCCGATCCTCGTCGGCGAGCGCTCCATCGGCGCCATCAGCGTCCAGAGCACGCGCCAGGAAGGCCGCTTCGGCGACGCAGATGCGCGCCTGCTGGGCACGATCGCGGCGAACGTTGGCGTCGCGATCCAGAACGCTCGCCTCTACAACGAAACCCGGAGGCGGGCCCACGAGATGGCGGCGCTCGCCGAGGTGGGTAGGGAGATGTCCGCCACGCTGGAGCTGTCGGCGGTGCTGGAGAAGATCGCCGACCGCGCGATGGCGCTCCTCGACGCTGACACCAGCGCCGTCTATCTGCCCGACGAGGACAGCGATACGTTCCGCGCGGTTGTAGCGCTCGGAGAGATCGCCGATGCCATTCGGTCCGACCCCGTCCGTCGCGGCGAAGGGATCATCGGCGATCTCGTGAATCGCGGCGAGTCTGAGGTGATCAACCAGCCGTGGAGCGACCCTCGGGTTCGCGCCGTCACCGGAACGGACGCGGACACAAACGACCGCCTGATGGTCGCGCCGCTCGTTGCGCGCGGGAGTGTCGCCGGGGTCATGGCGGTTTGGCGGACGCGCGGGACGACCGACTTCACGGCGTCCGAGCTGAGCTTCCTCGTCGGCCTCTCCCAGCAGGCCGCCATCGCGATAGAGAACGCTCGACTCTTCGCTGAAGCGCAGGATTCGCGCCAGGCTGCGGAGCAGGCGAACGAGGCCAAGAGCAGCTTCCTGGCCGCCATGAGCCACGAGATCCGCACGCCCCTCAACGCGATCATCGGCATGAGCGGCCTCCTGGTCGACACGCCGCTGGACGATGAGCAGCGTGACTTCGCCGAGACGATCCGTACGTCGGGCGACGCGCTCCTGACGATCATCAACGACGTCCTCGACTTCTCCAAGATCGAGGCGGGCCGAGTCGAGCTCGAGGCGTCACCGTTCGTCCTCCGCGACGCGGTCGAGGCCGCTCTCGACATCCTCGCGCCGTCGGCCGCGGAGAAGGGGCTCGAGCTCCTCTACACCATCGACGAGGACCTGCCGGTGACACTGGTCGGCGACGCGGGCCGCCTGCGCCAGATGCTCCTCAACCTGCTGTCCAATGCGGTCAAGTTCACCGAAGCCGGTGAGGTCGTCGTGACGGTCGGCGGCAGCCAGATCGACGCCGCGAGCCGCCGCGACCTGGGCCGATGGGAGATTCGCATCGATGTCCGAGACACCGGCATCGGTATTCCGGCATCCGCCATGGACCGGCTCTTCCAGTCGTTCAGCCAGGTCGATGCGTCGATCGTTCGGCGGTACGGCGGCACCGGACTGGGGCTCGCCATCAGCCGCCGGCTGGCCGAGCTGATGGACGGGTCGCTCATCGCCGAGAGCTCCGGCGTCTCGGGCGAAGGCAGCGCCCTCCATCTGATCGTCTGCATGGCAGCCGGCGCGCCGGATGCGGTGGTGCCGACGCGGCCCGCCCGGATTGAGGCGGACCTGGGCGGAAAGAGCGTGCTCATCGTCGACGACAACGCCACGAACCGACGTATCCTCGTCGCCCAGACCGCGCGCTGGGGCATGGTCCCGCGCGAGACCGGCTCGCCGCTCGAGGCCCTGACGTGGCTCAAACGGGGCGATCGGTTCGACGTTGCCTTATTCGACCTGCTCATGCCGGAGCTCGACGGGATCGAGCTGGCGGAGCGTGTCGCGTCCGTCCATGGCGATCATGGCCGAACGCCGCCGGTGGTGATCCTTTCCTCCATCGGTCTGCGCGACCGGCAGAGCAGCTCCGTCGCGGCCTGGCTGGCCAAGCCGGTCAAACCATCGGCGCTGCACGACGCGCTCGCCACGGTGCTGTTCGGCTTGGTACCGATGTCGCCCGCGGCCCCGACGACGACCGGTGACGCGGATGAGTTGCTGCCCGGCAAGCGACATCCGCTGCGCATCCTGCTCGCCGAGGACAATGCGGTCAATCAGAAGCTCGCGCTTCGGCTCCTGGGAAAGCTGTCCTATGAGGCCGATGTGGCGGGCGACGGCCTGCAGGCAATCGCCGCCCTCGACCGTGCTGAATTCGATGTCGTGCTCATGGACGTGCAGATGCCGGAGCTCGACGGCCTGGGGGCGACACGCCAGATTCGCGCTCGCTGGCCTGACCGCCCGGTGTGGATCGTGGCAATGACGGCGAACGCGATGGCCGGTGATCGCGAGGCGTGCCTTGCGGCGGGCATGAACGACTACCTCAGCAAGCCCATCCGACCGCTGGAGCTCGCCGCCGCGCTACAGCGCGCATCGGTGACCGATGCCGGCAGGCGTCCATCACGGAAGCGAAAGGGACGAGCCCGTGAACGAGTCTGATCTGCCGATCCTGGATGAGGGCACGCTCGCCGAGCTGCGGGCATCGGTGGACGGCGACACCGCGTTCGTCGTCGAGCTCATCGAGACCTACCTCGCTGATAGCCCACTGCAGATCGCCGAGATCGACGCGGCCGCCGCCGCCGACGATGCAGCGTCCCTGGTTCGACCGGCCCACACGCTCAAGTCGAGCAGCGCGACGGTGGGAGCACAACGGCTCGCGGCCAGGTCGCGGCATCTCGAGGAGGCGGGCCGATCCGGATCGGTCGACGACGCGGCAACACGCAACGACATCGCGGGGCTGCACGCCGACTGGAAGGCTGCCGCTGAGGCACTGCACCACTGGATCGCAGCCGAGCTTGGCCGATGAGCCAAGGGAGCGTCGCGCTGGTTGTGGACGACAGCCGGGTCAACCGGCTGGTCCTCGTCCGCCACCTCGAACGGATGGGTCTGGAGGTGCTCGAGGCCGGCAACGGCGTGGAGGCGTTGGAGCTGGTGCGAGCACAGCCGACGGCCATCGACGTCGCCCTGCTCGACGTGCTCATGCCCGAGCTCGATGGCTACGAAACGCTCGCCGCCATGAAGGCGGACGAAGCGACCCGCCACATCCCGGTGATCATCGTGTCGGGGGTCGAGGAGCTGGAGAGCGTCGTGCGCTGCATTGAGCTTGGCGCGACTGACTACCTGGCCAAACCGATCGAGCCGAACATCCTGCGCGCGCGGATCAACGCATCGCTGGCCGCCAAGCGTCTCCACGACCTCGAGCTGGAGTATCTCGAACGGCAGACCGCGCTGACCACGACGATCGCGCGCCAGAAGGCCGAGCTGAGCCGATTCCTGTCGCCGCAGGTCGCCGCCCTTGTGTCATCGGCCGAGGGCGAGCAGTTGCTTGCGGGTCACCGCCGCCAGATCACGGCGGTCTTCTGCGACCTGCGGGGGTTCACCTCGTTCGCTGAGCAGGCCGAGCCGGAGGAGCTGTTCGGTGTGCTCGCCGATTATCACGGAATGATGGGAACGGCGATCGTGGAGCACGGCGGCACGCTCGAGCACTTTGCGGGCGATGGCGTCATGACCTTCTTCAACGACCCCGTCCCACAGCCCGATCATGTCGAGCGGGCGGTGCGCATGGCGTTCGCGGTGCGCGAGCGGTTCGGGCCTCTGGCCGCAGGGTGGCGCAAGCGCGGGTACGAGCTCGGGCTGGGCGTCGGGATCGCCGTCGGCTATGCGACCCTGGGTCGCATCGGCTTCGAAGGGCGCTACGACTACGGTGCAATTGGAAACGTGGTGATCCTCGCCTCGCGATTGAGCAGTGGGGCCATGGCCGGCCAGATTCTGATCAGTCAGCGCGCCCACGCCATGGTCGAGAGCGTCGTTGAGGTCGAAGAGGTCGGCGACCTGACCCTCAAGGGCTTCAGCCGACCCGTGCCCGCCAGGAACGTCGTCGCCGTCCACGGCTGATTGCGAGTCCGCCTCTTGACAGGTGACCAAACGGTCACGTAAGATCGCGGCATGGATGCGGTGTTCAAGGCCCTCGCCGACCCGACCCGCCGGAGCCTGCTCGACGAGTTGTTCAAGCAGGACGGACAGACCCTCGGCGAACTCGAGCGGCGGCTGCCGATGACGCGCTTCGGCGTCATGAAACACCTGCGGGTGCTCGAGGAGGCACACCTCGTCACGACCAAACGGCGCGGGCGCGAGAAGCTGCACTTCCTCAACCCTGTCCCGATCCGGCTCGTCCACGACCGGTGGGTGAGCAAATACGCGGAGCCCTGGGCGGCGACGCTCAGTGGGCTCAAGAAGAGCATGGAGGAGGATGTCATGGAAAAGGTGTTCGAGATCTACATCAAGACGACGCCGGAGCGCCTCTGGCAGGCGATCACCGACAGCGAGATGCGGGCCAAGTACAACTTCGGGGTAGGCATCACCTCCGACTGGACGACCGGCTCACCGTACAAGGCCGGCCATCCGATGTCGCCCACCCCAATCAGCGAGGGCGAAAACCTCGAGGTCGACCCGCCGCGGCGTCTGGTGCAGAGCTTCCGCGCCCAGTGGAGCGACGACGTAAAGAACGAAGGGACGTCCAAAGTCACTTGGGAGATCGAGCCGGTCGGCGATTCATGCCGACTGCTGGTCACCCACAGCGACCTGCGCGAGGGTGCGAATGACGAACTCTACGGCGGGTGGCCGATGATCCTTTCCGGCCTGAAGTCGCTGCTCGAGACCGGGGAGACGCTGACCACGCCAGGCTCGCTGCAGTATTCGGCCGGCCCCGGGTGTGGTGCTTGAGACTCTGACCTTGATCGAGGCGCGCTGCCTCTCGGCGGCGCCTCGAGCTGACAGGCCGCAGATCCTGGCACAGGGCCCGAGCAGGGCGAATTCGGGGCGTCGGTTAGAATGTCGGCTCAGGTCGCTGGGGTGTGGCCAAGCGGTAAGGCGCCTGATTCTGGATCAGGAGATCGAAGGTTCGAATCCTTCCGCCCCAGCCAATCCCACAACATGTGGGCTTCGTGCTCTCGACCAACGCCGTCGAAGCTGCGGACCGATACGTTGGATTCGAGGTTAAGCCGGACGGGGCTGTGCGGGAGCTGTCGGCGCACGAAGCTGAGGCTGGACTTCCGGAGCCCTGCTCTTCCCATGACCCTAGGTCGAGGTGCGGTTGCCACTGGCGTCGAAGCCGTAGCGTCGTAGGTAGGTGACGTTCTGCTTGACGCCGGAGGGGAAGACGATGCTGGTGCGCTGACCCTGGGCGTCGCGAGCGATGCGCTGGCCTAGCAGCCTCGGACGATGAGTGTGTGCACCCATTTCCCGTCGTAAGCACTCCCGACCGCCCAGGCGTTCCCACCGTACGAGGCCACACCGCCCAACGTGTTGTCCCAACCCGTGGCATTCGGACTCGTCACGCCTAGCCACGTGCTGCCGCTGCGACGCTCGATCAAGGTGCGGCTCGGGGCGTCAGACTTGGCTCCGACCGCCCAC
This sequence comes from Candidatus Limnocylindria bacterium, assembly GCA_038250515.1. GTDB lineage: Bacteria > Chloroflexota > Limnocylindria > QHBO01 > QHBO01 > JAICUY01. Next base: position 10,680 of record JBBSCG010000024.1, read on the forward strand.
GCCAGACCGGCGGAGTCGGCGGCAACACCCAGCAGCTCGTTGTCTCCGACCGCCGCGGGGTTGGCGCTCGTGGCCCGCGACCACGCGGTGCCCGTCCAGCGCAGGGCGAGTGTGGCCGATCTGCCTCCGGCATCGTACTCGCCGACTGCCCAGATGTTGGCGGCCGATCCGATTGCGATCGCTCCGAGAACCCCGCTGGTGGTGCCAAGCACCGTGACGTTCGGACTTGGCACGATCCGCCAGCGTGTGCCGTCCCATCGTTCGGTTAGCGTCTTGTAGCTGCCTGAGCCCTGGTAGGCGCCGACTGCCCAGACCTCCTTGCTCGACACGGCCCCGATTCCCCCAAGCGACGCGACGTAACTCGGCACCGGCGCCGGAACAGACACGGTGCGCCACGAGAGTCCGTTCCAATGCAGCGCCAGCGGCTGATAGGTACTCGTGGTCGCGCTGTAGTACGAGCCAACTGCCCAGACGTCAGTGGCGGAAATCGCCGTCACTGCATTCAGCTCGTTGTGGTACTTACCGATATTCGGGCTGGTAGTCGTCTTCCACGCACGGCCGTCCCAATGCGCGGTAAAGGTGCGCTCCTGACCAGCGCTCGCGTACACGCCGACGGCCCACACATCGTTACTCGCGGTGGCGTCGACCGCACGCAGGAGGCTGGCCTCGGTGCCGGGATTAGGGCTGCTCACAACACGCCACGAGGTCCCGTTCCAGTGCTCAACAAGCGTGCGCGGAGGCGTGCCGTCGAGCCCGCTGGCTCCAACGGCCCAGACGTCATTCCCTGTAGCGGCCGTCACACCGACGAGCGCGTTGTGGCGGCCAGTCACGTTCGGGCTCGGGGCGATGCTCCATCCCGGGCACGCCGCGTCCACCGGAGCAACCCACACGGTCGCTGATAGCACCATGAAGGCCGCCACAGCGGACCCAAACTGCCTTGATCGACGCCGCCCGCGTGCCATGCAAGCCACCATCTGGTCCGCCCCTTCACAGCCTACGCCGGACTAAAACGTGAGCAGTCCAGCGATTATGGACTTGCGCACCCTTATGTCATCCGCCAGTGAGCGACTAGTGTTGGCCTGACGCACCAGTACATCCGGACAACCTGCCAGCCTCTCCACGGTTTTTCGGCCTAGCCAGCGCCACGAGGCTCGTCACGTTCTTCGTTTGTCTGGCGGGCAATTCGAGTTCGCAAGTCCGGGATGAACCGCTCGGTGACCGACTGGTGTCTTTGATGTAGACATGCCAGGACGTCCGACGATAAGCCACTCAGGCCAGGTTCGGGGCTCCAAGTGATGGTGTCTCGCGGGGCCATCGTGGTCGCTCACCACAAGTTTCTGGTGGTGGTAGTGCTTGCCATCGTGCTTGCCATCGTGCTCACGACTGCCAACTCGGCGCCCGCTGCCGCCTATCCATCCTCCGACTCCAAGTACCTCAACTACCAACCCGCGCATCACCGACATGGTGAATCGCAACGAGATCTACATCCTCTTCAACCTGAACCCGGACGGCTCGGAGTACGACCATGCGTCCGGCGTGTACCGGATGTGGCGCAAGAATCGACAGCCGACGCCGGGCAGCAGCCAGATCGGAACCGACATCAACCGCAACTTCAGCTATCGCTGGGGCAGCAACCCGCTCAACGCCTCGCCTTCGGGGGAGACTTACCGCGGACCGACACCCTGGTCGACCCCGGGGGCCGCCGCCTTCAAGCGCTTCGTCGACAGCCGCGTGGTCGCCGGCAAGCAGCGGATCCGGGTCCACGTCACGCTCCACCAGTACGGGCGCGTCGTGCTGTATCCCTATGCCTACACCAAGCAGGCCGTTCCCTCCGACATGGATCCGGACGATCACGCGGTCCTGGTGGCGATGGCCAGGCAGATGGCCGCCCTCAGCGGCTATGCCTACGCCCAAGCCTCGCGCGACGAAGTGCTGGTCGGGCACCAGATGGACTGGCTGTACGTCACCTATCGGATTATGAGCTTCACCATTGAGATGGGCGATCGCTTCTACTTGCCCGACGAGCAGATCCCGGCCGTCACCGCGCGCAACATGGACGCCGTCAACTACGCCATCGAGCAGGCTGGCTGCCCGTACGCCACCATCGGTCGGACCGATGCGCGTTGCCGGGCACCGGGCAACCGACCGGCGCCGAGCAATTCACCCGCGGCCTCCATGCCGGTCGCCGCCCTGCAGGCCGTCGCCTCTCCGGTTCGGCCCACGTCCAGTCGGCCCCTCGGAAGACCGGTCGTCATCCTGCCCGCGCCGCAGCCGGCCGTCGACCGCCGGATCCCGCAGTTCCCGTGAGGCCTCTTGCGCTGCAGCGAACCGTTGCGGTGGCACGCGGTGTCTGGTGAGTACAGGCCATTCCATTCCACAGGAGGGAAGGACATGCGGATCCGGCTGATCGGTGCGTTGATCGCCATGCTGGCGCTGCTGGTATCAGCCGGCGCGGTCGCCGCTAAGCACGGCGACAAGTGTGGGGAGGCGCCCAAGGAGTACTGGTGCGGCGAGATCGTGGTCTACCTCGGTCTCGACACGGAGCAGACCATCGAAGATGTCGTGACGGCAGTCGGGGGGAATCCGACCAGCGACATCCTTGAGCGCTTCCCGGCGATCGAAGCGTACGTGGTGGCTGTGGATCCGGGGGCCGAAAACGAGGCCCTGGGCGCCTACGCCGCGGTTGACCGTGTCGACGCGACGATCCTCTATCCGGTCGAGGGCGAGATCGGGCGTGCCAGCAGCCAGGCAGACGCCGGTGGTTCCGGGGTGCCGGACACGGCCGTCTCTGCCGCGGAGGACTCACGCTGCCTTGGAGTGCGGTGCTCCGAGAGGTGGTCGGCCCGTTCAGTACGGCTGGGGTGTCTCGGCTGACAGCTGTCCCTCGAACAGAGTGAGAGCAACCGCTTGGCGCGAGTGGCTGGCGAAGGTGAAGACGACGTAGGCTCTGACACCCGTCCACCCCAGTTGCGGCAGGATGGGACGGAAGTCGCCATGGAGGAACTGGATGCGGGTGACCTCAGCATGGCTGGCTGGCAGCCGTGCGCGGGCGACAGCAACTGCCTGCTCGCAGCTGATCGTCGCTGACCCGGAGGGACGGTCTGTGCCGCACTCGGGAGTTGGGCTGGCCGTCGCGCAGGCCGTCAGAAGCACGCCGGTTAGGAGCGTGCTCACGATCTGCTTCTCCAACCCCCGCCACATGGCCTCAGTCTGCTTCGCCCTGGTCAGGTCGTCAAGCCTGGGACGCTGCCCCGCAGAGCATCGAGAACCATGTACCCAAAGACCCGCGCGACTTCGCGCTTCCCGATTGCCCCGCCTGATTCCGTTGGAGGCGATCTCAGGCTCCTTCGTGTGCGATCGCCGGCGGATCCTCGCACGTCACGTTCGCGAAAGCGCTCTGGCCTACGCTTGCCTGAGGCCTATCAGTCGGAGTGGGAGTCGGAGATGGCATCGGCGCGGAACAGGCCGCGAGGATCACCGCAGCGAACAGCGTCGCGGATGATGTCAGCGATGGTATGGCGCGCCTCCGGCCCTCACCGCGACTCGACTGCGGCCCGCCACATGGCGACGGCACCCACGAGCAATCCGGCCAGCGCAACGACAATGCCCTGGAGGAGATAGGGCGTCGAATCCGGGGCCTGGCAGCTCTGGTTGACGCCACGGTCGAACGCCTCGCACTCCAGATCGACCCGAATCAGCAGGCCGACGTAGGTCGCGCCGGCGCCGACGAGCGCACCCGAAAGCAATCCAAAGCTTCGCGTGCCCAACACCCCAACCGCCAACATCGCGAGAGCCAACGCCAGGAATGGGACGCCAAAGACAAGGAAGGCGAGCGCGATCAGCGCGCCGAAGCCCAGGCCGATCAGCCACAGGGACCAATGTTCATGCATCAGGTTGGAACATGAGACCTAAAGGGGCTACTGTCAAGTAGCACGAGGCGACCCGAGCGTGGCGGCCGCTGGCCAAGGACGGGTATCGGGCCGTTCGACTCGAAGAATGCCTGCTACACTGCGCAGCGTGCTCGTATTACAACGTCATACATGCCCGATGTGCCGAATCCGCCCCGCCCGCTGACGGGACGCCGCCCGCTCACGCGTCCCCGCCTGTTCTCGCTCTGGCTGCCGCCCGAGCGACAGTCCTTTCCCTGCCATCCGCGGATGCCGGCGATGCTGCTGGTGGACCACGATCAGCCGCTCCAGTTCTGGGAATACCCCTGCGCGGCACGCGGCTGTGACTGGCTCTACCGCTTCACGAAGCGTGATGATTGGCTTAGCTGGGAGCCGATCAACGGCTTCACCGTTCCGACGCCGAAACGGTCGTACGGCGAACCGCTGGAGGCTGGAGCGGTGATGGAACGGCTGATCCGAGAGCGACGCCCCGCTGCCTAAACGTGTCGGCTCCAGGACCCTGCACGCTGGGGGAGAGCAGCACTGGCAGATCGGTTAGTGGACGCGGCGTGAGCGCGCTGGCGGGGATCGCGAGCCGGGCGGCCAGGGTGGCCGGCAGCAGCAGGCCGGCGTCGGCGATCAGGCGCGGGTCGTCGAACAGCACCCGCTGGCGGTCGGGCCGGTTGTAGGATGGGCGCACCGAACAGGTGTCCTCCGGCCTGAGGGACTGGTTGGGTCTTCAACCCCAGTTTCTCAGTTCGGCAGGGCACCTGTTCGACCTTCTCGGCAGGGGCTCAGCCGGTCAGGATCCGGTGGATCCGGGCGAACCCGCACTGCATCAATCCCGGGGCGACTCACTCGGAGCTACAGCAAGAAGGAGATCGAGAAGAATGCAGACGTCCCGGCTTGTGGTGCTTGCCGCCGGGGTTGGGTCGCGCCTCCAGCCCAAGGTGAGTGCGAAACCCCTGGTGCGGGTGGGGGGCATGACACTCCTGTCACGCTCAATCGTGGCGGCGCACGAGGCCGGCTTCGACGACGTCGTTGTCGTCACTGGCCACGAACCCGAACGTGTCGTCCGGGAGGCCCTCGACGTGAGCCGTCGCCGAGGGCTGCGCGTTGCCGTCGTCCACAACGCGCGGTATCGGGAGGGCAATGGACTCTCCGTCCTCGCCGCGAAGGACATCGTCGGCGACGCACCGTTCGCGCTGGTGATGGCCGATCACGTCTTCGCGCCGGCACTGCTGCGCCGGCTCCGGGCGACGTCGGTGACACCGGGCGAGGTCGTCGTCGTCGTGGACCGCTCGCTCGGACGGGCCGCCGGTGTCGACCCGGCCGACGCTATGAAGGTTCGACTCACCGGCGACCGCGTCGAGGCCATCGGCAAGATGCTGCCCGCCTACGACGCGTTCGACGTGGGCGCCTTCGTCTGCAGCGCGGCGGTGCTCGACGCGGTCGAGGAGGTTGTTGCATCCGGCGACACGGCGTTCGCGGGTGCCGTGCAACTGCTCGCCGGCCTTGGCACGGCACGCGCGCTGCCTCTCGAGGCCGACGAATGGTGGTTTGACGTCGACACCCCGACCGACTACCGCCGCGGCAGCCGATACCTGTTCCGAAGCACCAGTAAGGCGCTCGACGGCGCCGTGGCGACGCGCCTGAACCGCGCGGTTTCGCAGCGCTTCGTGACCCCGGTCCTGCTCGGGGTCTTCCCCTCGATCACCCCGAACCAGGTCACGATTGCCGCGTTCGCCGTCGCGCTTGCCGCCGCGACGGCCCTGGCCGTCCACGCCCCGGTGGTGGCCGCGGTCCTCGTCATGGCGGCAAGCGTGCTCGACGGCAGCGACGGCGAGATCGCCCGCCTGGCGCACCGCTCCTCGCGCTTCGGCTCGTTCTTCGACGCAGTCCTCGACCGGGCGGCGGACGGCCTGCTCTTCACCGGCGCGGCCATCTATCTCGCGACCTCGGGGGACCTCGCCGGCCATCTTGGGTCGGTGCAGGTGCCGGTCGTCATAGCCGTCGCCGGCCTGGCGCTCGTCGGGCACCTGCTCGTCAGCTACACCACGGCCAAGGCCGCCATCGACCTCGGCCACAGGTATCACGGCGTTCTCCTCGCGGGCGGCCGCGGGCGCGACCTGCGACTGCTAATCCTGACGCTCGGCGCCTTGGGCGCAGCAGTGCATGCCAGCTTGCTGCTGGCCGCGCTCGCCGTCGTGGCCGTCCTCTGCGCGGGGATCGTGGGCGTGCGGCTGCGGGCGTCCTGGTGGGCTGGCGGACCGGGTGCCCACTACATGGGGGTGCGTGCCGTGGCGTTCGACTTCGACGGCACGGTGGCAGACTCCATGGGGACGCTGGCAAAGCTCGCGGCCGAGCTGCTCTCGCGCGAGTTCGGCATGCCGCGCGAGGACGCCACGAGCCGCTACCTCGCGACCGCGGGCGACGACTTCCGGACCCAGCTCGACGTCATCGCGTACGGCCGCCCGTGCCTCGACGAGATCGCCGTCGGTTTCGAAGCCGCCAAGGAAGGCCTCATGGGAGGCGTTCGACCGTTCGCGGACGCGGGAGCGGCCATCGAGCGCCTCGGGCGCGCCGAAGTCCCTTTCCTCGTCTGCAGCAGCACGCGCGCTGAGCTCGTCCACGAGTTTTGCCGGCGCTTCGGGCTGGCCCAGCTCGCATCTGCGGTCGACGGCTGGCGGCCGGACCATCCCAAGGTGGCGCAGCTCCGAGCCTGGGCGGCCGCGATCGGCGTCGCTCCCCACGACGTCCTGTTCGTCGGCGACGCGGTGCGTGACGCTGCGATCGCCCGGGCCGCGGGGGTCCGCTTCATCGGGCTCTGTCGTCCCGGCCACCCGGACGCGTTCGCGGGGAGCGGCGTCCCCGTGGTGACGTCGCTCACCGACCTCGCCCGGCTCGTCGCGCGCGCCTGCCGCTCGCCGCTCGCCGGTGACCCTCCGATCCCGGGCGGCGAGGTCGGCCCGTCCGCGCCCGAGCCATTGGTAGTCCGCGCGACTGAGCAGTTCGAGGTGGTCGACCTCGTTGGCCCGCACCAGCCGGCGCACGCCGTCGAGGACGCGTAGGACCATGCGGTGGATCTCATTCCCGAACGATCAGGCGCCATTTGATTCTGGATCAGGAGATCGAAGGTTCGAATCCTTCCGCCCCAGCCAAGTTACCTTCTGAGCTTCCGCGTCGATCAGTCGCCCGATGCATACTCAGCTGCGTGTTCGCCTCGGTCCTTCGCGACGGTCCGTTCGAAGATATCGAGGGTCTTGGCCACCGTCTGTCCGTTCGCGTCTGCCGCTGCCTTGAGGTCCTCGTAGGTGATGTTGGCTGGGCCCATCTCAAGATGGGCATCCATGCAGCCACACGTAAGACACATGCTGTTCTCCCAATACATATTCGACAGGTCGCACCTGCACGTGGAGTGCCAGCGCACCAGTCAGCCTCCTGGTCGCATCGGACGATGGTGGATGCGCCCGCGTCTGCACGAACGCTGGCCTCGTTCGTGCTCGCACGAGCGGGTGGGGATGCAAGCTCCACCGGCCCTGGAAAACGAGAGGAAACGTGTCATGGCAACCACCACCCGCCGGCAGTCGGTCGCGATTGCTGAGGCGAATCCGAAGCTTTCGCATGGCAATCACGAGGTGCAGCGCTTCGGCAGCCTGCGCAAACTGCCGCTCGGTCTGACCGATGCGTCACGCCGCCAGAGCTGCACGCTGCTGAATGAGGTCCTCGCCGACAGCACCATCCTCTACAGCCTGTACAAGAAGCACCATTGGCTGGTTGCCGGGCCGACCTTCTACCAGTTCCATCTCCTGTTCGACAAGCACGCTGCCGAGCAGCTGGTGCTCATCGACGATCTGGCCGAGCGCGTTCAGATGCTGGGCGGGATCACGGTATCCGACCCGAGGCACGTCGCCGAGCTGACGAACATCGTCCGCCCGCCGAACGGCGCCGAAGCGGTGCCGGCGATGCTGTCACGGCTGGTCGGGGCGCACGAGATCATCATCGAGGAGACCCGCAAGGCGATCGACGTGACCGAGGAGAACGGCGACTCGGGCAGCAACGACCTGCTCATGGGCGACGTACTGCGCACCAATGAGATGCAGATGTGGTTCGTCTCGGCGCACCTGGTCGACACCCCGGTGACCGACGAATCCTGAGCACGGATCTGGACTCGGCGGCAATGGCGCTCGGCGCGTCCTCCACCCGTGCCGTTCTCGAACTCGAGCATGGGCCTGCGCAGCAATACTGAGCGGATGCGCATCCTGGTGGTTGAAGACGAGTCCGACATCGCGAGCGCCATCCGAGATCTGATGACGGGCGCGGGCCATGCGACTGACATCGCGCGATCGGGTCCGGAGGCGATCGAATTTGCCACGTCATACCCATATGACCTCGTGGTGCTTGATATCGTGATTCCGGGGGTGGATGGTCGCGCAGTCGCGAGCACGCTTCGGGCGTCCGGGTTCGCCGCGCCGATCCTCATGTTGACGGCGCTGGATGAGGTAGATCAGCGGGTGGCCGGCCTTGACGCTGGAGCCGACGACTACCTGGTCAAGCCGTTTGCCGCAAAGGAGCTCTTGGCACGAGTTCGCGCCCTGCTGCGGGGTCGGGGCGCAGATCGCCGGCCGGTTGCTCGCATCGGTGATCTCGAGCTCGATCCGGCGACCCATCAAGTGTGGCGCGCCGGACATCAGATCAGACTCACGGCCAAGGAGTTCGCCCTGCTCGAGTTCCTGGTCCGCCATCGGGGACAGATCCTGTCGCATGAGCGGTTGATTGACGCGATATGGGATGCCGCTTTCACGCCAGAGTCGAACGTGGTGGAGGTCTACATCAGGAGCCTGCGCCGGAAGATCGACGCAGGCAGGCGCGATGGACTGATCGAGACCGTGCGCGGGGCAGGCTACCGCATCACGGATCCCGGGCGGTAAGCCTGATGTTTGAGCGCGCCCGGCGACGCCTCGCGTTGCGCTACGTCGCGCTCTTCGTCCTCGTCCTCGCGGCCTTCAGCCTCGCTTTCATTGCGATCCTGGCAACTGTGCTGCGGCCGGCATTCGACATTGCCCCAGAGCTCTCCAGCGATGAGGCGGCACGCACGGCGTACGCGGCAACGCTTGATAGGATCGTGGTTTCTCTTGTTCTCGCCGATGGCGTGGTCGTCGCCCTGGTCGCCGCGACCGCCTACTACCTGGCTGGACGCACGTTGCGGCCCATCCAGGAAGCGCATGATCGACAACGTCGCTTCGCGGCGGACGCATCCCACGAGATGCGCAATCCACTGGCGGCCATCAGGGCCAGCGCCGAGTCGGCGCTCTCGACGGGGACCAGCCACGCGCAGCGATCGGCCCTGCTGACCATCGTCGCCTCCAGCGAACGGCTCGCCGCGCTGACGAGCGACCTGCTGCTGATGGCGCGCCTCGAGAGCGGGGCCCTCTCGAGGATCAGCGCGCCGGTTGACCTCTCGCTCGTGGTTGCGGAGGTCGTGCAGGCACTGGTCAACGAGCCGAATGATCACATTGCACTGGTCCTGGTACCCGACCTCCTCGTGGGGGCCGACCAGCACGAGCTGACGCGCATCGTCACCAATCTGCTCGACAACGCTCTCCGCTATGGAGCCGGCCGACCCGTCGAGTTGCGCACGCTCGAGATTGGGGGTGACGCCGTGGTCGAGGTGAGTGATCGAGGCCTCGGGATCGCTACAGCCGATCTCGAGCACGTGTTCGAGCCGTTCTACCGCGTGCGGTCTGACGCGGCCACGCCGGCAGGCAACGGCCTCGGTCTGACGATCGCGGCGGAGCTGGCGCATCGATGTGGGGGTCGAATCTCGGTCGTGAGCCAGCCTGGATCAGGATCGACCTTCCGCCTGCACATACCGCGTTTCAGGTAGGGCTCATCTTCGCGCGGTACACGTGTTGCATGCGTTTCCTCAATCACCATGTCCGATCACCGCTGCTCGGCGGTGGTGTGGTCGTCTCACTCATCCTCATCGTGGCAAGCGGCTGCAGCCCGAACAGCGGCGGGCCAGGCCACCCCGCGGCAGCCTCGACCGTTCCAGCCGCGGCCTCCGCCGGGGACACAACCGTCGGAGGGGACATCCCGGACAACGCGGTCTTCCTGACCTACAGCGACGCGTCGCACCGATTCTCGGTGCAGTACGTCGAAGGCTGGCAAGTGAGCCCGAGCTCGACCGGCGTCCAGATCCGGGACAAGGACAGCAGCGAGACTATTGATGTTCAGAAGGCGGTGACCGATGTCGCGGCGTACATCCTACAGACGGACCTTCCGGCGCTCGAATCGAAGTCCGACTTCGTGCTCAAGAAGCAGGACACGGTGACCATCAAGGGCAAGCCGTACATGCATCTCGCCTACGGCATCCTGTCGCCTCCAGACCCGGTCACCGCCAAGCGGGTGCCCTCGACGGTCGATCGCTACTACGTCTCGGGCCCCGCCGGCCTGGCCGTCATCAGCCTCTCCACGCCCGATGGCGTCGACAACGTCGATGCGTTCCGCCAGATGATAGAGAGCTTTACGTGGACCTGAGCGCTGCTCAGGCGGTCTACGAGCTGCGCGACGTCATCCGCGTCTACCGCGAGGCCGATGTCGAGACGATCGCGCTGCGCGGGATCGAGCTCACAGTGATGCCGGGTGAGTTCGTCGTCGTGATGGGCCGCTCCGGCTCGGGGAAGAGCACCCTGCTCAACCTGCTCTCCGGGACCGATCGGCCGACCGCCGGCCGGGTCAGCTATCGCGGCCTCGACCTCGGTCGCGCCGAGGACGAGCGGCGGGCCACGATCCGCGGCCGGGAGATCGGCATTGTGTTCCAGAGTCAGAACCTGTTCGGCATGCTGTCGATGCTCGAGAACGTGATGCTCGCCGCGCGCCTTGCCGGGCGGAGCGTCAGCTCGGCTGAGGCGCAGCAGCGTCTAGAGGCCATCGGCCTCGGCAACCGGTCGCGCCACCGTCCCAGTGCGCTGTCCGGTGGCGAGCAGCAGCGTGCCGCGGTCGCCGGTGTCCGGGCCGCCGAGCCGAAGGTGCTTCTCGCGGACGAGATCACCGGTGAGCTCGACAGCACCAGCTCAGCTGAGGTCCTGAGACTCGTCGACGAGACGCATCGACGTGACGGGACGACCGTGGTGCTGGTGACCCACGATTCGGCGATCGCGGCATACGCCGATCGGGTCGTTAAGCTGCGTGACGGCCGAGTGGTCGGCGGTATGGCGCTTCCCGTATGACGCCAGTCGTCGAATGCGTAGCCGCCACGCGGCGCTTCGAGAGTCCCGGCACGGTGCCGGTGATGGCGGTCAGCGGTGTCAACCTGTCCATCTCGCCGGGGGAGTTCGTCTCCATTCAGGGACCGTCAGGCTCGGGCAAGACCACGCTCCTGGGGTTGCTGGCTGGAATCGACCTGGCTGATGCCGGCGCCGTCAATATCCTCGGGTTCGATCTGGCCGACCTTACGGCCGCGGAGCGCGCCGGCCTGCGCCGCAGCCGCATTGGCATCGTTTTCCAATCCTTCGGCCTCGTTGCGTCGCTGAATGTCATCGAAAACGTGGCGCTGCCCTTGACCCTCGCCGGCGTGGCAGCCGACCAGCGCCGGTCTCCGGCGGCATCCGCGCTCGAGATGGTCGGCCTCGACGATCGTGCGAATGGGCGGATCGACGAGCTGTCGGGCGGCGAGCGCCAGCGCGTGGCCGTCGCCCGAGCCCTGGTGGCCGAGCCGTCGCTGCTGCTCGCCGACGAACCGGCCGGGAGCCTCGACGATGACAACGCCAGCGTCGTGCTTGACCTGCTGGCCGACGCCAGCCGTCGGGGGGGAGCTGCGCTGGTCTTGGTGACGCATGATCCGCATAGCGCGGCGCGAGCTGATCGCCGCCTGCAGATGCGCGACGGCCGGCTCACGAACGGCCACTGATTGATGTTTCTGCTGCGCCATGCATGGGAGCTCGTGTGCCGCGAACCCCGCCGGTCCGCCGCCGCGGCCCTGGGCGTTGCGATCGGCGCAGGGCTCCTCGTCTCGGTCGTGCTGTTCGGAACGGCCAGCGGCGCCACGGTCACGCGCCGCGCGCTGGCCGGTCTTCCCGTCGATGCGCAGGCTGTTCTGGCACCGGGTGCCGACCCGAGCTCCGCGACTCGCCTGCTCTCGAGCGACCCCGCGGTCATCTCGACTCTGCCATTCGACCTGGTTCATTTCCATGACGCCGCGACCGTCAAGGCCGGAGCCGCTACCCAGACGAGCGACGGCGTCGTGGTCGGCATCGACGACTCGTATGTCGCCACCACCGATCTGTTCAAGCTCTCCCAGGGACGCCGCGCGGTAGGCGAGATCGAGGTCAGCCGGGACCTCGCGACCAACCTGGGCGTGACTCCCGGCGATTCGGTGACCTTCAACCTGCCGGGCGGTAAGAGCGCGAACCTGCGTATCTCCGGCATCGTGGACACCACCGGAGCCGACCTGCTGCTTGGACCCATTGACGCCGCCCATCGTGCTGCCGGTGCAAACCCACCGACCAACGTGGCCGTCACCGACCGGGCGACCCTCAATCGGCTGGCCTCGCTTGTCCCCGCGGAAGCGGCCAGCGCTGGTGTCGGAGCACCCTCAGGCACGCCGGTCGTGGCAGTCCCTGAACGGGCGGTCCGCCATGAGATCCACGTCCGCTACGACCACGCTCAGCTGCCTGGCAATCCGGCTGACGCCCAGAAATGGCTGGATGGCGTGCGACGCCGTCTCGAGCTCAAGGCAGCAGGCACATTCACGGTCGCGGACGATGCCTCGGCATCGCTGGAGCCGATCGCGGGGGACCTGGCGTGGGGCCAGATCCTGTTCATCTTCCTGGCGCTGCCGGGTGTCGTGCTTGCGCTCACGCTTTCCCGATTTGCGGCCGATGCGGCGGCGGAAGCAACGCGACAGCACGCCGCGTTGCTCCGCGCCCGCGGTGCGCTGCAGCGCCAGGTGATGAGCGTCTTCGTTGCTGCCGCCCTGATCACCGCGCTGATGGGCGCCGCGATTGGTGCGCTGGTGGGGGTGGCGATCGCGTATGTCGGCTTCGGCACCGAGTTGCGCGCCGCCGGTTCGGCATCAGCCGCCGTTCCGCAGATCCTGGTCGTGATCGTGGGAACGGCTGCGCTGGCGACTCTGGCTGCCGCGATCCCCATTCGTCAGCAGCTGAGCGGCGAAGTTGCTGGCGAGCGACAGCAGCTGCAACGCGGCCGTCGGCCCTTCTGGCAGCGCTTCTACCTGGACCTCCTCGGGGTTGCGGCCGGGGTGGTGGTCTTCTTGCTGGCCGGCGGCGTGGGCGTGCAACCGGTGCTCAACGCAGAGGGCAACCCGACCGTCACCCTTGCGCTCACCGCCTTCGTGGCTCCTTTGCTCCTCTGGACCGGAGGCACGCTGCTCCTCCTGCGCCTGGTTGGATACGCCACCAAGCAGAGCGCATGGCTGGTCGGTGTGCTGCGTGTTCCCTTTCGGGCCGGGGGCGAGCTTGCCGGCCACTCGATCGTGGCGCGGGCTGGGGCCGCCTCGCGCGCCATCGTGCTGCTCGGCCTGGCTGTCTCGTTCGCCGTGAGCGTGCTCATCTTCGACGCTACATATCGACAGCAACAGCACGTGGACGCCGAGCTGACATTGGGTGCCGACCTCCGTGCGACCCCAACATCGAAGGTCAACGCATCAGTCGTCAGCATGGCGAATGGCCCGGGGGTGGGAGCCGTGACGCCCTTCGTGGATCGAGTCGTGTACGTTGGTTCCGAGGCGCAGGACCTTCTGGCCATCGACCCTGCCACGCTTCCGGCGACGGCGCCCCTAGCCGACTCGTTCTTCCAGGGCAACTCCGCTCAAGCAGCAATGCGGGCGCTGGCCAGCCAGCCGAATTCCGTCCTCGTGTCGGCCGAGACGGCGACGGACTACAGCCTGGTGGTTGGCGATCGGATCAACATCAGGGTTCCCGATGCCCACGGCACGCTGCGCCAAGTCGAGTTCCGTATGGCCGGTGTGGCGCTGGAGTTCCCGACCGCTCCGAAGGACGCCTTCCTCGTCGCCAACCTGAGCTATGTCGTTCAACAGACCAACGACGACGCAATCAGCTATCTGCTGGTACGGCAGACGACTGACCAGGCTGGAGCAGAGCTGCAACGCCGTCTTGGCGACGGATGGTCGGTGAACGACCTGTCGACCACGAACGCACGGCTGGCCAATGGCGTGACCTCGGTCGATCTTCGCATGCTCGTCGCGATAGACGCCGGCTTTGCCATTCTCACGGCGAGCCTGGGCGTTGCGCTTTTCCTCCTCGCTGGCCTGTCCGAGCGGCGCAGAGAACTGGCCACGCTGCGGGCCATAGGCGCGGACGGTGGGCAGATGCGTGCCGCTGTCGCGGCGGAAGCTTCCGTGGTGGGAGTGGTCGGCGTCGTCATCGGCGCGGCCTGCGGCTGTCTGGTTGGTCTGGCTCTGCTCTCGATCCTCGCCGGAATCTTCGACCCTCCGCCTAACCTGCCGGTGATCCCTGCAGCGTCGATCGGCATGCTGGCGGCCACAGTCGCCATCGCTCTCGCGGTGGCAGTGGTGGTGGCCGCCCGGGCCATCGACCGGATCGCCATCCTCGCCGCACTGCGCGAACGCTAATGGTGACGTCGGCGACGAGAAGAGGCCCCGCCGTTGATCCGGCGGGGCCTTGGGGTGGGACGGGAACTCGCTATTCGTTTCCGTCGAATTGGTGATCGATCTCGCCGGCCGCATCGGCATGGCCACCTGGCCCGTCGGCTTCAGCGGTCGTCTTGGCTTCAGAACTGGTCGCCTCGGGCACCTCAGCCCCGTCGGGGGAGGTCTGGTCGCCCTGCTCGAGCGTATCCGTGTCCACAGCATTCGGCTGTGTCGCCTCCGCGGCAGGCGTCGTGGGCTTGGCGGTGGGGCTGGCGGCCAGGACGATACTCGCCCCGCTGATGGCCATCACGGCCAATGCGCCGACGGCAGCGCCGCGCAATCGGCTGAGCTTCATGAGTTGTTCCCTTTCATCTGTGGTGACCGAATCTGCTGTTCGGCGCTTTGGACATGCTGCACGCCACTGTGTAAGTCTCTGGTGAAACGCGCCGTGGTGCCGTTTCACGTTGGGTTCATCTTTGGGTTGCAAGGTTCGCTAAACGGGGGCGACCGATGAAGCTGCTGCTCCTCGAGGATGACATTCGCTTGAGTGATGTGCTGCAGCGAGGCTTGCGGCGGAACGGTCACGCGGTCGACCACGCCGCATCCATCGAAGACGCTCGGTGGTTCGCCCGCGAGGGAGCGTACGACGCCATGGTCCTCGATGTGATGCTACCCGACGGTGACGCGTTCGGCCTGTGCACCGAGCTGCGCCACGCGGATGACTGGACGCCGGTCTTGTTGCTCACGGCTCGAGACGCAGTCGAAGATCGGGTGCGCGGTCTCGACGTTGGGGCCGACGATTATCTCGTGAAGCCCTTCGCCTTCGCCGAGCTCGAGGCGCGGCTCCGGGCCCTGAAACGCCGCGGCGCGGTTCCCCGGCCGGCGCAGCTGAGCATTGGGGACCTCCATCTCGACCCAGCGCGACACTTGGCCTTTGTGGGCACCCGTCACCTCGATCTCACACCACGCGAGTTTGCGGTTCTCGAGCATTTCGTCAGCCACCCCGACGAAGTTCTGTCGCGCAGCCGGATCCTGAACGGCGTGTGGGACTGGGCCTTCGATGGTGACCCCCGGATCATTGACGTCTATGTGGGGAATCTTCGTCGAGCGCTTGGCGGTGGCGCCAAGACTCCGAAGTTTGTGACTCTTCGCGGGGCTGGCTATTCGCTTCGATCGCCTGCTGACCACGGATGACCATCCGCCTTCGACTGGCTCTCACCTACGGGGCGGCCGTCGCGATCACTCTGACCCTCGTCGGCGTTGTGGTTTGGTATCAGTTCGGGCGCGATCTGCGCCAGAGCCTTGAGCAAACTCTGCAGGCTCGCGCGTCCTCGATCGCCACAACGCTCGAAAACGAGGGACAAACAGGGCTGCAGGAGCCAGACGCTTCGGCCGCTGGTAGCTTCGTTGCCCTCTTCGATTCAGCCGGGGCGCTGGCAGATGCCTCGGCAGACGCGCCGCCTGGCCTCACGCCGGCAACCCCGAGCGAGTGGACGGTCGGTCACGTGCGCTACGCCGTCTACCGCCTGCATTCGGCGGCGGGGATGGACATTCTCACCGGGGCATCGCTGGCCCCGGTCGCGCAGTCGCAGGCGAGCCTCGCGGGCCTCCTGCTGCTCATCGGTGTCCCCGCCGTGCTCGGATCTGTACTCGCCGGATACCTGCTCGCCGGTGGCGCGTTGCGTCCGGTCGCTCGGCTCACCGCCGAGGCCAGCTCCATCGACGCCGATGACTTGCGCCGTCGCCTGCCACAACCGCCACGCAACGATGAGCTCGGCCGCCTGGCCCGAACGCTGAATGCGTTGCTCGAGCGCGTGGCCGACGCCATGGTGCGGCAGCGCGCTTTCATCGCCGCTGCCTCTCACGACCTGCGAACGCCGATTGCTGCACTGGCCGCGGAGCTTGAGCTGGCTGAGACCGGTCCTCCTGATGTCGAGCATCTGCGAAGCGCGGTGCGCGTGGCACGAGCCGACGCTCTACGCCTCGGAACCCTCGCCGCCGCCCTGCTTGACCTTGCAGCGGCCGAGTCCTCTGGGCGGCGACTGACGTGTTCCATGGTGAACGTGCGCGAAGTGCTGCAGTCCGTCACTGATCGGCTCCGGCCGTTCGCGCGTCAACGTTCGGTGGTAGTGCGCGTGAGCGTGGCGGATCGCTCGGCCCGACTGGATCGTGTCCGCGTCGAGCAGGCGATCGGCAATGTGCTGCTGAATGCCATCACCTACGCCCCACAAGGTGGTGAGGTGCAGTTGCGTCTCGCGGATGAGCCCCAAAATCTCGACCTCGTCAAGATTCGCGTGCTCGATCGTGGGCCCGGGGTGCCGCCCGAGTTTGTGGCGCGCCTCTACGATCCCTTTCAACGCGGTCCGAATGCCACCGGGACCGGGAGTGGATTAGGGCTTGCGACCGCCCGAGCGGCCGTTCGGGCGCACGGCGGCGAGCTCAGCTACGAGCCTCGGCCAGGGGGAGGAAGTTGCGTCACCCTCTCCTTTAGATCAGCCCGCTGACTCGTTGGTCGCCCTGACCCGAGCTGTCACTTCGAATTCTGCTTTGCTCTCATCGGTCTCTCAGAAATCACGCCCACGCTGGACCGATGGACAACGGACATTTCCGCCGCGCCACGTACCATCGGCACCATGCACTTGCTCGTCGTTGAGGATGACGCCCGGCTCAGCCGCCTGCTGAAGCGCCTGCTGGAGAGCGACCGCCACCTGGTCGAGCTGGCCCGCACGGGCAACGGCGCGCTCGAGGTCGCCGAGATGGCCGGGCTGGACGCCGTGATCTTGGACATCGGCCTGCCGGACATCAGCGGACTGGAAGTCGCGCGACGACTGCGCGATGAGGGCAACCAGACGCCGATCCTGATCCTGACCGCGCGCGACGCGGTGGACGATCGCGTGCGCGGCCTCGACTCGGGCGCCGACGACTATCTCGTCAAGCCGTTCTCGTACGAGGAGCTCGCCGCCCGGCTGCGTGCGCTCGATCGTCGGGCACGGGATGCTGGCGGGCGGCGTGGGGTCGTGCTGCGCAATGGACCGATCACCCTCGATGAGGTCAACCGGTCAGTCAAGGTCAACGACCGTGCCGTTGAGCTCAGCCCAAGGGAATTCTCGCTGCTCGAG
>JBBSCG010000025.1:0-28202 GCA_038250515.1 Candidatus Limnocylindria bacterium
CAGGACGATCAGCAGCAGCGGAGCGGCGATACGGACAACAGTCCGTAGCCTGTGGGGAACCGCCATTCGTCGCATCAGTTCGTCTCGAAGCTCCTCAAGCAATCACGCGGACCTGTGCGACCCACGCAGGGAAACGTTCCTTCGGGCGCGCACATCCAATCGGGCTGGCGGCGGCACGAGCCGTATTGTACCGATGCCGCTGCGCGAGCGCAGCCACTCCCCGCGATGCAGCTTAGCCGGCGTTGCACTCCGCCCGCTCGCCGGGAAGAAGCGGCCGCGGCTGCACCTGGTAGCGGCGCTCGCCGAGGGTCCAGCGGGTCAGCTGGTTGGCCTTCCCGAGCGCAGCGGTCCAGGCGATCGCCTCCTGGCCGGTGATGACCTGGCATCGACCGTCGCCCTCGGCCGGGGTGCCGGCATTCGGATCGGTGCGCGTCGGCCATGCGCCCAAGTTGAGGCCGATGCCATTCGGCTCCTTCTCGCCCACGTCGGCATCGCGCACCAGCAGCCGGTATGCGTCGGCACGGTATGACTGCCAGTCGCGCTCGGCCCAGGCCGATGCCGGGAGCCACTGGTCGAGCGTCCCGAGCCGCTCGTCGAGCTTTGCGAGGAGCCGGTACGCGTTCGCGTCGCTTGTCGACTGCCCGCCGACGTCAATGCCCAGCGCGTTGATGGAGATGATGGTCGTGACGCCATCAGCGTGCAGGGTGAAGACGGTGTCTGGCGCGTCGGCGACCCTGGTCGATCGATATTCGCGGCTCTTATCGAACAGGCCCGTCGCCGCCACTTCGCGCAGGACGGTCTGGACGCCTTCCTCGGTGAGGCGGCGCTGCTGCAGCGGCGGCAGCAACGGCCCGGGATAGATGGCGATTATCGCGCCCGACTGGATCACGCGGCCGTCGCCGAGCATCGTGAATGACGGCAGTTGGCCGAATCGGGAGTCCGGACCGATGAGGCCGCCACGGAACTCAACCTGCAGTGCCGGAGTCGCACCGTCGGGATGCGCGACGTCGCCGTCGCCTTTGGCCGCTCGGCAGGCGGGAAGCACCAGGGTGAGCACCGCCAGCAGGACCACGATCTTCGTCATGTGGCCTCAGACGCCGTCGCTGGCCGTCCGGTTCCGCATCTTGGCGTGAGACGGCGATCCGCGGGAGAATGGCCGCGTGACCCGGCTCATCCGCCCGGCGCTTGCCGCGGCGCTGCTTCCCTTTGTGCTGCCTGCCCTGACGCTGGCCCACGGCGAGGCAGCGCCAGCACCCATGTTCCCCGGCGTCCTCCTCGCCTGGCGCTTCGACATCTCCCCGATCGTGGGCGTCGTCGTCGTCGCGGCGGCGTACCTGTGGGCGGCGCGGCGCGTCAGCGAGCGGCACCCGGCGAATCGAGCGCGTCGCGGACGCACCATCGCCTTCATGGCCGGCCTCGTGGCCATCCTGCTCGCGCTCGTCTCACCGATCGAGGCGTACGAAGGACAGTTGTTCAGCGTGCACATGGTGCAGCACATGCTGCTGGAGCTCGTCGCCGCACCGCTCCTGCTGCTGGGTGCTCCCATCACCCTGACCCTGCGCGCGGCGTCCGCATCGGTCCGGCGCACGCTGCTGGCCATCCTGCACAGCCGCATCGTGCACCTGATCTCGTTCCCGCTGGTGGCCTGGCTGCTCTTCGCCGCCGTGAACTGGGGTTGGCATTTCTCCGCGCTGTACAACGTGGCGCTGGAGAATCCGCCGCTGCATTACTTGCAGCACGCCACCTTCCTGGGGGCGGCGCTGCTGTTCTGGTGGCCGGTGATCGGTCTCGATCCGTCGCCGTGGCGCATGCCCTACCCGGTGCGCCTCTTCTACCTGTTCCTGGCGATGCCACAGAACTCGTTCCTGGGCGTGGCGTTGATGAGCGCCGGGACGGTCCTCTACCCGCACTACCTCACCAACCTGCGCGCGTGGGGCCTGTCGCCGCTCGACGATCAGAACCTCGGAGGGATCCTGATGTGGGTGATGGGCGACATGGCGTTCCTGATCGGACTGGGCCTGGTGGTCGCCGCCTGGGTCCGCCTGGAGGATCGCCGCACCGCACGGCTGGATGCCCGACTGGATGTCGAGACCGCAGCACGCCGCTAGAAGATCGGTACCCGCAGCAGCGAGTCGGCGGCGACGGCGATGAAGAGCAGGGTCAGGTAGCTGATCGAGTAGCGGAAGAGCGAGATCGCGGCGCGACCGCTCGTCTCGTCGCGCCACAGCCGCCACGCGTAGAGCAGGAAGAGGCCGCCGAGCACGACTGCGGCGACGAGGTAGATCAGCCCCATGCCGCCGACCGGGAAAAGGAGGAGGCTGACCAGCACCAGCAGGATGGTGTAGAGCGCGATCTGACGCGCCGTCTCCGCCTCGCCGCGAACCACCGGCAGCATCGGCACCTTGGCGGTCGCGTAGTCGGTCCGGTAGCGCAGCGCAAGCGCCCAGAAATGCGGCGGCGTCCAGTAGAAAACAATGGCGAACAGGACCAGCGCCGGCACACCAACCGTACCGGTCACGGCCGCCCAGGCGACCAGCACCGGGACGCACCCCGCAGCCCCACCGATCACGATGTTCTGCGGCGTATTGCGCTTGAGCCACAGCGTGTAGACAAAGACATAAAAGGCGATCGCGCTCAGGCTCAGCGCAGCGGACAGCAGATTGACGGTCAGCGTCATCCAGGCGAACGACCCAACGGAGAGCGCGACGCCGAAGATCAGCGCGTTGCGCGGCGAGATCAAGTGCCGCACCAGCGGCCGGCGACGGGTGCGGCGCATCAGGTCGTCGATGTCGCGGTCGACGTACTGGTTGATCGCATTCGCCCCGCCGGCCGCCAGCGTGCCGCCGATCACCGTCGCGGCCATCAGCCACAGCGACGGGATGCCGCGCTGCGCGAGCACCATGGTGGGCACTGTGGTGACCAGCAGCAGCTCGATGATCCGCGGCTTGGTCAGCGCGACGTACGCGCGCAGCGTGTCCACCCGCGCATCGGCCGGACGTCGCTCAACCTCCCCCACCGGCGAAGCCTCCATGCGACGCTGATAGTGGGTCACGACCACCAGGGCAAAGAGCAGTCCCCAGATCGCAGCCGCAAGGGCCAGATGCAGCACCTGCGTCCACGGTGCCAGGTCGAAGAAGATCTGCGTGGCGCCCACGACGCCCTGCAGCGGGAACAGGACCGCCGCCAGCACCGCCAGCCAGACGACAGACCGATGCGCGCGCTGCGTGCGCAGCGCCGCGATGGCCGTGGCGACCAGCAGCAGGCCCACCAGCACGCCGGCCCAGCGGTGCAGGAAGTGCGGTGTCGTTGTATCGGTCAGGACGGGCAGGAGGCTTCCGTTCATGAGCGGCCAGTCCGGGAAGGCGAACGCCGTGCCGGTGGCCCGGACGTGCGCGCCAAGCAGCAGCAGCACGTAGGTCACGGCGGCCGTGATGGCCGCGAGCCAGGTGAATCCGCTCCATCGTCCGCTCCGCGACAGCCGCGCGGGGTAGCTGCTGCGCACCAACACGTAGATGACGAGCGCAAAGAGCGCCATGGCGGTCGCCAGATGCGCGGTGACGATCTCGCCGGAGAGCTCCGACTCGACCGTGATCTTGCCCAGGATCGCCTGGAACACGACCAGCACGAAGGCGCCAATCGACGGCCACAGGATCGTCGGGCGTCGTCGGTAGGCGACCACCGCGCTCACGCCGAGCGCCAGCGCCAGGAAGCCGACGATGGCGGCCGTGGTGCGGTGCGAGTACTCGATGATGGCGTGGATATCGTTGAATGGCGGAATCCAGCTGCCGTGGCAGGTCGGCCATTCGGGACAGCCGAGCCCGGAGCCGGTCGATCGCACGACGACTCCCACGATGACGAGCAGGAAGGTCATCGCCACGGCGACCGCGGCGAGCCGGGTGAATCGGGTCAAGCGCTCCTCCGCCGCACTCGGTGAGGGGCCGATGCCGAGGCCGGGTCGAGCGGGCGCGCCCATGATAGCCCGCGCATCGGATTCGGTCAGACACGCCGCGTGCTCAGCCAGCGGTAGAGACCGACATCCAGCCCTCATCAAAGGCCCAGGCGCCCTGCTTCCTTCTCCGGTACAACCCGATGGCGGAAAACCAGCGCACCGGCACGCCTCAGTCGTCAGCCACGCGACTCACTGCGGATCTGTACTGCGGCACGAAGCGCAGCGGCGCCGGCACGAACGGCAGGACACCGCGCGTGACTGCAGCGACTCGCCGCATCCCCCGCTCGCGGGCCGGCGACCAGGCGATGCCGTACCCGCGCCGCACCTCGTCCGGCAGGACGCTCATCGAGATGAGATGTCCGACGTCCCAGGCGAAGCGTGGCGGGAACGCGGTCGGGTACAGGACCGACGGCGCCAGCGATCGGGCCGTGGGCGACACTCGCACCTCGTCGGACGCGATCATGCGCGCCATCTCCTCCCGCATGCCGGTCAATGAAGGCGGCAGGACAGGCTCCGGCACGCCAAGCCGGACCGCGATCTCGGCCGACTCGGCGTAGTAGTGCTGCGCATCGGCATCGGTCAATGGGTGGACATAGCGGTCGTAGACCCGCAGCGCGGTATCGATCAGGGTGGCGTGCACCCACAGCAGCAGCCGCGGGTCACGCGCGAAGTAGGTCTCGCCCGTCTCGGGAATCGAGCCACGCACAACCGAATGGATGGCGTTCATGCGACCGATGGCGCGCTCGGCGCGCCGCGTGCCGCCGAAGACGACATCAAAGCTCGAGGTCAGGGTGCGCCGCAGGCGCACGAAGGGATCGGCCCGGAAATCCGAGTGCTGCTCGACGCCCGCGGCCACGGCCGGATGGGCCAGCTGCATGAGCAGCGCGCAGGTGCCGCCGGTCAGGATGAGCACCTCGCGATCGACCCGCCAGGCCATGCTGCCCGGCCCAAACAGGCCCGCCGAGGGGCGCACTACCGCGACCAGAGCGAGCGCATCGGTTCACGACGGGCGGTCCGGCCTGGGAAAACGGCGCGAAAGATGAAGCCTGCCACGAGGCCGGCGATGAAGCCACCGACGTGCGCCATGTAGGCAACCCCGCCGGACGTCTCCGCGCTGACCGCGATCGAGCCGAAGCCGTTGATGAACTGCAGCAGCGCCCACATGCCGATCGCGGCGACCGCCGGTACCCTTGTCAGGAAGCGGAAGACGAAGACCGTCACCCGGTTGCCGGGGAACATGACGATGTACGCGCCGAGCACGCCCGAGATGGCACCCGAAGCACCCAGCGACGGGATCGGCGAATCGGTGTTGACCAGGATCTGGGCGAAGCTGGCGATCAGACCCGCGACCAGGTAGAAGACGAGATACGTCAGCCGTCCCACGCGGTGCTCGACGTTGTCGCCGAAGATCCACAGGAAGAGCATGTTGCCGCCGATGTGCAGCCAGCCGCCGTGCATGAACATGCTGCTCAGGAGCGTGAGGAAGATCGGGTTCGGCCCGGGCGCCTGGGGGATGAGGACACGCTGGCCGTCCATGATCACCGGTGTTGCGCTCGCCAGGTCAACACCGTGTGTGATCTCGTACGGCACCGTGCTGAAGCCGTAGGTGAACGTGTCGTTCGCCCCGGCCTGCTGCAGCAGCAGGAAGACCGCGATGTTGATCGCGATCAGCGCGAGGGTGACCCACGGCAGTCCATGGCCCGGCTCGTTCTCATCGGCCAGTGGGAACATGGCGACCCTCCGTGCAAGCCCTGCGCCGATCCATCGGCTGCGCGCGATCATAATCGGCCGATGCAGATCGAGACACGGCCGTTTCATGGCAGTGCGGCCGACTACTTCGATGTCGTCGACGTCGCCTTCGGCGAGCACTACCGTCCGCAGGACGTCGAGGTCTTCGAGCCGCTCTTCGAGGCCGATCGGGCGCTGGGCGCCTACGAGGGCGACGTGTGCGTCGGCGCGGCCGCGATCTACAGCCTGAACGTGTCCGTGCCGGGCGCCGTGCTGCCGGGCGCCGGGGTCACCGCGGTCGGCGTACTGCCCACGCACCGGCGACGCGGTGCGCTGACCGGCCTGATGGGCCGCCAGCTGGCCGACGTGCACGAGCGCGGCGAGCCACTTGCCGCCCTGTGGGCCTCGGAGGGCGCCATCTACCAGCGCTTCGGCTACGGCATGTCGACCGTGGCGGCCAGCTTCGAGATCGAGCGGTCGCGGGCCGCCTGGCGGACGGCGCATCCTCCCACCGGCCGCGTGCGGCTCGTCTCGCGCAACGAGGCTGAGTCGCTCTTCCCGCCGGTGCATGACGAACTGGCACCGACCCGTCCGGGCTTCTTCACCCGCTCTCCCGCCTTCTGGCGCGCGGAGTACTTCTACGATCCGGAGCACTGGCGTCGTGGCGCGAGCGCCGCCTTCCACGTCGTCCACGAGACGAATGGATTGGTCGACGGCTACGCGCGCTACCGCATCGCCACGGAATGGGACAGCCGCGGCCCGAAGTCGACGCTGCACCTGCAGGAGTCGCAGGCCCTGGGGCCCGACGCGCTGCGCGAGATCTGGGGGTACCTGTTCGAAGTAGACCTGATCGCGACCATCCGCGGCCGCGCCCAGCCGGTCGACTCACCGTTGATGCTCATGCTCGCCGACCCGCGCCGCCTCGCGCTGACGCTCGGTGACGGGATGTGGCTGCGGGTGGTGGACGTTGCCGCGGCGCTCAGTGCGCGGAGCTACGCGGCGGAGGACCGGCTCGTGCTCGAGCTGCGCGACGAGATCTGCGACTGGAACCACGGCCGCTGGGCAGTGGAGGCATCAGCTGAGGGCGCCGTGGTGGAGCGCTCCACGGATGAACCGGACCTGGCGCTGGATGCCGCCGATCTCGGCGCGCTGTACCTGGGCGGGCACAGCATGGCCCAGCTGCTTGCCGCGGGGCGAGGCGAGGAGCGCACTTCTGGCGCCGCCGCGCGGCTGGATGCGCTGCTGTGCACCGAGCGCGCGCCGTGGTGCCCACTCATCTTCTGACGGACCCGCGGTCTGTGGCGGCGCACCGTCGGCAAATTCACACCACCCGTGCGTTGCGCCCGGGGCAACGGCGGCCGCGGCGGCGAGACCGACTCGAAGTCGACAAGTGAGCCGCTGTCAACGCCTTATGCTCGCGAATCCGGCCAGACCGATGACAAGAGCGCTAGATATGGCCCGTATGTCATCTTCCCATCCGTTCTTTCGGCGGCCGTGAACACATTCGCCTCCGTAACGCCCACCCTGGGGCGCATCTGTCACGAGAAGCGACGCTGCGCAGCGGCGGGAGACCCAGCGGGCCGCTGTCAGGTATCAGTGCCCTCATTCGCCAACTGTCCGGGCACGTGATCCACCTGCTTGGCCGTCGATGCGTTACGAATCCCGACGCCGTTGACCGCCGCGCCGGTCGCGCACAGCAGTGCCGCGATCAGCATGGCGAGGTGAAACGCATCGGTCGAGGCGTCGTTGGCGGCCTGCGCCTCAGCCGGCGAAACGGACGCCGCGGGCTGGTTCAGCGGTGAGAAGTTGCGGCGCACTGCCGAATCGTCGACGTTCATCGAGGGCACCCGCGAGTGCATGCCGCTGTAGAAGGCGCCGGTGATGGCCACGAAGATGACCGCACCCGCCAGCAGCGGCCCAACGCGCGAGATCGCGTTGTTGATGGCCGAGGCGATCCCCGAATTACGCTCCGGTACCGAGTTCATGAGCGCGGTCGTGAGCGGCGCGACCATGATCGTCAGCCCGATGGCGAAGAGGATCACCGCGGGGAAGAAGTCCGTCCAGTAGCTCAGCGGCGGCCACAGCGTCGCGGGTTGGTCGAGCGCGGCGCGCCAGGCGGTCGAGCCAGCCGGCAGCCGCGCCAGCCACAGCAGGCCGACGGCCATCAGGCCCGGACCCACGGTCATGAACCAGCGCTGACCGTATCGGCCTGCAAGCGTACCCGCGCTGGTGGAGAAGGCGGTCAGCAGGATGCTGGTCGGCAGCCCGATCAGCCCCGCGGCGAGGGCGGTGTAGCCCAGCGTGCCCTGCACGAAGATCGCCGACAGGTAGCCGAACACGTACAGCGCGCCATAGATCAGCAGCGTCGAGATGTTGGTGACCGTGAAGTTGCGCGACTTGAACAAGAACGGTGGGATGAGCGGATCGGATCGCTTCAGCATCAGCGGCACGGCCGCGACGGCCGCGACGGCGCCAAGCGCCAGGGCGATCCAGGCCAGCGGATCGGCCCATTGCTGCTGCTGGCCACGAATGGCGCCGAATGACAGCCCACCGACGCCGATCGCGACCACCACCGCGCCCAGCCAATCGAAGCGTCCTCTCACCTCCGGGTTGCGGCTCTCGGCGACGTGAACCGCGCCCGCGTAGAGCGCCACCAGCACCAGCGGCACGTTGATCAGGAAGACGACGCGCCAGCTGATGGCGTCGACCAGGAAGCCTCCGAGTGGAGGTCCGAGCAGGGTCGTCGCGCCCGAGGCCGCGGCCCAGATGCCGAAGGCGCGCCCCCGCTCCTCGCCCTCGAACGTGGCGCTGATGATCGCCAGCGAGGTCGGCACCAGCAGCGCGCCGAATGCGCCCTGGATCAGCCGGAAGGCTATCAGCAGCTCCATGTTCGGCGCAATCCCGCACAAGACCGACGTGAGGCCGAAGCCTGATAGGCCGATGAGGAACAGCCGCCGGCGCCCGTATACGTCGGCCAGCGCTCCGGCCAAGATGAGCAGCGCCGACAGCGTGAGCAGGTAGCCGAAGACGACGTACGACTGCCCCTCCAGCGATGCGACGTACGTCGCGGGCAGGTCTCGCCCGATCGCGTCCAGCGCGACGTTGACGACGGTCGAGTCGAGGAAGACGATCCCCGAGGCCAGCACGACCGCGACGAGAGTCCACGCACGCCGGTTCATCGCGCCATCGTACGCAGTTGTCAACCGCGCCAGACAGAGAGGAGACTGCCATGAGTGGCTGGGAATCCCTTGGAGGCGAGCTCGCGTCGGCGCCGACGGTGGCGACCTGGGCGACAGACGAGATGCAGGTCTTCGCCATCTTCGGCGACGGCCAAGTCTGGAACCGGTACTGGGACGGCGCGCGCTGGCACGACTGGGAGAGCCTCGGTGGCGAGCTCACCGGCGATCCGGCGGCGTGCTCATGGGGCGCGGCGCGAATCGACCTGTTCGCACGCGGCCGCGACGGTGCGCTCTGGCATTGCTGGTACGAGCTCGCCGGCTGGCAGCCGTGGGAATCCCTCGGCGGCGAACTCTCCTCGGACCCGGCCGCCTGCTCCTGGGGTCCGAATCGGCTGGACGTCTTCGCCCGCGGGACCGATGCCACCCTGCTGCACGCCTCGTGGGACGGCACCGACTGGTCCTGGACGCGCTGACCCAGCCCAAAGCCTTCGCGACCCGCTCCCCAAACTGGGGTTCACTGATTCTGTGCTGACTCAAATGAGGGCCAGCACCTGGCTTTCGTGCAAGTGAGTCGTCATGCGCATGAAACCGACCGGTTTAACCGTGACACCCCGTCGAAACGCGCCGATTCGAGTCGCGTGGCGCATGCGCGTGACGGTCGACGGCGACAGACGCACGACCAACGTTCGCTTGCCGGCGACGGCGTCGCTGCGGCGATCCGGAATCTCGTTGACGTACAGGATCAATCACCGAGCTGTGCGGGTCGCGTACCGCCACCGCGCTCCCCGTGCGCGCTTACACTCGCGCCACATGGACGGTCGTGCCAACCACACCTGCCTGGTGCTGGAGGCGGGTCACAAGGTCAGAAAACTCGACGAGGCAAGGCTCGACGAGATCGATCGACTGCGCGCCAAGGACGGCAATCTGGTCTGGCTCGATATCGCCGATCCGCAGGACGATGACATCGGCCTGCTGGAGCGCGAGTTCGACCTGCATGCGCTGGCTGTCGAGGACCTGCGCAAGCGCCAGCAGCGACCGAAGATGGACTCCTACCACGAGCAGCACGTGATCGTCACCTACGAAGTGCTCGCCGGCACGGGCAAGCAGCACCACGAGCTCGGCGAGATGCACCTCTTCGCCGGAAAGGGCTATCTGGTCAGCGTCCATTGGGCCACCTCGCCGGCGCTCGCCGACGTGCGCGGGCGCCTGGAGCAGCGAGCCGAGGCCGTCGGCGGCTCGGCCGGCGCGCTGCTGTACGCCGTCCTGGATGCGGTGGTCGACGGCTACTTCCCGCTGCTCGATCGGCTCTCAGATCGAATCGACGCCCTCGAAGAGCAGATCCTATCCGGCGACCGGGGGCGGGCCACGCTGCGCGACGTCCTGGTCATCAAGCGTGAGCTGCTGGAGCTGCGTCGCGTGCTGGCGCCACAGCGTGACGTGGCGAACCAGCTGCTGCGGCGCGAGGTCGGCCTGATCGACGACGAGGCTCAGCCGTACTACCAGGACCTGTACGACCATCTCATCCGCGTGCTCGATTCGGTCGACCTGTATCGAGACCTCATCTCGGCCACGCTCGACGCCAACCTGAGCGTCACCAGCAACAACCTCAACACGGTCATGAAGCGACTCACCGCACTCACCGTGGTGCTCATCCTGCCGACGCTGGTGGCCAGCATCTACGGCATGAACTTCCGCTTCATCCCCGGGCTCGACTCGCCGTTCGGCTTCTGGGCGTCGCTCATCGGCATGGCCCTGCTGATGATCATCGCCGCGGCCTACTTCAAGGCGAAGGACTGGTTCTAGCGGCCGATGCGCCTGCGGAGGACCGCCAGGCACGCTGGCTGCATCGGCTGCCCAGATGACCATTCCGAACCTCCCGCCCGATTCGAACGAGATTCCGCCGACGCCCGACGAGCAGCCGCCGCCGACCGAGATGCCGCCGGAGAACCCAGGCAGCGACGAGCCCGGCTGGCAGGCTCCCGGCACCCCCGAGGATCACGACGCGCCGATGCGCCTGCCACGTGAGAACCCGGACGTCGAGACCGAGCTCTAGCTCCTCGCGCTCCACCGGGCACGCCGAGCTCACGCGCCAGGCCCTCGCGTCCCCAGTCCAACGCCGCGCCACCACGACGGCCAACGCTCGACGTTCACGATCGTCTCGAACACGCGGTCGATAGGCGCCTCGACGCGCCAGCGGGTCATGAAGGAATAGGGCTCCATCGCACGTGCAGGATAGAATGGCTGACTCCATGGCGAGCACCGATCTTCGACCCACCATGCCCGCGACCGGCCACGAGGCAACTCCCGCCATCGAGGCGGTCGACCTTGTGCGCACCTACAAGACGCACCTCGGCGTGCTTCGACGAAAGCGCATGGAGGTCACCGCGGTGCGCGGCGTCAGCTTCGCCGTCGAGCCGGGTCAGCTTTTCGGCCTGCTCGGCCCAAACGGGGCGGGCAAGACGACGACCATCAAGATGCTGATCACGCTGCTCATCCCGACCAGCGGCACCGCTCGGGTCATGGGCCACGACGTCGTCAGCCAGACCGACGAGGTGCGAAGGCGAATCGGCTACGTATTCGGCGGCGACCGCGGCCTGTACGACCGGGTGAGCGGACACGACAACCTCAAGTACTTCGCCGAGCTGTACGGCGTCGACCCGGCGCAGCAGGAGCGGCGCATCGGTCAGCTGGTGGAGATGGTCGGCCTGACCGGACGCATCCGAGAAAAAGTCGAGGGCTACAGCCGCGGCATGCGCCAGCGGCTGCACATCGCGCGTGGCCTGCTCCACGACCCCCAGGTCCTCTTCCTCGATGAGCCGTCCATCGGTCTGGACCCGGTCGGAGCGCGCGAGCTGCGCCAGACGGTCAAGGGCCTGGTCGCGGCCGGCAAGACGGTCCTGCTCACCACCCACTACATGTTCGAGGCCGACGCGCTCTGCGATCGGATCGCGGTGATCAACGACGGTCGCATCGTGGCCGAGGGAACGGGCGCCGACCTGAAGGCGGCGATCGCCAATCGGACCATCGTCGAGATCGAGACGTTCGGCGTGACGCCCGAGGCGGTCGAGCGCGTGCGCCACGACCCGGACGTCATCGCCGTGAACGCCGAGGATCGCGACCAGGCCGAGATCCTCCTGGTGCAATCGGAGAAGGGAGCCAGCATCACCCAACGCCTGATGGCCCTGCTGGGCGACACGCGCATCGGCAAAGTGGTGACACGCGAGCCAACCCTGGAGGATGCGTACATCGACCTCATCGCACGCACCGGAACGGCCGACGAGGCCGCGCGGGCGGCATCGGTCTCAGGCTAGGACAGGCCGATGCGAACGCTGCACCTCATCTGGGCCGTTACCTGGTTCAACGTGAAGATGCTGCTGATGAGCGAATTCTTCGTGCTCACCACCTTCATCACGCCGCTCATCTTCGCGACCCTGGCCTTCTTCCTGTTCCGACTGGGCAATGGTGCCGCGCAGCAGACCCTCCTCTACGCGGCACTGGGCAGCGGCATGATGGGCGTCTGGAGCACAACCTTGTTCGGCTGCGGCGGCGCCATCGCCTGGCAGCGCTGGGAAGGCACCCTGGAGCTCCTGGTCAACGCGCCGACGCGCTACGACTTCATCCTGGCCGGGCAGACGTTCGGGGCGGTGATCCTGGGCTTCTACGGGATTGGCACGACGCTGCTATGGGGCGTGATCCTGTTCGGCATGCCGATCCAGACGTCGTTCCCGCTGCTGCTTCCCTTCGCTCTGCTCGCCGCGGTCCTGTCGCTCGGCGCCCTGGGGATGCTGATCGCGACCACGTTCGTGCTGTACCGGCACGCCAACGCGCTGGGCAATCTTCTGGAATATCCGATCTGGCTCATCACCGGCCTGCTGGTGCCAGTCGTCACGCTGCCCTTGTGGGTCCGTCCATTGAGCTGGGCGCTGGCGCCGACATGGGGCATGGAGGCGATTCGTGGTGCCGCGATGGGCACGGATGCGGCGACGCCGCTCTTCGCGATGGCGATGTGCGTCGTGCTGGCCGTCATCTATTACATCCTTTCGCGCGTGGCACTGCGCTACGTGCTGCAGAAGGCACGGCGCGACGCCACGCTGTCACTCCAATGACCGCCGGGACCCTGGTTGCGCCGACGTCGACCAATCCGAATTCGTGGCGGGCGGCGTGGCGCGTGTTCTGGAACGGCGGCCTGCTGAGCTACGGGATGCTGTTCAATTGGGCGCGGCCGTCGATCTACATTCCGACCCTGATTGGCGGGCCGACGTTCCAACTGCTCTTCTTCGCCGCGCTGGGGTCGTATGCCAGCGGGCGGTCGCCGGCCTATTTCGCGATCGGCAACGCTGTGCAGGTCAGCGCGCTGGCCGGCGTCTTCGGCATGACCATGGCGATTGCGAACGAGCGCTGGTTCGGCACGCTGCCGGCGCTGCTCGCGACGCCGGCGAACCGCGTGGCGCTGTTCGCCGGCCGCTTCCTGCCGTTCCTCGCGAACGGGTTGTTCGTGTCGCTGTACGCGTTCGGGGTGGGCGTCGTCTTCCTCGGCGTTCGGCTCGAGCCCTCGACGCTCGGCGTGGTCGCACTCGCGCTGGTGGTCACCGTCTTCTCGTGCAACGCCATCGGCGCATTGCAGGGATCCGTGTCGTTGCGCCTTCGCGACGGCCTCTTCGGCGCGAACCTGCTGGTGATGGCGTTCCTGCTGTTCTGCGGCGTCAATATCCCCGTCTCCGAGCTCCCGGGCTGGATGCAGGTCATCAGCCAGGCTTTGCCGTTCACGCACGGGCTCGAGGCGGTCCGCCAGGCGGCCGATGGCGCGGGGCTCTCGCAGGTCGGCGGCCTGATCGCGATCGAGTTCGGGATCGGCTGTGCCTACGCGGTCATCGCGTTCTTCCTGTTCAGCTACCTCGAGCGCAGCTCGCGCGAGAACGCAACCCTCGACGTGCGGTAGGTCGTCGGGTCGGGCCGCGACTCGCCCTCGACGGCAGCGGCCTCGCACCGTACCGGGTCCTTCCGGAACCGGTATCTTTCAACGTCGGCGGCTTGGCACCGTAACGGGCCTTTCCGGGACCCGTATCTAGACACGGCCACCGGCTTGACGGTCTAATTGCCCATGCCGGAACCGGTATCGCTGCATCCGGAACGACGTGGCGCGATAACGGCTCCCCAGCAGATCGGTATCGTTGCATCCCAACGAGGACGCCGATAACGGCTCCTCAGCGGGTCAGTATGGTGCTCTCAGCGCGTGAAGGTTTGGCCGGCGTTGCTCGCCACACCCAGAACCGGCGGTCAGCGTCCACCGAGCACGGACTGCCAGGCCGCCAGACCCGCGGCGTTCGGCAGCTTGGTTGCCCCGCTGCCATCCGGATCCGCGATCCAGGTCTCGACCGCGTCGCCCTGCTTCGCGGCGCGTTCATAGACGATATGCGTCCCGTCCGGCGACCACGAGCCGGCGCGCACCACGCTCACTGCGTCGTCCGCCGCCAGCGTACCGGAGCCCTGCAGGCGCAAATCGAGCGAGTCGAGGCTGCCGAAGCGGCTGATGAGCAAGAAGAGGCCGTCGGGCGACCAGCCGCCGGGAGCCACTCGCCCATCGCTCAGCTTGCGCACGTCTTCGCCCGCCGGATCGCTGATGAGCACGCCATCGGGCGAGTTGAAGACCAGCCGGTTGGCGGATGGCGACCAGACCGGGGTGTCATTCACGCCGGCATCGGTCAGGCGCTTGAGCGCGGCGGTGTCCGAGCGCATGACATACACGTCGCGATCGCCCTTCGCCCTGCCAGCCGCGGTGAAGGCGATCAGCTGGCTGTCGGGCGACCAGGCGAGGTCGCCCACTGACGCCAGCCCGCCCAGCGACAGCCGCCCGACGTCTTGACCGTCCTCCGCCGAGCGCAGCGCGATCCGATTTCCCTCGGGTACCGCAAGGCGCGTGCTGTCGGGCGACCAGGCAAAGTCGTTGCCCTCGGCGATGGGTTGACGCTCACTGCCGTCGGCCTGCATGACGAAGTTTTCGAACGTGCCATTTACCAGTCCGGGCTGTGCGAAGGCGATGCGCCGGCCATCCGGCGACCAGGCGATCCTGGTCGGCGCTCCCTCGAGCACGACCTGGTGCTGGCCATCAGCATCCATGAGACCGATGCCGACGCGGTCACCTTTCCGGTACCGCGCCGCGATCCGGCCGCTCGACACGGGCGTCAGCCACGATTCCCGGGGCGTGCCGGCAGCCAGCCAGCCTCGCGCGGCATCGCGGCCACGGCTGACCTCGTACCAGCTGAAGCCGTCGGCACTCTCCGGGCCGGAGACGATCGCCACTCGCTGACCGGCCTGGACCACGCCCGCCGCCGAGGCGTTCTTCGAGGCCGATGTCCGGATGTTCAAGCCGTCGACCAGGACCTGAACGATCGTGCCCTCGGCCAGAGGCTTCGGGCTCGGTGAAGGTGTCGGTGACGGCGTGGCGGAAGGCGTCGCGATAGTCGATGGGCTGCTGACGATTGACGGGCTGGGCGATGGCGTCGACTCGCAGGCGGTCAGCAGCAGCGAAGCCGCCAACGTGATCGCGCCGAACCTCATCCGCGGCTCCTGGCAATGCCGGCGATCAGGCGCGTCACCAGTCGAACCACGACCAGCGCCGACAGCTCGTTGACGTCGCGGGAGGGCACGAGCTCCGTGAACGCCGCGCCGGCAATCCGGCAGCGAGCCGCCAGGCTGGCGAGCAGGTCGCAGGCCTCGTCGTACGAGACGCCGCCCGGCGACGGGGCGCTGACCGCTCCGACGAGCGACGGATCGAGGCCGTCGAGATCAAAGCTGAGGAAGACATCTGCACCGGCGGGCAGCTGACCGAGCAGCCAGCCGACGCCACGCGTCCGCAGCTCGCGAGCAGTAACGAGGAGGTTGCCGGCGCGCCGCGCATCGGCCACGTCCGAAGACCGAGCGCTGCCCACGCCACGCAGGCCGACCTGCACGACGCGCTCGACGTGCGGCATCTCCGACGCGCGGCGCATCGGTGAGGAGTAGCCGTCGCGCACGCCCTGCACCTCGTCGCGGAAGTCGAGATGCGCATCCACCTGCACCACGGTGAGTGGCGTCGAGAAGGCACGCAGCGCCGGGATCGGCACCGAGTCATCGCCACCCAGGATCAGCGGCACGCAACCGGCGGCCAGCACCGAGCGCACCGTCTGCTCGGCCGCCGCCGCACCGGAAACGTCGCCGCAGTCGACGACCCGCAGCGGGACGGGAAGCATCGGTCCGTCAAGGTCGAAATCGTGGTGGTCGACGGAGCGCGCCAGGCGCTGGGAGCGCACGCGGATGGCGGCCGGGGCATCGGCGCAGGCATCCGCCGAGTCCGCATAGGAGACGCCGATCGGCACGCCCAGGATCGCTACATCTGCCGGGTCGCCTGGCAACGCCGCCGGAAACCTCAGGAACGTCATTCGCGCGACGACTCTGCACAACTGCGGCAAATGCCCACGACCGTCATGTGCGACAGGTCGACCGAAAATCCGTCGGTGGAGGCGAAGGCACGCAGCACCGCCTGGGCCTGGCTGTCGGCGACCTCCCACCGTCCGCCGCAGACCGAGCAGTAGAGGTGGCCGTGCTCCGCGCTCGGCTGCACGTGGAACTCCTCGCGGCCGTCGGCATCGTGCGCGTGGCGAACGAGGCCGAGCTCCTCGAGGACGTCGAGCGTGCGGTACACGGTCGACGGCGTGGTCGATGGGTCGTCTGCTCGGCAGCGCTCGATCAGCTCCGTCGCCGTCACGTGACCGCTCGCGTTGGCCAGAACGCGCACCACGGCTCGTCGCTGCGGCGTCCAGCGCATGCCGCGGCGGCGAAACAGGTCGGGCACTTCCCGCCAGCGCGGCCCGTCCGAAACGTCGCCGCCACTGGGAGCCGTTGACGACGTGATGGGGGACTTCACGCCACGCAGTATACGGGCCGATTTCTTATTGCACTGGCTTGCAATAAGAGGCGGCGTCCCGTAGCATCCAACGCGATGACGTTCTCGAAACGGCGGCTCGGCACTGTCGCCGCCCTCACCGCACTCGTCATCCTCTCCGCGGGATGCGTCGGCCAGTCGGGGGTGACTCCCGCCGCCGGCGCCGGAACGCTCCTGCTCACCGCACTGCTGCTCGGCATCCGGCACGGCATCGACTGGGACCACATCGCCGCGATCGTCGACATCACCAGCACCACCGCGGCCGCCGAGGCCGCCGAAGAGGGTCACGCCGAGCACCATGCTGCGGGAGCGCCGAGCCATCCGCACGGTGGGCCGGCCGAGCTCGCGGCACACGCCCAGCGGCCCGACAGCGCAGAGCACGAGCACGCGCACCGCCTCACCCGCCGGCGCTTCACTTCAGAGCAGGGACGCGCCATCCTGCTCGGCACGCTGTACGCGCTGGGCCACGCGTTCGTGGTCGCGGTCCTGGGCATCGCGGCACTCATGTTCGGCGCCCTGCTCCCCGACTGGGTCGACCCGATCATGGGCCGCGTCGTGGGCATCACCCTCATCATCCTCGGCGCATGGGTCTTCTTCTCGCTCTACCAGTACGCACGCCACGGGCACGAGTTCAGGATGAGAAGCCGATGGATGCTCGTCTTCGACTCGGCGCGCTACGGCTGGCGGAGGCTGCAGGCCAGGCTGCACGGCCATGAGCACGTCGAGCCGGTCGAAATGAGCTCGTACGGCGTGCGCACCGCGTTCGGCGTCGGGATGATCCACGGCGTGGGTGCTGAGACCGGGACGCAGATCATCCTCATCACGACGGTCGGCGGCGCCGCCAGCCTGGGCCTGGGCGTACCGATGATGATTTCCTTCATCGTTGGCCTGCTGATCAGCAACACCGCGATCATCATCCTGTCGGCGACCGGCTTCGTGGCCAGCCAGCTGCGTCAGCGGATCTACATCGTCGTGGGCGTCATCGCCGGCACGTTCAGCCTGCTGGTCGGCGCACTCTTCCTGTTCGAGGCAGAAAGCCGGCTGCCCGACCTCGACTCCATCTTGCACTTCATCGGCGGGAGCTGAGGACCTCGCGCGCGTGCGCCGCTGCTCTAGGCTTGACCGATGCAGCTCTATCCGTGGATCGTGTTCCTGCACGTCCTGGGCGCGTTCGGCTTCGTGCTCGGTCACGGTGCGTCGGCCATGGCGGCCTTCGGGCTGCGGCGCGAGCGGTCGCCTGAGCGCATCGCGGCGCTGCTCGACCAGTCCAGCCGCAGTTTGGGGATGACCTACGCGTCGCTGCTCCTGCTGCTGCTGGCCGGGATCGCGGCGGGCTTTGCGGGCGGCTTTT
This sequence comes from Candidatus Limnocylindria bacterium, assembly GCA_038250515.1. Lineage (GTDB taxonomy): Bacteria > Chloroflexota > Limnocylindria > QHBO01 > QHBO01 > JAICUY01. The sequence continues at coordinate 18,129 of JBBSCG010000025.1, forward strand.
GGAGCCGCGGCTGGATCTGGGCCGCGATCGGCGTGCTGATCCTCGTAGTGGCCGCGATGTATGCCATGGCGACGCCGTACTACAAGCGGCTGCGCACCGCGGTAGGCATCCAGTCCCGTGGTTCGACGGAGGTCGCGTCGCCTGAGCCGATGCCTTCGCAGTATCTGGCCGAGCTGCTGTCCTCATCCGTACCGATCCAACTGGCGGCGATCGGCGGCATCGGCCTGGCCGTCATCATCTGGTTGATGATCTTCAAGCCGTTCTAGCCGTGCGGCTGGAACCGGCACTGTTTGCGCGAGGGGGATAATCAGCCCGATGAGTGAGCCGAAGCCCCCGCGTCCGCTGCCTTCCTTCTCGGGTGCGAGCCAGTCGATCGGCACGTTTCTGGCCGGGCTCGAGCAGCAGATCCTGCATCGGCGGCCGCCGCCGGCCATCGTCGCCGAGGAGCAGCAGCGCGCCGAAGATCGCAGCGTCAACGGCCTGACGCTGCAGGTTCCCGGCGAACCCATCGAGCGGCGCGAGCCGCCAGACCACTCAGGCGCCCGTCTCTAGCAAATCTCACAGATGTCAGATGTCAGCGACTCCTACGACCGTGCGGCCGTGCGCTATCGCGACTGGTGGGGCCCGGTCATCGCGCCGACCGCACTGCGATTGCTTGACCGTGTCGCTTACCAGCTCGACCGGCGGACCGATGCACAACTGGTCGACGTCGGCACCGGCATCGGCCTCTTGGCAACCGCCGCCCTTGACCGATGGCCGACGCTGCGCGTGGTCGGGGTCGATCCCTCGTTGGGGATGCGCGCCCTCGCGCACGAACGCGTCGGCGCGAACGGACGCCTCAGGCTCGTGGCGGGCGACGCACAGTCCATTCCGCTGCCAGATGCCTCCTGCGACGTCGCGCTGACGTCGTTCGTGCTCCAGCTTGTGCCGGATCGGGCGGCGGCGCTGCGCGAGGTTCGTCGCGTCCTCCACCCGGAAGGCTGGCTTGCTGCGGTCACCTGGGTCGAGGACGAGACCGACTTTCAGCCACTGCGCATGTTCGACGAGCTGGCCGACGAGCTCGACCTGCCCGAGGATGCATCGAACTATGAAACGAATCCGTTCGCATCGGTCGAATCAGGCGCAGAGGAGCTGCGCGACGCCGGATTCGCGGATGTCGACGCGCTACGGGATTTTGTGGAGCACCAGTACACCCCGGAGGATTACCTGGGCCTGCTCGAAAACTGGGAACGTGATGATGTGTTCGAGCCGCTGCAGCCCGACGAGCGTCAGCGCGTGCGCAACGAGACGCTGCGTCGCTGGTCGGACCTGCCGCCATCCGCGTTCGTCTGGCGGGCGCCGGTCGTCAGCCTGCTCGGACGCAAGGCGTCGCGATGATCCGCCGTGTTCCGGCGGGGGCTAAATCCAGCCGCCGTTACCCTTCACCGTCGAGTTCACGCTGAAGCCCGCCTCATCGAGCGACTGACCTTGGCGGGGGGACCGCGACCTCACGCCTAAAGGCGACGGAGTTCGTCGGCTTCCGCGGACTCGACGGCACGGTCGCAGGTCGGGCAGTACCAGCGCGCCTCGACCGGCGTGCCGCATACCGCATGATGGATCGGCTCGGCGTCACGCCCGGCACGCGATCCCCAGTCGGCGAGCAGCCGCAGCGCGCCCGCAAGCTCCTGACCTTCCGCGGTCAGCTCATACGCCACGCGCGGCGGTCGGTCGGAGTACGGCTTGGAGCGGACGACGCGCTCGGCCTCCAGGCGTCGCAGCCGGTCGGTCAGGATGTTCGGCGCAATTCCTTCGACAGAATCCGCCAGCTCGTTGAAGCGTCGCGGACCGGGCAGCAGCGCCTCGACCAGCAGCAGGCTCCATCGGTCGCCCACCCGCTCGAGGGCCACCGCCAGCGGCGAAGTATCGGTCATCGACGGATCGTACGTCATCGGTCTTGACATCTCCTTCTTACGGTGTAACTTGCAACTTGCAAGTTAGCAGAAGGAGAGATCGATGGGTCCACTGGAAGAGCTCGGCAAGTCCATTAGGGAGATCGCCGAGAAGGTCGGTCCGTCGACGGTCGGTATCGGTAACCGATGGCGCGGCGGGTCTGGTGTGGTCGTTGACGACGGGAAGGTGCTGACCAACGCGCACAACCTGCACGGCGACGATGTGCATGTCTATTTCGCCGACGGGCGTGAGGCCGATGCGTCCGTGCTCGGCGTCGATGCCGACAATGACCTCGCCGTGCTCCGGGTGGAGACGTCGGGGGCCGCGGCGATCGGGTGGGCAAAGGATGCAGTTGGCGTCGGGAGCCCGGTGGTGGCCCTTGGCAACCCGGCAGGCGCTGGTGCGCGAGTCACCTTCGGCTTGATCTCCGGCGTGGGACGCGCGTTCCGCGGTCCGCGCGGACGGAAAATTGGCGGCAGCCTGGAGCACACCGCGCCGCTGATGCCCGGCTCGAGCGGCGGGCCGCTGGTGAACGTGGCCGGCGAGCTGCTCGGCATCAACACCAACCGCCTGGGGAGTGGCTTCTACCTCGCCATCCCGGCGGATTCGGCGCTACGCACGCGCCTCGACGCGCTGAGCCGCGGGGAGACGCCGAAGCGCCGCCACCTGGGCGTCGGCCTTGCGCCCTCACACGTGGCGCGCCAACTGCGCCGAGCGGTCGGGCTGGAGGAGCGTGACGGGCTCCTCGTGCGCGAGGTCGAGGATGACTCCCCCGCTGCGCGCGCAGGCGTCGCCGAGGGCGACCTCATCGTGGCGGCTGCGGGCAAGCCGGTGAGCAGCGCCGATGATCTGTTCGAAGTCCTCGGCTCGGTCGCGGCGGATGCGCCGCTCGAGCTGACGCTGCTGCGCGGCAACGAGGAGCGGAAAGTGAGCGTGGCGCCATGACGGCACGTGCTCATCCAGTGTTCGACGTGCAGGTGGCTCGTGCTCTCGAGCGCGGCCACCTTGTCGAGATCACCACGCACGGCCGGCAGAGTGGTCAGGCTCGCCGGGTCGAGCTCGGGTTCCACAATATTGGCGGACGGATCTACATCAGCGGGCAGCCCGGGCGGCGCGGCTGGTACGCCAACCTGCTGGCCGACCCGCGCTTCACGTTCCACCTCACCGACGGCGTGGTGGCCGACCTGCCGGCCACGGCGCGGCCGATCACCGACATCGAGGAGCGACGCAACGCCCTCGGCAAGATCGCGGCGAACTGGGGCTACGACCTCGACCTGATGGTGGCCAGCGCCCCGCTGGTCGAGGTCGAGTTCGAACCCGGGGTGCGCTAGCGTCTCGATCCATTGAGCCGGGACTGGCGACGTGTGATGCGCGGGATGGATCGCGCAGCACCAATCCGGGCCCAGTGGCGAGATTTGATGCACTAGCTGCATCACTGCGCCGTGCGACGCTCTTACGTGTACGCGGCGGCACCGCCCGTCCGGTGGCTGCGCCGCCACTGAAGCCGTTGGTCGAGACCGCAAGGTCCGCCCGCAGCCCATGTGCCACCCCGTGGAGCTAACGAACAAGAAGAGGCGACTGCAGCGCGGACTAGGGTCTTGCCTGGCGGCATCTGCCGCCTGGTGACCGAAACCGCTAACCTCCGGTCGAGCCGGACCACAAGTTGTCCGTTATCTCCACCCGGTGGGTTCAGCGACCATCGGCTCCCGCTCCTTAGCGTCTACCGTTAGCGCATGAGCCCGATGCGCGAGAGCTCCGACGCGGTGATCGTCGGCGCCGGACCGAATGGCCTCGCCGCGGCGATCGAGCTGGCGCGCGACGGGCGCTCCGTGTTGGTCGTCGAGCGCAACGAGACGGTCGGCGGCGGGTCGCGGTCCGCCGACCTGACGCTTCCCGGTTTCATCCACGACATCTGCAGTGCGATCCACCCGCTGGGTCGCGCCTCACCGTTCTTCGCGGCGCTGCCGTTGGCCGATCACGGCCTGGAGTGGATCGAGCCGCCGGTCCAGATCGCGCATCCGCTCGACGATGGATCAGCGGCGCTCGTCTGGCGTGACCTCGACCGCACCGCCAGGGGACTCGGCCGCGACGCCGATCGCTATCGGCGCCTGATGCAGCCGATCGTCCGCGACTGGGATCTGATCGTGGACGAGATGCTCGGCCCGCTGCGGCCATTCCACGCCGCGCGACATCCGCTTGCGCTCGGTCGTTTCGGCATGCTCAGCCTGCTTCCCACGACGCTGCTCGCGCGCCCGTTCCGCGAGCCACGGACCCGGGCGCTCCTGGCCGGCACGTCCGCCCACTCGATGCTGCGCCTCGACCGTCCGATCAGCGCGGCATTCGGCATGACGCTCACCGCCAGCGCGCATGCCGTCGGCTGGCCGATGCCGCGCGGCGGCTCGCAGTCGATCGCCGACGCGCTCGCCTCGTACCTGCGCAGCATCGGCGGCGAGATCGTCACCGGCCAGGAGGTCAACAGCCTGGGCGAGCTGCCGGCGCATCGGTCTGTGCTGCTGGACCTGACGCCGAAGCAGGTGCTTGCGGTGGCGGGCTCGCGGGTGGGTGGGCTGTACGCGGCGCAGCTGCGGCGCTTTCGGTACGGGCCGGGCTCATTCAAGATCGACCTGGCGCTGGACGGACCGATCCCCTGGCGCAACCCGGACCTGCTGCAGGCCGGAACGGTGCACCTGGGTGGCACCCTCGAGGAGATCGTCGCCTCCGAGAACGAGGTCGCCGGCGGCCGGATCCCCGAGCGCCCGTTCGTGCTCCTGGCCCAACAATCGCTCTTCGATCCGACGCGCGCGCCGGACGGCAAGCAGACGGTCTGGGCCTACTGCCACGTGCCGAACGGTTCGGACGTGGACATGACCGAGCCGATCCTGAAGCAGATCGAGCGGTTCGCGCCGAGCGTGCGGGATCGGGTGCTGGCCATCAGCGTCAAGGGGCCGGCCGAGCTGGAACGCTACAACCCAAACTACGTCGGCGGCGACATCAACGGCGGTCTGCAGGGCCTGACCCAGCTCTTCACCCGGCCCGCGGTACGGTTGGACCCGTATTCGACGCCTGATCCGTCGCTCTTCATCTGCTCCTCGTCGACGCCGCCGGGAGGTGGGGTGCATGGGCTGTGTGGCTACCATGCCGCACGCTCGGCGTTGCGCGGCGTCCTCCACTGAGGCCAGCCCGTCGGCGCGGGGGCATTCCGCCATCTGAACGTATCGGAGAAGCAGACGTGGCTCGCGCGGCGCGACGCCCTCGCCAATGGCCGATTTTCCAGATGGCGAGCATCGTCGGAGAGCCTGGACGTGTTTTCGGGGCTCGTGCCCGCTGGTAGGCTCCTCCCGATCGCTGATACTTCCAGATAGTGAAACGACCCGGACTCGCCACGGTGCTCACGGGCGCGCTGCTCCTCGCCGCCTGCGCGCCGACGTCCCCGGCACCGGCGAGCTCGCACGCGGACCATGGAGCGGATCCGACAACCGATGCCATCAAAGCCCAGCTCGCCGAACGCTTCGGGATGACGTTCGCCTCTGCAGGCCCGCACCACGAGCTCGGCACGGCGAGCAACGGCGTGCAGCTCGATCTGGTGGGTGTGCCGCCCCAAGAGGTCGTGCTCAGCGTCCGGTCGGACGAGCCGGGTCGCGTCGAGGAGGTTGCGGCGCCCTATCTTGCTTACCTGCCGCGGCTGCTCAACACGTCGCGATCCATCGGAGCGGACCTGCTCAACGAGTCGCTGGCGACGTGGGACGGCAAGGCCATCCTGGACAAGCAGCGCTCCGCCGAGGGCATCACCGCCCATCTCAGCTCGACCGCGGATCCCGCCTACGTCGTGCTCGACGTGCACCGCGACTAGACTGAATGGGCATGATCGAGCGGGTGCACGTCGTCGGCAGCGGACGCGCGGGAGGTGCCATCGCCGCACGCCTGCGCGAGCGCGGGCTTGCCCTGACGACCGGCCGCGAACCGGACCGAAAAGCTGAGCTAATCATCCTTGCGGTGCCCGACGTGGCCATCGCCGAGGTCGCGCAGCGGGTGACGCTGGGGCCGTGGATCGCGCACGTCTCGGGCGCCACCCCCCTGTCGAACCTCGACCCGCACACGAAACGCTTCAGCATGCACCCGCTGCAGACCTTCACCCGCGACCGCGGCGCCGAGCAGCTCGATGGCGCCTACGCCGCCATCACCTACGAGACCGATACTGCCGCGGCCCAGGCGGATTGGCTGGCGCGCACGCTTGGCCTGCGCCCCTTTCCGTTGGCCGATGCGGACCGCGCCCTGTACCACGCCGGCGCAGCGATCGCCAGCAACTTCCTGGTGACGCTGTATCGGACCGCCGCGGAACTGTTCGAGCAGGCTGGCGCGCCGCCGGAGGGCCTTGTGCCGCTCATGCAGCGCACGATCGAGAATGGCTTCCAGCTGACCGGACCAATCGCCCGCGGCGACTGGTCGACGGTCGATGCGCACCTGGCCGCGCTGCGCGAGCAGGCGCCGGAGGTCGAGCCACTGTATCGGGCCTTGGCCGAGGCGACCAAACCGTGAGAATCGTGCGCACCGTCGAGGAGACGCGGCAGGCCCTGGAGCCAGCCCGAGGCCAGGGCATCGGCCTGGTGCCGACCATGGGCGCGTTCCACGACGGCCATCTCGCGTCGATTCACGCCGCGCGGGCGGAGTGCGACCTCGTCGTCGTCAGCCTGTTCGTCAACCCGGCGCAGTTCGGGCCGCATGAGGACCTGAACCACTATCCGCGCGACGAGGCGGCCGACGTGCGCACGGCGGCAGAGGCCGGCGTCGATCTGCTCTTCGCGCCGAGCGCCGACGAGATGTACCCCGACGGCTTCGAGACGTGGGTCGAGGTCGAACGCCTCGGCGCGATGCTGGAGGGCGAGGCGCGCCCAGGCCACTTCCGGGGCGTCGCGACGGTCTGCCTGAAGCTGTTCAACATCGTGCAGCCGACACGCGCCTATTTCGGGCAGAAGGACGCGCAGCAAGCGAGTGTCATCCGACGCATGGTGCGCGACCTCGACCTTCCGCTGCAGATCCGCGTCGTGCCGATCGTGCGAGACGGCGACGGGCTGGCGCTGTCGTCGCGCAATGTCTACCTGACATCCGACCAGCGCCACCAGGCGCTGGCGCTGCCGCGTGCGCTCGAGGCAGGCAGGCAGGCCTGGCGCCACGGCGCAGATCCGGTGGCCGCCGCCTGCCGCGTGCTGGAAGGGCTCGACGTCGACTACGTCTCGGTGGCGGATCTCGACGGACCGACGCTGGCGGCGGCGGTCCGCATCGGTCAAACACGGTTGATAGACAATGTGCGCCTGGAAGAGGAAACTGCCGGGTCATGAGCAGCAATGGCATTCCCGTGGCGATCACCGACTTCGCCGAAATGAAGCAGCGCGGTGACAAGATCGTGATGGTCACCGCCTACGACTTCCCCAGCGCACGCCTGGCCGATGCGGCGGGCGTCGACATCGTGTTCACCGGCGACTCGGCGGCGAACAACGTGCTCGGCTATCCCGACACGACGCCAATCAGCATGGACGAGATGGTGATGCTGGGGCGGGCGGCGCGGCGCGGGACGCATCGGGCCTTCTTCCTGGTCGACATGCCGCTGGGGGCCTTCCAGGTTTCCGACGAGGAAGCGGTGCGCAACGCGATGCGCCTCGTCAAGGATGCCGGCGCACAGGGCGTCAAGCTGGAAGGCGCAGGACCGATGCTGTCGCGCGCACGCGCGATCGTTGGTGCCGGCATCCCGGTGATGGGCCATCTCGGGCTGACGCCACAGACGGCGACCGCGCTGGGCGGCTACAAGGCGCAGGGACGGACAGCTGCCAAGGCGCGCCAGCTCTACGCCGATGCGCTGGCGCTGCAGGCTGCGGGCTGCTTCTCGCTCGTGCTCGAGGCGGTGCCGGCACGCGTCGCGGAGGCGATCACGCGGGCACTGCGCATCCCGACCATCGGCATCGGGGCGGGTGCTGGGTGCGATGGCCAGGTGCTGGTGTGGCACGACCTGCTGGGCATCAACGAACACGAGATGCCGCGCTTCGTGAAGCAGTACGCCCACGTCGCGGCTGATATGCGAGCCGGCCTCGAGGCGTTCGTGGCGGACGTGCGCTCAGGCGCCTTTCCGACCGATGAGCACGCGTACAAGATCGGCGCCGAGGAGCTGCGTCTCTTCGAGTCGGAGATCGCGCCGGGCGTGCTTGCCGGCGACGACTGGCTCTAGTCGGTCGTTTCGAAGACCCATTCGAGGCCGTCGTCCTCGTCCCACTGCTCGCCGATCTGCGCGAATCCGAGCTTGCGCAGGAGGTTCTGCGATCGCCCGTTGTCGGGCGCGGTCGACGCGCGGAAGCGCCTGACGCCTTGCTCGGTCCTGGCCCAGTCGAAGAGTCCGCGCACGGCCTCGATCGCATAGCCCTTGCCGCGAAACTCGGGCAGCAGCCCATAGCCGACCTCCGGAACGCCGTGCTCGTTGGGCGGGCCGTGAAAGTTGATATGCCCGATTGCCGGTCGGTCGCCTTCGCTGAGCACGATCGCGCGCAGCAGCCACGGTTCGTGGTCCGGGTGCTCGCCAACCTGGCGCAGGCGCATGCCGGCCAGCCAGACGACGTCGTCGCGCCACTCGTCGGACAGGGTCGCCTCGAGGTCCGACGGCGGTTGCCTTTGGCCGAGGGCGGCGAGCTGTGGGGCCGTCAGCAGCGGCAGCTCGAGACGTTCGGTTCGGATCGTGTCGTTCACCTGGCGGATCTTAGGCCTCAAGACATTACTCGACGGCGCCTGGCTCCTCCGCGTCGCCGTCCGGCTGCTCCTCGAATCGGTCGGCCAACGGCAGCGAGAAATTCGCGATCGACAGCCAGATGAGCGCGAGCCCGACGGTGACGATGATCCCGATGGCGGCCGTCGCCAGTCCCAGCAGAACGCCGCTGAGGATTGCGAAGGCGAGAATGCGCATCGGGTGCGCGAGCAGAAGCTGGAGCGACAACCGTAGACGGGGACGAATGGCCTCCCCATCGCGATGCGGATCGAGCAGGATCGGCCAGCTGACAAGCGCGAAGGACCAGATCGCCAGCAGGAGGTAGATCGCGCCGACAGCCAGCACCGCGGGCAGCAGCTGGCCCGAGCCGAGCCCCACGACGACGTCGATCCACATGACCAGCGCTGCGACGAGCTGCACGCTGCCGAGCAGCAAGATGGCCCATGGCCGGCGCATCGGACTCACGAAGTCGCTCAGGCGAGCGGAACCGGTTCGCACCTGCACCGCCGCCATGCGCATCAGGCCGGCAACCGGCAGGATCAAGATGATGGCCAGGAGGTAGGCTAGCGGGGTGCGGGCGACGAGGACCGAGATGACCAACAGCAGCACACCGAAGACGATGTTGCCGGCCAGAAAACGCCACGCATTGTCGACGAAATCCACGATGCCGGAGCCGAACGAACCGATGAGGCGCGGCGGTGGCAGGCGACGTGCGGTCATGCCCGGCATGGTAGAGCCCTTGAGCAACGAGTACCGTGAGCCACGCACGATCTGCGACGTACCCGAAGGAGCGACCGATGCCTGAGATCTGGGTGGTGGACGATGAGCCGCTCATTCGGCATGCGATCGTATCGGTGCTCGAGGAGGTCGGCTATCAGGTCGAGGACTTCGGCGATGCCGAGCAGTTGTACCGACGCCTGGTGGAGCGCGGGGATGAGCTTCCTGATCTGCTGATCCTGGACCACATGCTTCCCGACGAGGATGGCGCGCAGATCGTGCACTCACTGCGCGAGCGGCCGCAGTACCGGGAGCTGCCGGTGCTCTTCGTCACCGCCGTCGACGACGAGAGCGCCCAACGACTGGCCGATCTCGCTCCGGTCGTGCGCAAACCGTTCGACTTCCGTGACCTGGTGGACGCGGTCGAGGCTGCCATGCCCGCATCGACCGACGACGCCACCAGCGCGTGACTCAGACGCAGTGCATGAAGCTGACACTCCGGCGGTACGCGTAACGGACCCTCTGGGACCCCTTATCTCGCAATGTCGACCCACGCGGCCGATACCGATCCCGCCGAGAACCGCTACGTGACGAAACGACGCCCGCAGCGATCGTCAGTCGAAATACCGGTTCCCTGAGAGCCCATTATGTGTCGCCACCCACCACCGCTATCTCGGGCTGCG